>NZ_JAMRYX010000151.1 GCF_024448135.1 Methylocystis suflitae
GCGCGAACTCATAACGTCACTCAGCGCTTTCGGGATGGCGCCGCAAATAGTCCGCGACGAAGGAGCAGTCGCCCCTCACCTTCAACCCGCGCGCCCGCGCGAATTCCAGCGCGTTGCGGATGAGCTCCGAGGCGACGCCTTGACCGCGCAGCCTTGGCGGCGTCTGCGTCGAAGTGAAGACCATTACGTCATTGTCGATGCGGTAATAGGCGAGCGCCGTCTCTCCATCGATGTCGAGTTCGAAGCGACTGAACTCGGGATTGTCGCGCACGCTCCCCCAGGGATGTCTGGCTGCAGGCTTTCCTTTAGCCTTGCCCATATCCTCGCCCATCGCCTTGCCCATGCCGGCCTCCTTGAGAGTTCATCTGCAAAAATGGGCGCGGGCCGCCCGGAAGAGAAGGGCGCCCGCCGCTTGCGTTTTCGGCCGCGCCGGGGTTCAACAGCCTCGCCCGCGCCGTTTGCTCGGGCGGCGGACAGGCTATGCTCGCCGCTCCCCGATTCGCCCAACCGGATTCGACATGCGCCTTTCCCGCTATTTCCTGCCCATTTTGCGCGAGACCCCGAAAGAGGCCGAGATCGTCTCGCACCGGCTGATGCTGCGGGCGGGCATGATCCGACAGGAGTCGGCCGGCATTTACGCCTGGCTTCCGCTCGGCCTTCGCGTGCTCAACAAGATCAACGCCATCATCCGCGAGGAGCAGACCCGCGCCGGCGCCATCGAATGTCTGATGCCGACCATTCAGTCCGCCGATCTGTGGCGCGAGTCGGGGCGCTATGACGCCTATGGCAAAGAAATGTTGCGCATCGCCGACCGCCATGACCGCGAGATGCTCTACGGCCCGACTAATGAGGAGATGATCACCGAGATCTTTCGAGCCTATGTGCGCTCATACAAGGATCTGCCGCTCAATCTCTTTCATATCCAGTGGAAGTTTCGCGACGAGGTGCGGCCGCGTTTCGGCGTGATGCGCTCGCGCGAATTCTTGATGAAGGACGCCTATTCCTTCGATCTCACAGCCGAGGCCGGCCAGCATTCCTACAACAAGATGTTCGTCGCCTATCTGCGCACCTTCGCGCGCCTGGGCCTAACAGCCATTCCGATGGCGGCGGAGTCGGGCCCGATCGGCGGCAATAGCCATGAGTTCATCATTCTCGCGTCGACCGGCGAGAGCGAAGTCTTTTGCCACAGGGACTTCCTCGCCTTCGCGCCGCCGCCCGCCTCGGTCGATTTCGACGATGCGGCGGGTCTGCAGGGAATCGTCGACAAATGGACCAGCCGCTACGCGGCGACGAGCGAGATGCATGACGCCGCCGCCTTCGCCGCCGTTCCCGAGGATTCGCGGGTCGCGGCGCGGGGAATCGAAGTCGGCCATATTTTCTACTTCGGAACCAAATATTCCGAGCCGATGAGGGCCGTCGTCAACGGACCGGACGGCAAGGAGGTCGTCGTGCAAATGGGTTCCTACGGCATTGGGCCGTCGCGCCTCGCCGCCGCCATTATTGAGGCGAGCCATGACGACAACGGCGTCATATGGCCCGAATCCGTCGCGCCGTTCCATGTCGGGGTCGCCGATCTGAAAGCCGGAGACCGGGCGACGGGCAAGGTCTGCGCCGATCTTGTGACGCAGCTCGAAAACGCGGGACTGGACGTGCTGCATGACGACCGCGACGAACGCCCCGGCGCAAAATTCGCGACGCTCGATCTCATCGGTCTGCCCTGGCAGGTTCTAGTCGGACCCAAGGGCCTGGCTGAGGGCAGGGTGGAGGTGAAGCAGCGCCGCACCGGAGAACGGGAGCTTCTCGCGCCTCAGGACGCCGTCACCCGCATCGTCGCCGCAATGAGACAGGCTCAGGCATGACCGAAGCGGCGCAACCGGCAAGAGGCGCCGGCGCCTTTTCGAGCTTTGAGCGGCTGGTGGCGCTGCGCTATCTGCGCGCCCGTCGCGCCGACGGCTTCGTCTCGGTCATCGCCGGCTTTTCGTTCCTCGGCATCATGCTCGGCGTCGCGACTCTCATCGTCGTCACTTCGGTGATGAACGGATTCCATCGCGAGTTGATGGACAAGATCATCGGCATCAACGGTCACGCTTTTTTGCAGGCGGTGGAGACGCCCTTCACGGATTGGGACCGGGTCTCCGCGAAGACGGCGAAGCTGCCCGGCGTCCAGCTTGCCATTCCCATGGTCGAGGGCGCGGCCGGCATATCGACTCAGTTCGGCCAATCGGGCGTGCTTGTGCGCGGCGTGCGCGAGAAGGACCTGACGCGGCTCCCCGGCGTCGCGGGCAACGTCAAGAGCGGCGCGCTAGCGGGGTTCGATAAGGCCGGCGGCGTCGCCATCGGTCAGCGGTTGGCGGAGACGCTCGGCGTCGGCGTCGGCGACCCCGTCAGCCTGCTCATCGCCAAGGGGGTGCAGACGCCCTTCGGGGTCGCCCCGCGCATCAAAGCCTACAAAGTCGTTGCGATCTTTTCGATCGGCATGTCCGAATTCGATAGCGTCTTCGTCTATTTGCCGCTCACCGAGGCGCAGCTCTTCTTCAACAGGGAGAATGAGGCGACGGTCGTCGAGGCTTTCGTCACTGATCCTGAGAAGATGGATGATTTTCGCATCAACGTCGAAAAGTCCATCGACCGGCCGCTGATCGTCACCGACTGGCGCCAGCGCAACAAGACCTTCTTTGACACGCTGCAGGTCGAGAAGAACATTCTTTTCATCATTCTCGCTTTGATCGTCGTGGTCGCGGCCTTCAACATCATCTCCGGATTAACGATGCTGGTGAAGGACAAGACGCAGGACATCGCCATATTGCGCACGATGGGCGCGACGCGGGGCGCGGTCCTGCGCGTGTTCCTGATCATCGGGGCTTCGATCGGCGTCGTCGGCACGCTGGCCGGCTTTGCGCTAGGTCTGGCGCTGGCGAAAAATCTCGACACCATCCGCGTCGGGGTCAATAAGCTCTTCGACGCCAATCTCTTCCCCGCGGAGTTCTATTTTCTCTCGCGGCTGCCGGCGATCGTCGACCCGCGCGAGGTGACGGCGATCGTGGTCATGACGCTCACGCTCGCCGTTCTCGCCTCGATCTATCCAGCCTGGAAAGCCGCATCGCTCGATCCGATCGAAGCGCTGCGGCACGAGTAGTCGCGATGAGCGAAGCCGTTCTCGAACTCCGCAGCATCGCGCGCCACTATCGCGAGGGCGAGGCGCGGCTCGACATTCTGATGGACGTCAATCTGTCAATCTACCCGGGAGAGACGGTCGCGTTGCTGGCGCCCTCTGGCGCCGGCAAGTCGACGCTCCTCCATATCGCCGGACTCTTGGAGCGCCAGGACGGCGGCGAAGTGCTGATTGCAAATGCGCCGACGTCGCGCATGTCCGACGCCGAGCGCACGCGGCTGCGGCGCGCCACCGTCGGGTTCATCTATCAGTTCCATCATCTGCTGCCCGAGTTCTCGGCGCTCGAGAACGTGGCGCTGCCGCAGATGATCAATGGGCTGAGCGGGAACGAAGCGCGCCTGCGTGCGCAACAGCTGCTCGACTATTTGCGGCTCGGACCGCGCGCGTCGCACCGGCCGTCGGAGCTTTCCGGGGGCGAACAGCAGCGCGTCGCCATCGCCCGCGCCGTCGCGAACGCGCCGCATCTTTTGCTCGCGGACGAACCGACCGGCAATCTCGATCCGCGCACAGCGGAGCATGTTTTCGGAACGTTGTTGGCGCTCGCCCGCAGCACCGGGCTAGCGGCGCTCATCGCGACTCACAATCTGGAGCTCGCGAAACAAATGGACCGCCGCGTAACCTTACGCGACGGTCGAGTGGAGCTCTTAAGCTGAAGCCGCCTTAAGCCTTCGTCGAGGGCTTCTTGCTCATGAACTGGTGCCTGTACCAGAGGCCGAAGCCAACCAGCGCCAGGGCCCCGAAGAACACGGCGATCGTGATTTCCCTGGTTTGAGTCAAGCCGACGGAGAACGGAAAGCGCGCAACATATTCTTTCGCGCCATCGTCGCTTCGCGCCTTCACCAGTCCGATGAACTTGCCTTCCTGCGGAAAGACGTGTTCGAAGGTGAGCGTGCCGGACTTATACTTCTTCGGGGGAGAGTAATACTCAGTATTCGCCTCGAGATTTTCTGTGTCGTCCTTCTGGCCGACGTCGCGGATGACGCGCATCTCGAGATTCATGTCGCGCAACTCGTCCTGCTGCGCGTCAAGCGTGATGATGGTGGGCCCGGCGTCTGGAATGTCGTCGCAGAACTGCTCACGTGACTTTTGCGGCTGATACCCCGTGAAAGTCATCGTATCGGGACCGAGTTTCATCAGGCATTGACCCTGATTGACGCCGACGTCGCCATGCGCATGCGCTTGCGTGACCCAGCCGGCCGCCGCGAATAGCACGGCGGCGAAAAATCGCATGATCATCTGGTTTTCTCCCTTCTGAACCGGCCGCTTTGCGATGAGCGGTCTCTTATTGGCGCGCAGTCCGGTTCCGACGCGCCATAATTCGCATACTCCGTCCGCGAAAGCGAACTGCGCGCTGCGCAGCCTACAGCAGTGCTTTAGTTAATATAAATCAGCTGCGCCCACTTGTCCCGCGACCAAGGGCCACACGTGCTCGAAAAAGTATGCGCCGCCCGTTTATTGTACAATCTCGTCGCCTGACGATGATTTTTTCGTTTGATTCCAGAGTTAGAGAAGTTGCTTAAACGTCATGCACTTGGCGTAACTTTGGCGCAATTTCGAGGCAATCATCCGCGCCAGGGTTGGCGAAGTTAAATTTTCATTTAACGTAATCGAGCCTTCACAAACTATGGCGGGAAACATGTTGAACTTTCCTTATCTGCGTGATCAAGCTGAACTTTCTGTTACCGGCGGCTGTCTTTCGACCATTTGGTTGAAAGACCACCAGGCTTTAGTATTGCGCAAGACTCGTCCGGGTTTTGACGCGCCAACGATCCGTACCATTACTGACATACTAACGGCGATCGATCGAGGCGAGCTGAACGATCTCCGCTACATCGTCTACGATTTCGCGCATGGCGTGCGAGAGGCGCCGAGGCCGGCGGAAGGTTTTGGAGAGATGGCCGCCGAAAATTCCGAGCTGATCGTCGATACGCCGGTGATTACGCTCGCCTGGGCGCGCGGCCTCATGACCGGCTCTGATTTCGACTTCGCCATGCATTGCTCCGCCATCGTCGCCGAAAAGGACGCGCAATTCTCCTTCTCGGGAGATCCCGCAGATCTCTTGGGACTTTACGCGGCGGTTGGCCGGACGCTGGGCTTCGTGAAGGCCGAGCGTCTGATGGACAGCAATACGGCGCTCACTGCGGAGGACGCGCACGAATTGCTGATCGTCAGAGACGTCGTCGAACCGCAGAATGGCGCCGCGGCGATAGAGCGCTACCTAGCCCGATTCGGCCGGCGTTATAACGCGTCTCACGCGATATTTCGCGCGCAACGTATGGTGCAACCTGGGGTTGATCGGCGTAGCCTGGTGGCGCTCGAGCGCAACTAAGGCCTGCTGGCGAAATCTCAGGCCGCGCTGACGAGTCGCGGAGCGTCTCGCCAATACTCGAGGAGCGGTCTCAGCTCCTCGATTGGCCGCGGTCGCGTGTAGAGGTAACCCTGAATGAGAAAAATATTCTTGCTCGCCATGAAGGCGAGTTGAGCATCAGTTTCTACGCCTTCGGCGACGAGATCGATGGATAGATCCTGTGCGAGCGCAGAGATCGCCGAGATGATCGCCTGCGTTTTGGGCGAGTCGATCGCCTGCCGCGCGAAGGCGCGATCGATCTTGACCTTCTTGACCGGGAAACGATTGAGATAGCCGAGGCTGCTGTAGCCGGTGCCGAAATCGTCGAGTGAGAGACGGACGCCGAGCGCTTCGATCTCGCGCAATTTGCTTTCGACGTCATCTGACACCATGAGCGTCGTTTCGGTGATTTCGAGCTCCAAACGATCGGGCTCCAATCCAGATTCGCGGAGCGTCGCCGCGACCATTTCGGCGAGATCCTTCTGTTGGAATTGCCTCGGCGCGATATTGACGGCGACACGGACGTTCGAGGGCCACGATTTCGCGTCATTGCACGCCTGCCGCAGCGCCCAGGCGCCGAGCTCGATGATCATGCCGGTTTCTTCGGCGATCGGAATGAATTCGCCCGGCGAGATCATTCCTCGGGTCGGGTGGCGCCATCGCAGCAGCGCCTCCAAGGAAACGATGGTCGCGGTGCGGCAATCGACGACCGGCTGGTAGTAGACGATCAATTCGTTCGCCAGGAACGCATGACGCAATTCGGTGTCGATTGCGCGCTTTCGGGTCAGCGCGTCTTGCATCTCCTGGGAATACCAGATCGCCTTGCCGCGCCCGTCGGCTTTCGACCGGTAAAGCGCCAGATCGCTGCATTTGAGCAGGCCGCCGGAAGTCTCCGAGTCTTCAGGCGCCGCCGCCATGCCGATGCTCGCGCCGATGTTGATGACATGGTTTTCGACGATGAAAGTGCGATGCATCTCGGCAAGTATTTCTGCGGCGAGTTGGTCGACGTCAGGCAGGCGTTCGCCGGCGCGCAGCAGCACGCAGAACTCGTCGCCGCCGAGTCTCGCCACCACATGCGGATGCGGCACGCAGGCGGCGAGACGCGCGCCGACCGCAGACAGCAGCTGATCGCCGATGGAATGGCCCAGCGTGTCATTGACCTCTTTGAACCGATCGAGATCGATGTTGAGTAACGCGGCGCGAAACCCGCGCTGCCTGAGCTGAACCATTTCCTCCTCAAGCGTCTCCTGAAACTGATAGCGGTTCGGCAGATTCGTCAGATCATCGAAATGCGCCATGCGCTCGATCTCGCGGAGCGCGCGCTTTTGTATTGTCACGTCCTCGATGACGGTAATGAAGGATCCCGCTTCGGCGCGTTCGCAGTGAAATTCAAAAAAGCGTTCGCCGAGCTTGTGCGTGAAGATGTTGGCGCGCGGCATTGTGACGTGCAGCCTCCATCGCTCAAAAAAGATTTTGCCTTCCTGCGACGACATGCCGACGCTCTTGCCGATCGCATGCGCCAGCGCTTCGAGCCGGATCGGCGTCGTCGCCGCTACGATGCCGAAGAAATCAATGACGCGCCGATTGACGACCGTGACGGAGAGGTCGGCGTCGCCCATGCACAGACCATGCGTCATCGAGTTCAGCGCGAGGCTGAATTTCTGCCGCTGGCGGGTGGCGTCCAAGCCGTTGCGCAGCGCCGACTCCAAATTGCCGTGCAGAAACTTCGTCGTTGAATGAATGGAGACGATCAGCAGCACGACAATCAGCGCGAGGCCCAGGTAGCGCCGTTCTTCATGCATCATCGCGGCAATCGCAAGGGGAAGCGCGAGACCGAGCGATTGCGCAAGAACGATCCAGGGACGGCCGGCGTTGCGACCCGCAAGTCCGCTCAGGCCGCTCATCATAATCACGATGCTGTAAATGCCGAGAACGTCGTTGTAATGGTTGTAGAACAAGACGGCGACGGAGCCGCCGACCGCCGTCATGAAGCCGACCGCGCCGATTGCGTAGAGCATCTCCCATTCCCGCGAATCGCATCGTCGAAGCGAGACGGGCGCTTTCGCATGCGCCAAGAAAACATAAAGACGAAATGCGCCGAGAACGGCGATCAGGGCAACGAAGTAGAGATAGACTCGCTCGCCGAGAAGAAACCAGGCGAGCGCAGGCGCGATGAGGCCGCCGAGAAGGCCCGCAAAAAATGAACCGGCGGTGCCGAACAGGGTTTCAACGAGGTCGCTATGGATCTGAACGTCGGAGCTTTCGCTGGCGGCTGGTTTCCTCCGGACGAGCATGAGCTAATCCTCTTCGGGAGATGGCGGCTTTTTCGAAGCCTCGCCCTTGCCCCCGGGAAGCTCGTCGCCCGGAAGACGCAACTGCGCTGAAACAAGCCGTTCCATATAACGCAGGTCATGTTGTGAAATGGCCATGGAGCAATCCGTCCAAAGCTCGACCACCCGAAGCAATTCCTCCTTGAGTACGGGGAAACATTGCTTTCGAAACTTGACGAGGGCCTGACGGCGCCGCCAGTTTGAGCCGTCGGGGTCGAGCATCCACTCATGGGCGGTTTCGAGCGCCCGGCCTTCCGGCGCGACGACGTCGATGATGTCGAGATCGAACAGTTCGCGAGCGGAATAAATGCGACCGGCCGAGAGAATTTGCTGCGTGCGCGCGGGCCCGACGCGCCGTGTCAGAAAGGTCACGGCGCCCATCCCCGGAAAAGTGTTGAAGGCGATCTCGGGCACTCCGAGACGCGCGCTCTCCTCGACGATGACAAAGTCGGTGGCCAGCGCTCCTTCGAAGCCGCCGCCCATGCACTGTCCCCTAACGACGGACAACGTCAAGACAGGAAGATCGAAAGCCGACGCCAGCGTGTACATCACCTCGATACAAGCATAGGCGTACCTTAACAGCGAATCTCGATCATTGTTTCTGATGCAGGAAACGAATGTCGCAAGATCGCCGCCCAAGCTGAACACATTCGGCTTCTTGGAGGCCATCACGATGTAGCGGATCGGCCACTTCGAACCCTCCGTCTGCGCCAGCCGTTTGATCGCGTCACGAAAGTCGATTGCGTCTTGCAACATCGGCAAAGTATAGCAATGCGGCGAGTCTGCACGATAATTCATCCACACCGATTGCGTCGGTGCGTCATATTCAATGTCTAAATGTTTGAAGCGCCAGTGAGGGAAATCTTGGGGAGGATGCCGTAGGTGCGCGGCGCTACTCATATCCAATACTTCGGGGCCAAGGCCTCCCCCCTCGATCAGGCATGAAAACAAGCCGTCCGTATCCGGCCGCAGGGCGCGGCGGCGCGGGCGGGCTAAGCCGCCATAAGCTTCAAGTGCGTTTGATTCAGCATTTGGCAATGCCTTCAACTCGCGTCGAAGCTTTTTCCGTCACAGAAGTTCACACAGAGATATGAACAGACGGAAAAAACGTGATTCTATTTCTGGGTTCTATTCACCTTTGTGACGCTTGCTCTAGGCGACTTCGAACCAAGTCGCCAGTCCGCCCGCTTCATGCTCCAGAATATCATCATGTATGGCCCATTTTCCAGGCGATTCCGCGAGGAAGGCGGCGTGCTTGGTTTTTCCCGGGGGAACGATCACGCCGTTGCGCCAATAGGGCTCCCATCCGTCATCGAGGTCATGCAGAAGACGCATGCACTGCCCGTGAACATGCATCGCGAGCGCCGCTCCCGACTTGTTGACAAAGCCCAGCGTCACCGGGGTTCCGTTGGCCACTTTGAAGAGAGGCGAGCCTTCGTAGCCTTTGGTCAAAGCGCCATTGATCGTCCAGGCGGGGCCGGCGGCGGCCTTGCGCGTTTCGATCACGAGATCGACCTTCTTGGCGCTTGCAAGCTTGATCTCGCCAGGAAGCGACGCATTCTGCGGGAGCGACGCGATCGGCGGCCGCCGCGACGCCTTTGCGCCCTTGGCTTCCGCGACGAAAAGGTCGCGGTCCTCGCCATTCGGTCCGCGCAAGATCACATTGGCCTTGGCGCCCTCGGTCTCCGGCATGTCGAACATCAGCTCGAAGCGCGCGCCCGGCGCGACGGGAATGCTCCGCTTGATCGGCTCGAAGGCGTCGCACGGCTGGCCGTCGATGGCGATGACGAAAGGCTGCGCGCCGGCGAGGGACAGAACCATGATGCGCGCGTTGCTGAGATTGGCCAGACGCAGCCGCACCCGGGCGCCGGGCGCCAGGCTCTGCAGGGCTGGCGCAGCCTTGCCGTTGACGCAGAGCAGCGGGCCAATCCGGCCGACGCCGCGCGCGGCCGCCGGATCGTCGAAGCCGCCAACGACCTGACCGGCGTCATCAAGCCGCCAGTCGTCGAGCACGAGAAGCAGGTCGGCGTCCGCGGGCAGCGGCGCCGGCTCGTCGACAATGAGCAGGCCCTTAAGGCCGCGCCCGACGAGTTCCGGCGTCGCGCCATAGACGCTCGGTCGGTAGCAGAACAGGCCGTGATCGGCGAGCTTGCGCCGGTAATCGTAAGAACCGCCGGGCGCGACCGCCGCCTGCGTCAGCGGCGCGACGCCCTCCATCGCATTGTCGCCCCGCAAGCCGTGCCAGTGAATGGTGGCGGGTTGGTCAAGCTTGTTCAGGAAACGGACGGCGAGTTCGTCGCCCTGCTGATAGCGCAGGACCGGCCCCGGCGTGCTCCCCTCGAAACCGAGAATGCTGGTGTCGCCGCCGCCGGACAGGCGCGCCTTCCCCGGCCGCGCCTCGATCTGCCGCAGGGAACGCGGCGGCGACTGCGCCACCGCCGGAAGCGCCGCCAGGCTGGCGGCGACGCTGGAAAGAACGACGCGGCGGGAGAGGGGCTGTGACATCGCCGTCTAGCTATGGCGCAGCCTGGCCCGTGGGGCAATGACCCGACCTCCACTCTTCACGCGCAGTCGAGAGAGCGCTAGAACCGGCCAAGGCACGAGGAGGCTTGAGACATGAGCGCGCCGCGCATGAACAAGACTGCCGCTATTTTAGGCTTTTGCGCCGCGTGCGGCTTTCTGCCGCCCGCCGCGTGGGCGCAGGCTTCGCAAGGCTATTCCGACTATCGCCAGTCGCTGATCGCCGGCGGCTGGAAACCGAATGTCGGCTACGGACTAAAAACCGCCCGCGGCAAGCCCCTATATAAGTTTCCGGAAGTCGTCTGCGGTCCGACGCTCTGCAACGCCAAATGGCGCGACCCCCAGGGTCATGAAAAAGTCATTACGCTTATCCGCGGGCTCGAAGGCGCGGATCACCGCGTGGCGCCCCAATAGCCGGCGGCGGCTGGCATCCCGCCGCGTCCATGCTATAGAGCGACGCCCGACGAATCGAGTTCGCGCTTGGGAGCGCCTTGGCGCGCCCTCAAAACGCGCAAGGGACTGCGCCTTTTCGGGGGAACAGGATCGTTTGAGAGGGAGTCGAACGGTTCGATTTCATCTCAAGCGATCCCGGTTCACGGGCAGGGAATTGAGGCGGCCCTATCCGCCGATCGCGGGCGTGGCGGAACTGGTAGACGCGCCGGATTTAGGTTCCGGTGACGAAAGTCGTGGGGGTTCGACTCCCTCCGCCCGCACCAGAGCCGCCTACCGTGGCAGTCACATATTCGTCGTCGCGCGCCGGCGACGTCGCAGTCATTAAGAAGGCTATCGAGATGCAAGTAACGCAGACCTCCTCGCAGGGCTTGAAGCAGGAATACAAGGTGGTCCTGCCGGCTGGCGAACTCGCCGCCAAGCTCGCCGCTCAGCTCAGCGAGATTCAGGCGAAAAGTCAGATCAAGGGATTCCGTCCCGGCAAGGCGCCGATTGGCCATCTCAAGAAGATCTACGGCAAGAGCATCATGAGCGACGTGTTGCAGGAGGCGGTTAACGACGCCAACCGCAAGATCGTCGAGGAAAACGAGCTGCGCATCGCGCTCGAGCCGAAGATCGATTTCCCCGGCGGGCAGGAGGAAGTCGAGCGCGCGTTAACGGCCGAGGGCGATTTCTCCTATGTCGTCACCTTCGAAACGCTGCCGAAGTTCGAAATCGGCGTGTTTGACGACATCTCACTGGAGCGTCCCGTCGCCGAAGTCGCCGAGGACGATATCGAGAAGGCGCTGCGGTCTCTCGCCGATCGTGCTCAGGAATTCGAAGCAAGGCCAGAAGGGGCCAAGGCGGAGAAGGGTGATAAGCTGACGATCGATTTCACCGGCAAGCTCGACGGCGAGCCCTTTGAGGGCGGCGCGGGCGGGGACGTCGATCTGGTGCTGGGCGCGGGAACCTTCATTCCCGGTTTCGAGGAGCAGCTCGAGGGCGTCGCCGCCGGCGACCAGCGGGTCGTCAAGGTCCGGTTCCCCGAGGACTATGCGGCCAAGCAGCTCGCGGGGAAGGACGCCGAGTTCGACGTGACGGTCAAGGCCGTTGCAGCGCCCAAGACGCTCGGGCTCGACGAGGAGCTCGCCAAGAAATACGGCTTCGAATCGCTCGAGGCGATGAAGACCGCCGTTCGCGGCAACCTCGAAGCCGATTTCGACAAGGCGTCGCGCGAAAAATTGAAGCGCGCGCTCCTCGACGCGCTCGACAGCCGCTATTCCTTTGAGCTGCCGCAGAGCCTCGTCGAGCAGGAATTCGCCAATATCTGGGGCCAGCACGAGCAGGAAAGCCAGCGCGCGGGCAAATCCGTCGCCGAAGAGGGCAAGACGGAGGAAGAGACGAAGGCCGAGTTCCGCACGATCGCCGAACGACGCGTGCGGTTGGGGCTGGTTCTGGCGGAGATCGGAAAAAGCGCCGACGTGAAGGTGGACGAAAAGGATCTGACCGACGCTTTGGTCGAGCGGGCGCGCATGTTCCCAGGCCAGGAGAAGGCGGTTTGGGACTATTACCGCAACAATGAGCAGGCCCTCGCCCAGCTCCGCGCCCCGATCTATGAGGAGCGCGTCGTCGATCACCTCGCCAAGCTGATCAAGATCGCCGACAAGACCGTCTCCCGCGAAGAGCTGTTCAAGGAAGACGAGGAATAGTCGGTCGATCGGCTGTCTTCCCCGCGGGCGGCGGCGCGCCGCGAGGAAATCCGGCATACCAGGTTGATGCGCACGGCGCGCTGCGGAGATCGTGGCGTGACGGCCGCAATCGAGTCTTTGCGTCCGGCGCGGTCGCAGATATATGACGGGTCAAGAGTTCCCGGCGAGGCGCATCAGCCTCCGCCGGACCACAGAGGCATACGCGATGCGCGATCCAATCGAAAACTACAGCCAATATCTCATCCCACAGGTGATCGAGAACACTTCGCGCGGCGAGCGCGGTTTCGACATCTATTCCCGCCTGCTGCGCGAGCGCATCATTTTCATCACCGGGCCGATCGAAGATCACATGGCGTCGGTCATCATCGCGCAGCTGTTGTTTCTGGAGTCCGAGAACCCCAAAAAGGAAATCTCCCTCTACATCAATTCGCCGGGCGGCGTGGTGACGTCCGGCCTCGCCATCTACGACACGATTCAGTTCATCAAGCCGAAGGTCTCGACGCTGTGCGTTGGGCAGGCGGCGTCGATGGGCTCGCTTCTGCTGGCCGCGGGCGCCGACGGTCTGCGCTATGCGCTCCCGAACGCGCGCGTCATGCTGCATCAGCCGTCGGGCGGCTTCCAGGGTCAGGCGTCGGACATTCAGCGCCACGCGGAAGACATTCTGAAAGTCAAAAAGCGCCTTAACGACATCTACGTCCGTCACACGGGCAAGGACTATGAGACGATCGAGCGCACGCTTGACCGCGATCATTTCATGTCGGCGGAGGAGGCGCGGCATTTCGGAATCGTCGACGCCGTTCAGGAGCGGCGGCCTGACGACGAGGGCGACGCCAAGCGCTAAACGCTAAAGGCGCCGGCCGCGTTTTCTGAGCGCCCGGCGCCATTGCTTGAGGGATTGGGGCATTGGGGCGCGCATGTTTCGTAAAATTCTAATCGCCAATCGCGGCGAGATCGCTTGTCGCATCATTAAGACGGCGAAGCGCATGGGACTGTCCACCGTCGCCGTCTATTCCGACGCCGACGCCGACGCGCTGCATGTCGAAATGGCCGACGAAGCCGTCCATCTCGGGCCGCCTCCCGCCGCCCAGTCTTATCTGCTGATCGATAAGATCGTCGCCGCCTGTAAGGAAACCGGCGCCGAAGCGGTGCATCCGGGCTATGGCTTTCTGTCCGAGCGCGCCGCCTTCGCCAATGCGCTCGCCGAGGCGAATATCGTGTTCATTGGCCCCAACGTTCGCGCGATCGAGGCGATGGGCGACAAGATCGAGTCGAAGAAATTCGCCTCCGCCGCCAATGTCAGCGTCGTGCCCGGCTACCTTGGCGTCATCGAGAACGCCGAAGAGGCCGTTACGATCGCCAGGGACATCGGCTATCCCGTGATGCTCAAAGCATCGGCTGGCGGCGGCGGCAAGGGCATGCGCGTCGCTTTCACCGACGCCGAAGTAATCGAAGGCTTCACGCGCGCGCGTTCGGAGGCGGCGTCTTCCTTTGGCGACGATCGCGTCTTCGTCGAAAAATTCATCGTCAATCCGCGCCACATCGAAATTCAGGTGCTCGGCGACAAGCACGGCAATGTCGTCCACCTCAACGAGCGCGAATGTTCCATTCAGCGCCGCAATCAAAAGGTGATCGAAGAAGCGCCGTCGCCGCTGCTGGACGAAAAGACTCGTCGCGAAATGGGCGCGCAGGCCGTCGCCCTCGCCAAGGCCGTGAACTACGATTCGGCGGGCACGGTCGAATTCGTCGCCGGTCAGGACAAGAGCTTCTACTTCCTTGAAATGAACACGCGCCTGCAGGTGGAGCATCCGGTGACGGAACTCATCACCGGCATCGATCTTGTGGAGCAGATGATCCGCGTCGCGGCGGGCGAGCCCCTGCAACTCAAGCAGGAAAACGTCAAGATCAACGGCTGGGCGGTCGAGACCCGCATTTATGCAGAGGACCCCACGCGCAACTTCCTGCCGTCGGTCGGGCGACTGGTCAAATACCGGCCGCCGGAAGAGAAGCGCGAAGGCGGCGTTACGGTGCGCAACGACACCGGCGTCACCGAAGGCCGCGAAATCTCGATCCACTACGATCCGATGATCGCCAAGCTGGTGACGCAGGCGCCGGACCGTCTTCGGGCGATCGTGGCGCAGGCCGACGCGCTCGATCGCTTTGTGATCGACGGAATTCGCCACAATATTCCGTTTCTGTCGTCGCTCATGCAGAGTCCGCGCTGGCGCTCCGGCAATCTCTCGACAGGCTTTATCAGCGAAGAATATCCGGAAGGATTTTCGTCGCCCGAGCCTCGGGGAGATCTGGCGCACACGCTCGCCGCGATCGCGACGCTCATGGACCACATCGGCAATGAGCGCAAACGCAAGATCTCCGGGCAGCTGCGCGGCGGAAGGCCGGTCGAATTCGAGCGCGAACGCGTGTGCATGCTCGGCGAGCAGCGATTCAACGTCACCGTCGAGGCGCAGGGCGAAGCACTGATCGTGCGTTTCGCCGAGGGTGATCAGCGCGCCCATCGCGTTTCGACCCAGTGGCGTCCCGGCGAACTCGTGCTCGAAGGGGATGTTGACGGCCGCACGGTCTATGTGCAGGCGCGGTCCATCCTCAACGGCTATGGGTTGTCGCACCAGGGCGTCGACGTCACGGCGCGCGTCTACACCAAGCGTGAGGCGGAACTTGTCGCCTTCATGCCGAAGAAGAAGGACGCCGGCGCCTCCAAGCACCTGTTGTGTCCGATGCCCGGCCTCGTGAAGACCGTCGACGTGATCGAAGGTCAGGAGGTCAAGGCCGGTGAAGCCTTGTGCATGGTCGAAGCCATGAAGATGGAGAACGTGCTGCGCGCTGAGCGCGACGTGACCGTCAAGAAGATCCTGGCGAAGGCCGGCGACAGCCTTGCCGTTGACGCCGTGATCATGGAGTTCGCGTAAGGCCGCTGCTCTGGTGGCGCGGGCTCGGCGCCGAGCGTCAGGCTGCGACTGATGTTGGCGCGGGACGCGCCCGCTCGCGGAACAGGCCGTGCAGCGCATCCCAATCGAGCACCAGTTCGCCGCCGGCGCTCCGAAGTTGCTCGTCCCAGCTCGCCAGCAGATCGAGACAGGCGTGATCGATATATGTCAGCTCGTTGAGATGCACATGGACACGCGCGCCTGGCGGCAAGGCTTCGAAAGCGGCCGCGAGCTGCGGCAGTCGGATGAAGGTCGCGGCGCCCTCCAGGTGAATCACCGCCATGCCGTCGGTCGCGTCGGTGCGGATATTGAGATGCGAGAACGTGTAGAGCAAGCGTGCGACCGCCAGGCCGACGCCAACCGCGATGCCGGTTAATACGTCGGTTGCGACCACCGTCGCCACCGTCGCCGCGTAGATGCCGGTTTCGATACGGTCCTGACCCCACAGAAAGCGTGCGAACCCGAGATTGATCAGATTGATCCCCGCGTAAACCAGCACCGCCGCAAGGCTCGCCACCGGGATGATGCGCAGCACGTCGGGCGCGAGCGTGATGAACAGCAGAATCCACAGGCCGTGGAGCACGGTCGAGAGTCTCGTGCGCCCGCCCGCCGTGACATTGGCTGAACTGCGCACGATGACGCCCGAGACCGGCAGCACGCCAAGGACGCCGCAAAGGAAATTGCCGACGCCTTGCGCGACAAGCTCCTTGTTGTAGCGGGTTCGCGGCGCCCGTCGCTGCATCGCATCGACAGCGGTCGCCGTCAGCAGCGATTCCGCGCTCGAAACGAAGGCGAGCGACAGCGCCGCCGCCCAGAGCGCGCCCTCGCCGATTCGGCCAAGAGTGTGAGTCGTCGGCAAATTCACCGCGGCGAAAAGATCGTCCGGCGCGGGGACATATTTGATGTCGAGGGCGAAGAACGCCGCGACCGCCGTCGCCAGGCCTACGCCGACGAGCGGGGCGGGGAGAAAAGACAGCCATCTCGGCGCCCAGCGGCGCCACGAGAGAATAGCGGCGACCGTGAGCAGTCCAATCAGCGCCGCAGGCCGATGCGCCTCCATTGTGACGCCCTTCCAAACGGCGAGCGGCAGCGACCAGAGATTGATGACGCCGCCGAATTCCTGTCCCGTCCCGGGCGGCGTATCGTCGACCATGACGTGAAATTGCGAGGCGAAAATCAGCAGGCCGATTCCGGCGAGCATGCCCTGAATCAGCGCCGGCGCGACCGCCCGGAACACGGGTCCAAAGCGCACGGCGCCGGCCGCAATCTGAATGACGCCCGACATCATCACGATGAGACCGAAGACTTCGAAGCCGAGGTCCTTGATGAATACGGCGGCCATCACGGCCGCGCCATTCGCCGCGCCGCTCACTTGCAGGGGACAGCCCGAAAGCAGGCCGACGACGATGCCGCCGATGACGCCGCTGATGAGGCCGACGGCGGCGGCGTTTTCGAAGGGAAAGCCGGCGACGAGCGCGAGACCCATCGACAAGGGAAGGGCGACGAGCAGAACGACGACGGAAGCGAAGACGTCGTCTTTGATCGCCGAGAGGCGCGAAGGCGCGACATCACGTTCTAAAGACATTTGCGCATCCCTTTAGGTTCCGGTTCGCGGCGGCGGCGCGAACTCAGACGTCAACGCTGACGCGCTCTTTCTCTTGCGGCGCGGGCAAATCCGACGGCGCCGGCGCAAGCGCGAATTGGCGCGTCGCCGGGTCGTAGACAAAGACCTCGCCAGTCTCGATCTTGTAGACCCAGCCATGCAGCCTGAGTTTGTCTTGCGCGAGCGCGGAGGCGACGACAGGGTGCGTGCGCAAGTTTTCAAGCTGCGCGAGCACATTCTCCTGGATGGCGACGTTGAGCTGGTCGGACCCGATCCTGTCCGCGTATTTTTCATGCATGATGCGCCGTGTCGCTTCGGCGTGCGACAGCCAGTCGCTCAGCGCGGGAAAGGCTGTGGCGGGCGGCGGATCGAGCAGGCCCTTCATCGCCCCGCAGTGCGAGTGGCCGCAGACGATGATGTCTTTGACGCCAAGGCCAGCAATCGCGAATTCGATGGTGGCCGCTTCGCCGCCCCGCACGGCGCCGTAGGGCGGCACGAGATTGCCGGCGTTGCGCAGGATGAAAAGGTCCCCGGGCGCCGACTGGGTGAGCAGGCACGGGTCGATGCGCGAATCGGCGCAGGTGATGAACAGCGTCTCCGGCGCCTGACCTTTAGCGAGGCGTTCGAACAATTCGCGCTGGTTGCCGAACACCTGCGACTGGAAGTGGTGTAGGCCCTCGATCAACCGCTGCATTCTTGAGCTCCTATCGCTTACGTGACGCTCGCGAGAGTTTGGGGGACGTAGCGCGCCGGCGCAGGCCAGCCACGCGTGCGGAGCGATGCGCCATTGCGTGTCGTCTCAGTCGAGCGCCGCCGCGACGCTGACGTCTTCAACATGGCGCAGTGGATTGAGATTGAAAATAAGGATATATAAATTAGTTACATCGATAAAAGCTATGGAACCATGGACCGTCTCAACTATCAGCACCTGTTCTACTTCTGGAACGTCGCCCGGGAAGGCGGCGTCACCCGCGCGAGTGAAAAGCTCGGATTGGCGCAGCCGACGATCAGCGGCCAGATCGCGGTTTTCGAGGCGTCGATTGGCGCGCAGCTCTTCCGCAAGGAAGGCCGCAATCTCGTGATGACCGAAACCGGACGCACGGTGTTCAATTACGCCGACGAAATATTTTCGCTGGGCCGCGAGCTCGGCAGCGCCTTGAAGAATCGAGCGGGGGCGGTCAGCGTCAGGCTGAGCGTCGGCGTGTCAAACGCCTTGCCGAAACTCCTCGTCTATCGTCTGCTCGAACCCGCTCTCGCGGCGCATAATCAAGTCGTCTGTCATGAGGATAAGACCGAGCGCCTCCTGGCCGAACTGCCAGTGCACGGAGTCGATCTCGTGTTTTCAGACTGGCCCGCGACAGGCGCCGCGGATGCGCGCATCTACAATCATCCGATCGGCGAATGCGGCGTGGCTGCGTTTGCGACGCTCGAACTGCAACAGCGCTACCGGAAGAATTTCCCGCGTTGCCTCGACGGCGCGCCGCTCTTGCTGCCAACGACGAATTCCGCGTTACGCCGTTCGCTCGACCAATGGCTGGACGCCAACAGTCTCTTTCCGAAAATCGTCGCGGAAATCGAGGACAGCGCCCTGCTGAAGACATTCGGGGCGGCGGGCGCCGGCGTCTTCATGGCGCCGACCGCCGTTCGCGCCCAGGTCGAGGAACAATATGGCGTGAAATATATCGCCACCCTCGACGGCGTCAGCGAAAGATTCTATGCGATCACCGCGCAGAGAAAGATCAAGCACGCGGGAGTCGCAGCAATTCTCGAGAGCGCTCGGAACTGGCTGGTCTAATCGTTGAACACGCGCGTCACATGACCCATCTTGCGGCCCGCGCGCGTCTCTGTTTTTCCGTAAAGATGCAGACAGGCGCCGTCTTCACGCGCCAGCTCCGGCCATGCGTTGACGTCATCGCCAATCAGATTGCGCATCTCGACGCGGCGGCCGTGACGGCGCGCGGCGCCGAGCGGCCAGCCCGCGACGGCGCGCATATGCTGCTCGAATTGTGAGGTCAGCGCGCCGTCGAGCGTCCAATGTCCGGAGTTGTGCACGCGCGGCGCAATTTCATTCACGATCAAGGTTTCGTGGCCGCTATCGTGGACGACGAATAATTCGACCGCGATCACGCCGACATAAACGGCGGCCTCGGCGAGTCGCCGGGCGATGTCGATCGCCTGCGTCGCGGTTTCGTCGGCGATCTCGGCGGGCGCTAAGGTCCTCGCCAGAATGTGATGCTCGTGCAGGTTTTCGGAAACGTCATAGGCGCGAAATTCACCGTGCAGTCCGCGCGCGGCGACGACCGACACTTCTTTTTCGAAAGGCACGACGCTTTCCAGGATGCATGGCGCGCCGCCAAGCGTGCGAAAGGCGACCGCGAGGTCGCCGCCGTCGCGCAACTGAGTCTGACCTTTGCCGTCATAGCCGAGGCGCCGCGTCTTCAGAATCGAGTTGCGGCCGAGCTGCGCGACGGCGCGCGCCAGCGCGCCCGCGTTGTCGACGGCGACGAAATCGGCGGTGGCGATCCCGAGGCTCTGCACGAACTGCTTCTCGATGAGCCTGTCCTGGGTCAGGGCCAGCGCCCTGGGATTGGGGCGCACCGGCCGATGCGCCTCGAGCACCTGCGCCGTGCGGGCGGGCACGTTCTCGAATTCGTACGTCACGACGTCGACAGATTCCGCAAAGGCGGCGAGAGCGGCCTCGTCGTTAAAGTCGGCTTGCGTGCGGGCGGCGCAGACATCGAAGGCGGGGTCGTCGGGCACTGGGGAGAAGACATGCGCCTTCAGTCCGAGCCGCGCGCCGGCCAGCGCCAGCATGCGCGCGAGCTGGCCGCCGCCGAGAATGCCAATTGTCGCGCCCGGCGCGAGCATCAAGCGCCGTCGCGCGGCGTCGCCGCCACGTTGTCCGTCTGACGAGCGCGATAGTCCGCGAGTCGCGCGGCGAGCGCCTTGTCGGCGAGGGCGAGAATTGCGGCGGCGAGCAGCGCGGCGTTGATCGCGCCGGCCTTGCCGATGGCGAGGGTTCCCACCGGCACGCCGCCCGGCATCTGGACGATCGAGAGCAGCGAATCGAGGCCTTTCAGCGCTTCCGATTCGACG
>NZ_JAMRYX010000152.1 GCF_024448135.1 Methylocystis suflitae
GCGCGCCAGTCTCGATTACTCGGTCAGGAGGGCGACGCCTTCCTTGCCGATCAGACGCTGAATGTTGATCAGCAGCTGAAGCACGACGCCGAACACGCCGAGCGCCATCCAGCCGAAGAACACGAAGCCCCAATGCAGCGGCGCAACGAACAGTTCTTCCATGAACCAGAACGTGTGGCCCCACTCATTCAGGCCGACGTTCGGGATGATCATGAACGGGCCAATCGCCACGATCAGATAAGCGACCGAATAACCCTTGGAGAAATACGGAAGACGCGTCTTCGCATAGAAGAAGCCGCCAACCGCGATCACCGAGTAAATCGGGTAGCTCATGTAGAACTCGATGATGTGCGACGGCGTGAAGTCCGTGTCGCGAATCACCGTCATGTGCCAGGTGCCGTCCTGCTCCGTGAAGAACGACGCGCCCCAGTAAATGGCCGCGGCGTAAACCACCAGCCACTGCACCTCAACCACCAGGCGGCGCATTTCTTCGCGCGCCGTCAGCGTCGAGAAGTCGCGCGTGCGCGTCTTCCACAAAAAGCCCGCAAGGCCAATGCCGGAGATCAGCTCCAGCGGGATCTCGGTCCAAAGGATCGACATCCAATAGGTCTGGAACTCCGGCGCAAACGAGTCCAGGCCAGCGCGCCAGCCATAAATCTGCTCGTAAATGCGAACGACCAGATAGAACCCGTTCAGAACGGCCAAGCCGATCCACATGCCCTTCAGGTCAACTACAGCTTCCGTGCCAGCAGCAGCGCGGGCTGCTGTGTCAGTCGTTGAGCTCATACCCTTCTCCTCCAATGTGCTCCCAGGGAATTGCGCGTGACCGGTATCGCTCCGCCTCCCACAACGGAGCCGCTTCGTCCTCGTTTCGTAAAGCAAAGCGAAAGCGCGTCTTCTTTTAAAAACACGCAAAACCGCCCTTGTCTGCCGCAGCCTTCCCGAAAATCCCGGAACATCCCCGCCTCAGCGGGCAAATCCCCAAATCCCAGAACCCGGCTGCTTGTTGTTATCGGACGAAAACCGACGTCGCCGCCTAAGCCAAAATCTAGAAATCCGCCCCCTTGAAAGAGCAGACCGCAGACCCAGCTCAGCGTGCCGCAACATTCCAATAACCCCCAATATTCACAATACCCGTTAGTATAGAGGAAAACAATCTATCGAATAGCT
>NZ_JAMRYX010000153.1 GCF_024448135.1 Methylocystis suflitae
GCGCGCCTTTTTTTGAGAGAGGGGCGCTCACCGCTTCACCTCCCAGGTCGTGGTGCCGTCCTTATTGTCCTTCAGCGCGATGCCCGCGGCGGCGAGTTCGTCGCGGATGCGATCGGACTCGGCCCAGTTTTTTGACGCGCGGGCTGCGAGGCGAGCGCGGATGAGCATATCAATCGCGCCTTCATCAAACGAGCGAGATTTTTCAATCTGCACCCAATCGGCGTATGATTGCACGTCTATGCCAAGCAATTTGAGGCTAACATCAAGTTCGCGTTTGTTCTCGACAGCGTGCAGAATCGTCAATGCCAATGGTGTATTCAAGTCATCGGCTAAGGCGTCCATTACCGTATCGACACCAGTAAACCCTCCGCCATAACCACTACCGTCAGGCGAACCAAAACCGCTTCCGAATCCCTCCCCATCCAGTTCGACGGCGCCGATTTCTGCTCCCCATTTTCGTAGACTGAGCTCCGCCTCCTCCAGCGCCTTCACGGTCCAATCGATCGGCTGGCGATAATGCGTTCGCAGCATCGCAAGCCGCAGCACTTCGCCCGGCCACTTCCGCCCCCCGAACTTGTCCGTGTGCAGCAGCTCGTGGATCGTCACGAAATTCCCCAGGCTCTTGGACATTTTCTCGCCCTCGACCTGCAGGAAGCCATTATGCATCCAGTAATTCGCCATCACGTCACGCCCAAAGGCGCAGCAGCTTTGCGCGATCTCGTTTTCGTGATGCGGGAAGACGAGGTCGATGCCGCCGCCGTGAATGTCGAAGGTTTCGCCAAGATGCGCCCAGGACATCGCGGAACATTCGATATGCCAGCCCGGACGTCCCCTGCCCCATGGGCTGTCCCAGCCGGGTTCGTTCTCCTTTGACGGCTTCCACAGCACGAAATCCATGTCGCCGCGCTTATAGGGCGCGACGTCGACGCGCGCGCCCGCCATCATTTCATCGAGCGAGCGCCGCGACAGGCGCCCGTAATTCGGCATGGACGGCACGTCGAAAAGCACATGGCCATCGGCCGCATAGGCATGGCCAGACGCGATCAACCGCTCGATGATCGCGACCATCTGCGCAATGTGTTCGGTGGCGCGCGGCTGCACGGTCGGCTCGAGACAGCCGAGCGCCTTCACGTCCTGCTGAAATACCTTGTTGGTTTCGTCGGTGAGTTCGCGAATGGAGATTCCACGCTCGAACGCGCGCGCGTTGATCTTGTCGTCGACGTCGGTGATGTTGCGGACATAAGCGACATGCTCGGCGCCGTAGAGATGGCGCAGCAGACGAAACAACACGTCGAAAACGATGAGCGGCCTGGCGTTGCCGATATGGGCGTAGTCGTAGACCGTCGGTCCGCAGACATACATGCGCACATGCGCGGGATCGATCGGACGGAATTCCTCCTTCGTCCGGGTCAGCGTATTGTAAATTTTCAGCGCAGGCGTCGACATGAATTTCCCCGCAAGGCGCCGGCCGGGGCGTCGCTTCATGTCGTGGGATAGACGTGACGGCTCCGGCCAGCGTGATCGCTAGCTGATAATGGTTTTCCGACAAATGGTGAGCCGAAGCGTCATGGCGGCGACCATGCGCCAAAGCGCGCCGCCGCGTCAAGCGCGACGCCTCTTTGAGCCGCGGCGGTTTAACTCGGGTTTTACCGCTATGCGCTAGCTCTGACGGAGGCCGTCTCGGCCCTTTGGGACTCGTTCATTATGTGGAAATATGAGGGGCCGCTCGCGCGGCGCGCGCTTGCGCTGCTGCTTGCGGGCGCGCTGTTCGGCGCCGGCTACGCCTGCGACGCACAGGCCGAGTCACGCGCGAGCGCGGCCTATGTGATCTCTGATCAGGAGGGCTACGGCCTGACGGAATGCCTCACGCGCAAGGCCGATTGCGGCAAGATCGTCGCCGACTCCTGGTGCGCGGCGCATGGCCATGGCGCGGCCCGAACCTTCGGCCGCGCCAACGATGTGACCGCCTCGGTCGACGTCCACGCCGCGCGCGCCTCTAGCGAGCCGGATGCGGCGATCGTCGCCTGCGGCGATTAGCGCTAGCGCAGAAACTCTCCGCACTGCGGGACTTCGTTCTGGCCGGCCCAGGGCTGAATGGCGACGGTCGAGGTCGAACTCTCGGGCGAGCCTTCGACCAGCTTGTCGGAATAGACCATATAGATCAGCACATTGCGCTTCGCATCGCAGCCGCGAACGATATGCATGCGCTTGAACAGCAGCGAACGCCGCTCGCTGAACGCCGTATCGCCCTGACCGAACTTCTCCTTGAATTTGATCGGGGCATATTGCCGGCAGGCGAGCGAAACCTCCGACGTCTGCTCCGCCACACCGAACATGCCGGCGACGCCGCCTTTTTCATGCGCCGTATAATAGCAGACGACGCCGTCGATCGCAGGGTCGTCGATTCCGTAGGTCGCGAGCTTGTCGTTTGGCGTGAGAAGCTTGAAATCCACCGATTTGCGGAAGATGAGATCCGGTCCATCCTGCGCAAAGGCCGGCGCGGCGCCGAAACAAAGAAAGGCCGTCGAAATCAGAGCCAGCAATTTGGAACGCTTCATGTCGGCAACCTCCTGGATCACGCTGCCTTCGGGCGGAATCGCCCAAAGGCGGACAACGTGATCGATCTCGAAAGCTTAGAGCGCGCTCTAAGCGAAAAACCGAATTTCACTTTTTCGCGAGCCGCGCTCTAGCGACGCCGTTGCCGATATGGGCGAAGCAGCGCGGCAAGGGAAGGGCTTCGACCCCTGGGCGCGGCAAAAAATTCGACGCGCGCCAGGCGAGTTGACGGCGTCGGCCGGCGCCTTGTTGCCGACATGATGGACGCGATTAATCGAGCGACATTTGCTCCGCGGCCTGGATTGGTGAAAATGACGCGATTCGTCGCAAGCGACGCGCGCCGGAGCATTCGCCGCGAAGCGACCGGGCAAGCGTTTCTCGGCTGCTTACGAGCGTGTGAAGAACGAAAACTTCAATGAGGCCGCGATCATAGACCTCCTTTTGACGAAATGCGCCTCGAAGCGGACGAAGCTGGCGGTCGCCGCCGGCGTCGCCTTCGGTCTTTTCGCGGTTTCGCCCGCCGCTGGCGAATCGCCCTACTGCACGGAGTTGCGCGCGCAGATCGCCCGCGCCAGCTCGGGCGGCGGCGCGGGGCGATTCCAGGCCGCGGCGGCCAAGCAGCGCGGCGAATACGCGCGCGTCGCCGCCCGAGCTCGCGCGATGGGCTGCGACCGGGGCCAGTTCCTGTTCTTCGGCGATCCGCCGCCCCCCCAGTGCGGCCAAATCAACGCGCAGCTGCACCAACTCTCTGGGGCCATCGCCGGCTACGAACGCGCAAGCGCCGACGAGGGCGGCCAGCGTCAGGCGCTTGCCGCTCGTTACGAGGCGGAGTGCCGCAATCCTCAGGCGGCGCAGGCGCGCGTCGCCCGGCCGCGCAATTTCTTCGAGGAGCTGTTCGGCGTCCCGCCCGACGACAGCTCTGGAATGCGCGAAGCTCCGGTCGGTCCAGACCCGGATCAGGAACCTTCGGACGGAACGCCGCGCGGGGGCCCGATGGCGATCTGCGTGCGCACGTGCGACGGCGGCTTTTTCCCGATCAGCTATTCGGCGCGCAGCTCCAATCTCGACGATCTCGCGACGATGTGCCGAGCGCTGTGTCCCAACGCCGAAGTGAAGCTCTATACGGCGTCGCAGTCGAAGGTGCTCAGTTCCGCGCTTTCGATCGACGGCGAGGCTTATTCCGACCATCCCAACGCGCATAAATTCGAGACGACCTATGACCCGTCCTGCGGCTGCAAGCCGCCGGGGCAGTCTTGGGCCGAGGCGCTCGCCGAAGCCGAGCGGCTCATCGCCGAGCGCAATGCGAAAGATCAGGTCGTCACCGCGGAGCAGGCCGAGCAATTGTCGCGGGCGTTGCCGCCCGGCGTTGCGCGCGGTCGGAAAGCGAAGAGCTCCGCGCCGGCGCCAGAGCCCACGGCGACGCCACAACCCGCGGCCCAGGCGCAGCCCAGCGTCGAGGACGGCGCAGCCACGGCGCCGGAAACCTATCGCGAAATTGTCGGACCGGACGGAATCAAGCGCCGCGTGCGAGTCGTCGCGCCGGCCTTGTGAGCCGATTTCGCCGCAGCTTCAGGGCATATGCGCCTTGACCGTCTCGATCAGCTGTTTGATCGAGAACGGCTTCGCCAGAAAACCAAAGTCGCCTTCGGGAAGGTTTTTGGCGAAGGCCTCTTCGGCATAGCCGGAAACGAAGATCACCTTCGCGGCGACGCCGCGCTTGCGCAGTTCGGCGAACATCGCGGGACCATCCATCTCCGGCATCACCACGTCGGAGACGATGAGATCGATCTTGCCGTCGACGCGTTCGACGACCTCGAGCGCCTCCATGCCCGTCGCCGCTTCGAGCACCGTGAATCCGCGCGAACTTAAAGCGCGTGCGCCAATCGAGCGCACGGCGTCCTCGTCTTCGACGAGGAGAACCACGCCCTGTCCTGTGTAGTCCGCGGCGACCTTGGGCGTATCCGCCTTCTGCGACGTCTCCTTCTCCTCCGGCGCGTAGCGCGGCAGGAAAATGCGGAACACCGCGCCCCGCCCGACCTCGCTGTCGACGAAAATGAAGCCGCCCGACTGCTTGACGATTCCAAAGACCGTCGAAAGGCCAAGCCCCGTGCCTTTGCCGACCTCCTTCGTCGTGAAAAAGGGTTCGAAGATCTTTTCTTTCACATCGGCGGGAATGCCGCTGCCCGAGTCCTCGACCTCAACCAGCACATAATCCGCCGCCGGCAGAGCCGCCTCATTGAAGGCGGCGCATTCTGAGGCGGCGACATTGCGCGTGCGGATCTGCACCCGTCCGCCTGACTCAAGCATGGCGTCGCGCGCGTTGACGACGAGATTGATGATCACCTGTTCGAATTGGGTGATGTCGGCCTTCACGAACCAGAGATCGCGACCAAGACGCAGTTCGAGTTCGTTCTTTTCGCCGACGACGCGGCGCAGCAAATTCTGCACTTCGGAGAGCGCGTCGCCGAGCTGCAGGACTTGCGGGCGCAGCGTCTGGCGGCGAGAGAAGGCGAGCAGCTGCCGCGTCAGACCCGCCGCGCGATTGGCGGTTTCCTTGATCTGGCGGATATCGCGGAAGGCGGGATCGGTCGGCCGGTGGCTGGAGAGTAGCAGATCCGAATAGCCGATGATCGCCGTCAGCATATTGTTGAAGTCATGCGCGATGCCGCCAGCGAGCTGGCCGACCGCATTCATCTTTTGCGATTGCGCGAACTCCTCCTGCAGCTTGCGCTGCTCGGTCGTGTCGAGCGCATAGACCATCGCGCCTTTCTTGCCGGCGTCCTCGGCGGAAGAGACGAAGAAGCGCGCCGAACGCGTCGCCGCGCCGGCCGCGTCTTCCTCGAAGACGACATTGATCGGGCGCACTTCGCCTTTGCCTTCGATCGCATCTTCGATCGCGGCGCGCAGGGCGGCGCCGTCGCGTTCGCCGAGTCCCCTCAGCACCGACCATGGCGCCGCGGCCGCGCCCTGGCCAGACTTCAGCGCCTGCGGCAGCAATTTCGCGAAGGCCGCGTTCGACGTTAGCACGCGACCCTCGCCGTCGAGCGTCGCCATCGCCATAGGCGTCGAATTGAAGAAGCGCGCGAAACGCACCTCTGCCGCGCGCAAATTCTCTTCCGGCTGCTCGCCGGAGGCGCGGTTGAGCACCAAGGTGCGCGAAGGGCCGGCTTCGCCGTCCTGGCCAAACGCGACCTGGTGCAGCAGCCTGACCGGCAGCGACTTGCCGTTGCGGCATCGCAGGTCGAGGTCGATCTGCTCGGTGCGCACGTCGCCCGGCGCGCCCGACATGGCGGCGAGAAGCGCCGCGCCGCTATGGGCGACAATGGAGGACAGCGTCGCGCCGCCAGATCCAACTTGCGTGAGATCATAGCCCAGCCATCCGGCAAGCGTTTTGTTCATATAAGAGACGGCGCCGTCCGGACTGGCGGAAAAAAACCCCGCCGGCGCGTGATCGAGAAAGTCGATCGCGTGCTGCAGCTCCTGGAAGACGTTCTCCTGCCGCTGTCGATCGGCGGTCACGTCGGCCACCGCCCATAGACAGAACCGCCCGCTCGTCGTCGGCAGCGGCCGAACCCGAATCCGGTACCAGCCGACCGGCCCCTGCCCCGAGAGCGGCGGCGAAAGCCGCAGATCTTCGCTATGCGAAACGCCGGCGCGCGCCGCCTGGGCCAGGCGGTAGATCGCCTCCGAGACCTCAGGCGGCCCTGAGAACAGCCGTTCGACCAGCTGAACGCCGGAAGCGTCTTTCGCGTCGCACATCGCCGTATAGGCTTCGTTGGCGTAAACGATGCGCGCGTCGCCTCTTGTGACGAGCAGCCCTTCCCCGGAAGTGTCGGCGATGAGCTTCGTCACGTCGTTACCCGCGACTCGGCCGGAGAAGTGAATCAACCCAACCGCATAGGCGAAGAGAAAGAAGATTCCGGCGACGCCGAATACCGCGAGCGCCAGAATGGTGACGCGCGGCGCGAGGTCCGAAGGCGTCAGGTAATAGGCGGCGACGCCCGCCACTAACGCGATGACGAGGGCGAGCGTCAATCCCACATTGGCGGGCCGCTCGCTGCGTCCCAAGTCGGACGCTTCGGTCCTGTCGCTCATTTCTTAACCACCCGCGTCATATATCGCCGATCGCGACGGCCATGCTGACGCCGGCGCGCCGATTATTAGTCTGCCGACGCTTACAGAATCATCTAAAACAATGGCCGTGAACCCCAATAATAGCAACGTCGGACGTTGGAAGGGCGCTGATTAGTCAAACATTAACCATTCATTAACCTTTTTTCGGCGCTTGCCATGAAAGCTGTTAATTTGGCAAGGTTCACGCGCGTTCGAACGAGAGACTAGCCGTTCATGCCCGATAAATTCACTCAACTGCTGCCGGCGCTTGGAGCGCTCGTTGCGTTCCTCGTCGCAGCGGTGCTCGTGCTTTATATTTACCGTCTGTTGTTCGGACGCCGCATCCGTTCGCCCGGCGGACGCAATCGCGCGCGCCGGCTGGACGTCGTCGATGTCTACGACCTCGACCGCGAGCGCCAGCTCGTCATTGTGCGGCGCGACAACGTTGAACATCTGCTCCTGATCGGCGGCCCGACCGACATCCTCGTCGAAGCGACGATCAACCGGGTCGAAGGCGCTGTCAGCCGCGGACCGGAGCAGCGCCAGGGACAGCCGGCGGCTGCTAACTGGCCGGCGGGGCCCACGGCGCCGCCACGAGAGCTGGAAACGCCGCTGCCCAAGCCCGCGGCGGCAGGCGCCGTCAATCTGCCGC
>NZ_JAMRYX010000154.1 GCF_024448135.1 Methylocystis suflitae
GCGCGCTGCTGGTTCTCGAATTGGCCGCCCCATTGATAGCGATATCCCGGCGGCGTCTTTACGTTCTTGGCGACGGCCTTCTTGGCGTCGTCGACGAATCCGACAAGATCGCGTCCCGTCACATTGGCGAGGACGGTGGCGAAGCGACGGCCTTCCTCGCGAATGATCTGGATCGGTCCGTTCTCCACGCGCACGTCGGCGAGTTGCGACAGTTCGACGACTTTGCCTTCGGATGAAACCATCGGCAGCCGCGCGAAGTCGACGGACGAGCGGCGCGAGATTTCAGAGCCGCGGATGACGAGCGGCGTGCGGATCGGCCCTTCGAGGACGATGCCCACCGGCTGACCGTCGACCCACACGCGCAGCGCGTCCTGAATCTCGCCTGCGTTGAGGCCAAAGCGCCCGGCAGCCAGCCGGTCGACGCGCGCCGTGAGATAGCGCATGCCGTCGTTCTGGAGGCCGAACACGTCGCGCGCCCCCCTGATCTTGCGCAAGGTCGCCGCGACCTCGCGCGTAAGGCGGTTGAGTTCGTCGATATCGTCGCCGAAAATCTTGACGACGACGTCGCCGCGCGCGCCGATGATCATTTCCTGCACGCGCATGTCGATGGGCTGCGAAAAGGCATAGGAAATGCCGGGCATGCTATCGAGCACGGCGCGAATCTCGCCCATCAGCCAATCGATATCCTTGCCGCGCCATTCGCTTTGCGGCGCAAGCGTCAGGAAATTATCGGTGTCGTTGAGGCCGACGGGATCGATGCCGAGCTCGTCGGCGCCGGCCCGGGCCATCATTCCCTTGACTTCCGGCACGCGCTCCATGATTGCGCGCTGAATGCGCATGTCGGTCTCCGCGGCCATATTGACGCTGATCGTCGGATGTTTGCGGATGGTGATGACGGGCGTGCCCTCGTTCATCACCGGCATAAAGGTCTGGCCGATGCGCGAATAGGCGGTGAAGGCGACGACGAGGCCGATGATAGCGGCGGCGCCGACAATTAAGGGCTTGTCGAGCGAGCGCTTGAGCAAAGGCTCGTAGACTGCGGCGACCTTGCGCACCAGCCAGGGTTCGTCGGAATGGCCCGGCTTCAGCAACGTCGCGCTGAGCGCCGGCACGACGGTGAGAGA
>NZ_JAMRYX010000155.1 GCF_024448135.1 Methylocystis suflitae
GCGCGGGAAGCGGCGCGTCAGTTCTTCATCTTGGAGAGCGCATCGGCGCAATCGGGCGAGACTTCATCCTTATGCGCCTGAAAACAGGCGAGGACGCGCCCGCCGCCGGGCATGACGCCGCTGCACAGCCGCGAATAATCCGATTTGCATCTTTCCTTCACGTCGTCGGGGATTTGACCTCCCGGCGCAGCTTTAGCCGGCGCGACGCCGGCGAAGAGGACGATCAGCAACAGGCTTAGGGAATAGCGCATGTCAATTTCCTGGGTTGGGGTCGGGATGAAGGCGATTGGCCGGGAGTCTGATTGTGACCCGCCCGCCGCGATCAGGGCAAGAGGGCGGCGCGCCGAGCGAGGGCGGCGACCCGAACAGGCGTTGACCCGTAGCGCTTCAAATCGCCGCGCTCCGCCCTTTGCTGCCACCGCTTTGCGAGATAGGCCGCTCTAGTCTAAGAGAAAATGGCAAAATAGCCGAGGAAAGAATGTCCGCGATACCGAACTTTGCATCAATTCCCTTTGCGCCCGTCGCGCCCGAGCAGGAGGCGAAGCCTCGCCGCTGGCTGACGCCGGAAGGGATCGAGGTGAAGAACGCCTATGGCCCGCAGGATATCGAGGGCCTCGCCTTCGTCGACGGCTATCCCGGCGTCGCGCCTTACGTGCGCGGACCCTATCCGACGATGTATGTCGCCCAGCCCTGGACGATCCGCCAATATGCGGGTTTCTCCACGGCCGAGGACTCGAACGCCTTCTACCGGCGCAACCTCGCCGCCGGACAGAAGGGCCTCTCCGTCGCCTTCGATCTCGCGACCCATCGCGGCTATGATTCCGACCACCCGCGCGTGATGGGCGACGTCGGCATGGCGGGCGTCGCGATCGACTCGATCTATGACATGCGCACGCTGTTCGACGGCATTCCGCTCGATCAGATGTCCGTGTCGATGACTATGAACGGCGCGGTGCTGCCGATTCTCGCGCTCTTCATCGTCGCGGCGGAAGAGCAGGGCGTGCCCGCCGAAAAGCTGACCGGCACGATCCAGAACGACATCCTCAAAGAATTCATGGTGCGCAACACCTACATCTACCCGCCCGACCCTTCGATGCGCATCGTGTCGGATATTTTCGCCTATACCTCCAAGCATATGCCGAAGTTCAACTCGATCTCGATCTCCGGCTATCACATGCAGGAGGCCGGCGCCTCGGCCGATCTCGAACTGGGCTACACGCTCGCCGACGGCGTCGAATATGTGCGCGCCGGCGTCGCGGCGGGCCTCGACATCGACGCCTTCGCGCCGCGTCTTTCCTTCTTCTTCGCCATCGGCATGAATTTCTTCATGGAGGTCGCGAAGCTGCGCGCCGCGCGCCTGCTCTGGGCGCGACTGATGAAGGATCTCGGCGCCAAGTCCGAGAAGAGCATGACGCTGCGCACGCACTGCCAGACCTCCGGCTGGTCGCTGACGGCGCAGGACGTCTACGTCAACGCCATCCGCACTTGCGTCGAGGCGATGGCGGCGACTCAAGGGCATACGCAGTCGCTGCACACCAATGCGCTCGACGAGGCGCTCGCGCTGCCGACCGATTTCTCGGCCCGCATCGCCCGCAACACGCAGATCGTGCTGCAAGAGGAGAGCGGCACGACGCGCATCATCGATCCGTGGGGCGGCTCTTACTATGTCGAACGCCTGACCGCGGAGCTCGCCAAGGGGGCCTGGAAGCATATCGAGGAAATCGAGACGCTGGGCGGCATGGCCAAGGCGATCGCCGCGGGCGTTCCCAAGCAGCGCATCGAAGAAGCGGCCGCGAAGACGCAGGCGCGCATCGACAGCGGAACGCAGGTCGTCGTCGGCGTGAACAAATATCAGCCGGTGAACGACGCCAAGCCAAATGTGCTCAAGGTCGACAACGCCGCGGTGCGCGCCGCGCAGCTCGATAAGCTGAAGCGGCTGCGCGCCGAGCGCGACGAAGCGAAGACGCAAGCAGCGCTCAACGCGCTGACCGACGGCGCCACATCGGGCGCCAATCTTCTCGATCTCGCGGTCAAGGCGGCGCGGGCGAAGGCGAGCGTCGGCGAGATCTCTTTCGCGCTGGAAAAGGTATTTTCCCGCCATCAGCCGAAAGCCAATGTCATCTCCGGCGTCTATGCGAAGGAAGCCGGCAAGGAGAGCGTTCATCTTGGCCGCGTCATCGGCATGACGCGCGACTTTGAAGAGAACGTCGGGCGCAAGCCCCGAATCCTCGTCGCCAAGATGGGCCAGGACGGCCATGATCGCGGCCAGAAGGTCATCGCCTCGGCCTTCGCCGACATGGGCTTCGACGTCGTCATCGGCGATCTCTTCGCGACGCCCGACGAAGTCGCCAGGAAAGCGGCGGAAGCCGACGTGCATATCGTCGGCGTCTCGACGATGACTGCCGGCCATCTGACTCTGACGCCGGAACTGCGCGACGCGCTCAGACGCGCCGGGCGCGGCGACATCATGATGGTCGTCGGCGGCGTCATCCCGCCCGATGATTTCCAGGCGTTGTATGATTCTGGGGCGGCGGCGATCTTCCCGCCCGGCACCAATATTCCGCTGGCGGCGGAGAAGCTGCTGTACGAGTTGAATATCCGTCTGGGCTTTGCGCAGCGCGAAGTGGCGAAGGCGGGGTGAGACAGACGGGTTTACTGCCCCCTCCCTGTCCCTCCCCCGCTATCGCGGGAGAGGGGACGCTCACGACGATTTCGTATCATCCTGCTTGACGAGCGCAATCCGCTCCCTCTC
>NZ_JAMRYX010000156.1 GCF_024448135.1 Methylocystis suflitae
GCGCTCCACGTCGATTTTGATGAGGTCGGGAGCTCCGATCCCTCGATCGTCGATATATTGATCAAGCCTAGTTGTCCGCACGCTGGTCGGTACAAAATCTGGCCGCAATCGTGCAACTTCCGCATCTAAAGAGGCAGCAACGGGTTGATCGCCGGGCAAGTCGTAGAAAGTCGCCTCTCCGGAACTGTCGGAAACGGCTAGCTTCTCTTCCGTAATGACGAACCTGTTGAGAGCTATGTTCTCAGTCATGACTTGGAACACCCGCTCATTTGGCTCGAATGCGACAATAGAAGCCGATCGATTAAGAGCGCGTGCCATGAGCGCATAAAGCCCATGATGTGCGCCAACATCGATAATTACTCTTGAGTCGCGAGCAAG
>NZ_JAMRYX010000157.1 GCF_024448135.1 Methylocystis suflitae
GCGCTCGTCGCCGCGAGCCTCGGCGCTTGCGGTCGGCGCGGGCCTGTGGAGCTGCCGCCCGAAACGCAGGCGCGCGGGGCGATCCTGCGGGCGGAGGCGGAAGCGAGAGCGGCGCGCGGGGCGCCCCGGCCGGCGCCCGGCGCTCCCGAAACCTCTCTCCCGCCGCCCCCTATTCCGGGCACCATCGGCAATCGACCGCCGGCGCAATATCCCTTCCCGCTCGACCCGCTGCTGTAAGCCGATGCATCTTTTCGACTATCGAAACGGCGCGCTCCACGCCGAGGAGGTCGCCGTGGCGACGCTCGCCGATGAGGTGGGCACGCCCTTCTATTGCTATTCCGCGGCGACGATCCGGCGCCACTACAGGGTTTTTTCGCAGGCCTTCGCCGGTCTCGACGCGCTTGTCTGCTACGCCGTGAAGGCCAACTCCAATCAGGCCGTGCTGCGTCTCCTCGCACGCGAGGGCGCAGGAATGGACGTGGTCTCCGGCGGAGAGTTGGCGCGGGCGCTCGCCGCCGGCGTCGCGCCTGAAAAAATCACCTTTTCCGGCGTCGGCAAGACCCGTGAGGAGATCGCGGCGGCGCTTGACGCCGGAATCTTCTGTTTCAACGTCGAGTCCGAGCCCGAGCTCGAAGCCCTGTCGCAAGCGGCGGTCGCTCTCGGGCGTGCGGCGCGCGTGTCGCTCCGCGTCAATCCGGACGTCGACGCCCGCACCCATAAGAAGATTTCCACCGGCCTCGCCGAAAACAAATTCGGCGTGCCGCTGTCGCGGGCGCGGGAGGTTTACGCCTTCGCCGCCAAGCTCAAGGGAATCGAACTCGCCGGCGCCGACATGCATATCGGCTCCCAGCTCACCGACCTCGCGCCCTTTGACGAGGCCTTTTCGCTGCTCGCCGAACTCGTGCGCGACCTACGCGCCGACGGGCACGATATCTCGCATGTCGATCTCGGCGGCGGACTGGGAATTCCGTATCACGACGGCGACGATCCGCAGTCCTACCATCCCGAGAAATACGCCGAGATCGTGCGCCGACATTTCGGCGGGCTCGGCTGCAGACTGGTGCTGGAGCCGGGACGGCTCATCGTCGGCAACGCCGGCATACTCGTCACGCGCGTCATCTATGTGAAGCATGGCGACGCCAAGACCTTCGTGATCGTCGACGCCGGCATGAACGATCTTATCCGTCCGACGCTCTACGACGCCTGGCACGACATCATCCCGGTGCGCCAGAGCGCGGATCGGCAAAAGATCGTCGCCGACGTCGTCGGACCTGTCTGCGAGACGGGCGACTATCTTGCGCATGGACGCGAGATCGTCGAGCCGCGCGCCGGCGAATTGCTCTGCGTGCTGACGGCCGGCGCCTATGGCGCCGTGCAGTCGGGCGCCTACAACACAAGGCCTCTTATCCCGGAAGTCCTGGTTGACGGCGACCGCTTCGCGGTGATCCGTCCCCGTCCAAGCGTCGCCGCGCTCATTGCGCAGGATCATGTGCCGGCGTGGCTCTCGTAGCGCCGCTGAACGGGCCTATTGTTTGCGATCGAAAAAATTTACGAAATCATCCGTCGAGAGCGTCGCCACAATATTCGAATTATCGTCGAGAATTTCATAGAGCGGACCTTCACGATCATAGATGATGAACAACACGACGACGTCCTGATCGCCGCCGCCTTCTCGATGAGGCTCGTCCGCGGGCGCGCTCACGGTGTAACTGCCCGCCGGCCTGACGTCTTTGAGTTCGCCGTTCGCGTGATAGAGCCGATGTTCTCCCTGAATGACGAATGTCTTGTTGAGCGCGCAGTGTCGGTGAAGCACGATTCGCTGATTGGCCGAAAACTTGAACAGCACATGGAGGACGTTTCGATCGTCGATATCGAGGACCGAAAAAAGCAGATGGTCGATTCCATCGAGACGCTTCCATGGAATATTGCTGTCGTTGAAGGTAAACCGCGACATGATGCGCTCTCTCTCATCCGTGAAGGCGCGCCAATATGACAGTCGCCGCAGCGGCCCGAGAAGGACGCTGGCCTGAAGGGACTTGGGCAATTTCCCTGATCTCATCCCCAGAACACTGCGGCGGCGCGCGACAGCGTCACGCGCGACAATGGCAAGGCCTTGTATGGAATTTCGAATTGGGGCAGCCTTGAGCGCGGCCTGCCAGGAATATTAAAAAAAACCCGCTGAATCGTCCTTCGCTTTCCAATCCGCAGGGAGAAACGCTGATGTTGTTTGCGATCTATTATGAGATGACGCCCGAACGTCGCGACGAGGTTCTCAAGCGCTTTCAGAAATTCGGCGACGCCGCCCCAAAGGGTATGAAAGTCGTCGGAAACTGGCTTTCCGTCACGCTGCTCGAGGGCTGGAGCATCGTCGAAGCCAATGACATCGCTGACCTCGGCAAGCTTTTCCAGTCCTGGACAGACCTCAACGTCAACCACATCACGCCGGTCTTCGACGAAGACTCCGCGCATAGCTTTCTCTCGGCCAACAAGAAGTAACCGGCGCGACAGAGCGCGCCCGCTCGGGCGACGGCTACGAGAGGAAGGCCGCGACGCAGGGCGTCCAGCGGCCGCCGCTCAATAGGCCAAATCTCCATGAGCGCGGCGATACTCGCGATACCATTCGACGAGCGCCGCGACTCCCTCATCGAGCGACGTATGCGGGCGGTAGCCCGTGAGACGCTCAAGGAGGTCGGCGCTGGCGAATGTGCGCGGCACGTCGCCCGGCTGCATGTCGAGAAAGTTGCGTTTGGCCTTTTTGCCGAGAGTTCTTTCGATCGTCTCGATAAAGTCGAGAAGCTTCACCGGCGCGCCGCGACCGATATTGACGATGCGAAACGGGGCCACGGGCGACACGCTGTCATCGCCTGAATCGCGCTCGGGAACGCAGTCGATCAACCGCACGACGCCTTCTACAAGGTCTGCGACATAGGTGAAGTCTCGCGACATATCGCCATGATTATAGATGTCGATGACCCGGTCGTTCTCGATCGCGTCGACGAATTTCAACGGCGCCATGTCCGGTCGGCCCCATGGGCCGTATACGGTGAAGAAGCGAAACATCGTCGTCGGGATCGACCACAGATGCGCATAGGAATGCGCCATGGCTTCGCCGGCTTTTTTCGTCGCGGCGTAAAGGGTCAAAGGGAAATCGGTACGGTCGCTCTCATGGAAGGGCACGGTGGGGCTCGCGCCATAGACCGAGCTCGTCGAGGCGCACAAAAAATGGCGCGGCTTCAGCAGTCGCGCGATCTCCATGACGTTGAAGGCGCCCACCAAATTGGCGTCGACATAGGCGCGCGGATTTTGCAGCGAGTAGCGCACGCCCGCCTGCGCGGCGAGATGGATAATGACGTCCGGCGCGGCCTCTTCGGCGGCGCGGGTCAGCGCCTCCATGTCCTCAAGCATGGCGATCGTGTCGCGATAGCCGTTGGCGCGCAGTAGAATGGCGCGCCGCGCCTCCTTGAGACGAGGATCGTAATAGGGCGTCATGCCGTCGTAGCCATCGACCAGATGCCCGGCCTCTAACAGGCGCCTCGCCAAGTGGAAGCCGATGAAGCCTGCCGTACCGGTCACGAAGACGCGCATGAGCCGCCATATTCCCGCGTGATGAAAGCTTCGCCGTCATGGGCGAAGGCGACGCGGCTGTCAACGCGGCCGCGAGCGCCCTTCGCTTCCAGTCCCGCTAGCCATATGTTTTGACCTTGAACAGGAGAACCCGTCATGGTCGCCGCCTCTGGAGCCGACGCGCGAAAGACGATCCACCCGCTCTTTATCCGGGTGACGCATTGGGTGAACGCCTTCGCGATCTTCGTCATGGTGCTGAGCGGCTGGCGTATCTACAACGCCTCCCCGCCGTTTGGCTTCGAATTTCCGGCGGGTTTCACGCTCGGGGGCTGGCTCGCCGGCGCGCTCGCCTGGCATTTCGCGGCGATGTGGCTTTTGGCGCTCAACGGATTCGCTTATCTCGCTTACGGCTTGGTTTCGGGCCACTTCCGAAGAAGCTTTCTGCCGATCTCGCTCCGCGGCGCCCTCCATGATGTCCTAGTCGCCTGCCGAGGCCAACTCGATCATGCGCCCGGCCGCTACAACGCCGCACAGCGTCTGCTTTACATTGGCGTCATCCTCGCCGTGATCATCGCTATTCTTTCGGGCCTCGCGATCTGGAAGCCTGTGCAGCTCCAAGCGCTGACGGCGTTGATGGGCGGCTATGAGACGGCGCGACGCGTGCATTTCTTCGCCATGGCCGCGATCGTCGCTTTCCTTATCGTTCACATCGGACTCGCCGTGAGCGTCAAAGGCATGCTGGCGCCGATGTTCACCGGACGGGCGGAGGCGCCGAGATGAAGCCGCCTCGCCTGGTCAGCCTGAGAGGGGTTCGGCCGCAGATCGCGCGGATCGAACGCCGGCTCTTTCTCAAACAGGGCCTGTCGCTGGGCGCGCTGTCGCTCCTCTCAGGTTGCACCTTGAAGGACGACGACGCCGTCGATCGGCTGCTTTTCGCGATGTCGCGCTTCAACGACCGCGTTCAGGCGGCGCTTTTCGATCCCGCGCAGCTCGCGCCGACCTATTCCGAGGCGGATGTCACGACGCCTTTCCCCTTCAACGCCTATTACGAGGAAAAGGATATTCCTCGCATCGACGGCGAGGACTATCGGCTGCGGCTCTCGGGCCTTGTCGCCGATAAACGCCCCTGGAGCCTAAGCGAATTGCGCGCGCTGCCGCAGTCGAGCCAGATCACCCGCCTCGTCTGCGTCGAGGGTTGGAGCGCAATCGGCAAATGGCGCGGCGTCGCCTTGCGCCATTTTCTCGAACGGATCGGCGCCGATCTGACGGCGCGTTACGTCGGTTTCAAATGCGCCGACAAATATTATTCGAGCATCGACATGCCGAGCGCGCTGCATCCGCAAACGCTGCTCGCGCTCGATTTCACCGACGCCAAATACGGCTATCCGCTACGCCTGCGGCTTCCGACGAAACTCGGATTCAAAAATTCGAAGTTCATCGGCGAGATCTTTGTGACCAATGACTATCCGGGGGGCTACTGGGAGGACAAGGGCTATAATTGGTTCAGCGGCTCTTGACCGGGCGCCTCGGCAGGAAGATTCGTCTCGACTCTTTCTCGCCACTATATATGACTGTCCGTCACGCCCGGGCGGGTAGATGAGTCGGCGCCGAGGCTTCAAGCGAGGCATACATGACCAATCGTCGACCTTCCGTGAACGGCATTCTTGCCGCCGTTCTGTCGGGCAGCATCATTCCTATTCATGGCGCTCTCGCGCAAAAGAAGGCGCTCGCCGCGCCAAGCCCGGTCGTAAGGCTGCCTGGGATTTGGCCGGTCAAGATTGAATCCGCGCCCGAAGAGGCGATCGAGCGCGAAGAGTAGGAACCGCCCGACGGCGGTTGATCGACACGTCGACCTGGCGCAATTGCGGAGCCCAATCTACGCCGAATTTGGCGTCGTTTCGATTCAGAAATTATTCACCAGTCGGACCAACGACCTCAAACGGCGCGTTTTTGGTCATGAAATCATCGCAGCTCGGACTTGGGCGCGACTCAACATCATCACGGTTGTTGCGCCTGATGCCTGCGGGGCGGGCCGATTGATTCGGCGGGGGCTCTCACTTCGAGGGGACCATCCAGTGATGAATCAGCGACCCTGCGTGAACGGCATATTGGCTGCCGTGCTATCGGCAAGCTTCCTTCCCATTCAAGGCGCGCTCGCCAAGGAAGAAAGATCCGCGAACGCGCCCGGCGCCGCGAAACATGCGGCGAAGAAGCCGGCGAAGCCGCCAGCGCCGAAGCAGGATGCGAACAAACCGACGCCGGATGAGCAGGGAGGCGCGGGCGACAAGCAGTAGCGGGCGTCCTCGCGCACATCGCTAATAATCGACAGCAACAAGGTAAAGACCGTGCGGCGGCGCGACTTGTCCGCAGCGCGCACGGTCTTTCGCTAAAAGCGCCAGCGCCAGATCCTCGACGCGCCACTTGCCGCTGCCGACATGCTCCAACGAGCCCGCCATGGAGCGCACCTGATTGTGCAGGAAGGAGCGCGCCGAAGCGACGATCTCGATGCGCTCGCCATCGCGGCGCACGTCGAGACGCTCCAGCGTGCGCATCGGCGAATTCGCCTGGCATTCCGAAGCGCGAAAGGTCGTGAAGTCGTGACGACCCACGAGAGATTGCGCCGCTTCATGCATGGCTGGCACGTCGAGCGGCCGCTTGACGTGCCAGGCGCGCCCGAGGCTCAGCGCCAAAGGCGCGCGGCGATTGTCGATGACATAAAGATAATGGCGGCGGATCGCGGAAAAGCGCGCTTCGAAATCCTCGCCGACCGCGCGCGCGGCGAGCACCGCGATCGGGTCCGGCTTCAGATGCGCATTGATCGCGTCGCGCAGCCGATCGACGCGCCAATCGCGCGCAAGATCGACATGCGCCATCTGCCCCAGCGCATGCACGCCGGCGTCGGTGCGGCCCGCGCCATGAACGACGGCGCGCGCGCCGCCATTGATCGCGGCCACGGCCTCTTCGAGGCGCTGCTGCACGGAGACGCCATTCGCCTGCCGCTGCCAGCCGACGAAAGGCCCGCCGTCATATTCGATCGTCAACGCGAAGCGGGGCACGGCGAGATGTCGGAGCCTGTTTCGAATTTCGAGTTTTTCATGAACGGAACACTCAGACACTCTATTCGTGCGGCTCTAGCAAACGCGAAACGCACGCGACAAATCGCGCAGCGCTCTCGATCGCTTGACCGGCCTCAGATAGGCTGACGCCCACGTCGTCGCCAATTGCATAGTCGGCCATGGCCTTGAGATTGTATGCGCGCGCCAAAAAAGCGGCGAAGCTTCTATCAATGCGCGGGTCTTCCTTGGCGAGGCGCGCGAATTCGCTGCGAACGCCATTGTGACTTTTCGCGGCCTTGCCCGTGCGTTCGAAAATGAATGCCTGCGCAGCGTGATAGGCGGCGCCTCGGCAAGATCGTTCGCGAGGACGATCCGCGCCTCCTTCAATGCCTGTTGCGCTTTGACGAGATATGCGAAAGTTTCGGGCTGCGTCACAGATCGACGCCATCGCGCCGAAGCTCCTGCATGAGCGGCGTGCGAGCTCCATAGTCTCCGGCCGAAAAGGGCAGCGCGTTGATGACGGCGCCGGTGTCATAAAGGATGTCGGTCTCGATCTCGGCGAGGCGCCCGCTTTCTTGCCAGAAGCTCTCCTGCTCTCTCAGGAAAACCGCGACGTCGTAATCAGAATCAGGCCGCGCGTCTCCACGCGCCCGCGAGCCAAACAAAACCGCGCGCTCCAACCGCTCGCCATAGGTCCGGGCGAGCGCCGCGCGGAATCGTGCGAGAATCGGATCGACAGGTGCCGGCTTCGTCATGCGTTGAGCCTGCCATAACCACACTGAATTTCACACCGGATTTCTGGGGCAGTGGATCGATGAGCATGCGGGCGCATTATGGAGCGTCCCCTCCGCCCCGATCGCGATGGACCAGCACAGAGCCAAGCCCGAGTTTTCTTCCGCGCAAAAACTCCTCAATCCCCATTTCGCCCTTGCCGGCGCGTTGCACGCGCAGCAGCCGCAGCGCGCCAGCGCCGCAGGCGATGAGGCCGGCGTCATCGAGCGCGGCGCCTGGCGGCCCCGCTCCCTCCTCGACCCGCGCGCGCAAAACCTTCACGCGCTCCTTGCCATGGCCGAGATCGGCTTCGAAAAAAGCGCCTGGAAAGGGCGAGAGGCCGCGCACGAGATCATGGAGGTCTTGCGCCGATCGGCGCCAATCGAGCCGCGCTTCAGCCTTCTCGATCTTTTGCGCATAGCAGGCGCCGTCTTCGGGCTGCGGCGTGAAGCGCAGTTCGCCTTTCGCCAGCAGATCGAGGGCCTGCGCCATCAACGGCGCGCCGAGTTCCGCGAGACGATCATGCAGCTCGCCCGCCGTCATCTCGGCCCCGATCGGCGTTTTCGCCGTCAGCGCGACGGGGCCGGTATCGAGACCCGCCTCCATCTTCATCACCATGACGCCGCTCTCGGCGTCGCCCGCCATGATCGCGCGCTGAATCGGCGCGGCGCCGCGCCAACGCGGCAGCAGCGACCCGTGCAGGTTGAGGCAGCCATATCGCGGCGCGTCGAGGATCGGCTGAGGCAGCAGCAGCCCGTAGGCGGCGACGACGGCGACGTCGGCGTCAAGCGCGGCGAAGTCCGCCTGCGTCTCGGCGCTTTTCAGGCTTTTGGGCGTGCGGACGGGAAGGCCGAAGCTCTCGGCCAAGAGGTGGACGGCGGACTTTTTCTCCGCCATGCCGCGTCCGGCCGGTCGCGGCGGCTGCGTATAGACCGCCGCGATCTCATGGCCGCGAGAAATGATTTCCTTGAGCAGGCGGGCTGCGAAGTCCGGCGTGCCCATGAAGACGACGCGCATTCTGTCGCGCAATCGTCAGGCTCCGGCTTGTTCCGACTGACGCTCCGTGGCGGCGCGATGCTGGGCGGCGATCTCGTCGTGGCGCGCCGCTTTGTTGAACTTCTTGACGACGCGCTCGCGCTTTAAGCGCGACAGATGGTCGATGAAGAGCCCGCCTTCGAGGTGATCCAGCTCATGCTGCACCACGGTCGCGAGCAGCCCTTCGGCGTCGAATTCCTGGATCGCGCTGTCCCGGTCGAGATGACGCACACGCACCCGCGCCGGCCGCTTCACGTCCTCGAAATAGTCGGGCACGGACAGGCAGCCTTCCTGATAGACGCTTAATTCCTCCGACGCCCAGATGATTTCCGGGTTGATGAGGAAGAGCGGCGAACGCGTCTCCTCGGTCTTGCCGACATCGACGACGACGATGCGCTTGGCCACAGCGACCTGGATCGCCGCGAGGCCGACGCCGGGCGCCTCGTACATGGTCTCCAGCATGTCGTCGAGCAGACGCCGCACCTCCGCGTCGACACGGTCGACAGGTTCGGAAATCTTTCGCAGCAGCGGATCCGGAAGGGTGATGATCGGCAGAATGGCCATTGTGTTTCGCCGTGGCTCTTTGCGTTTCCATGAGATAGGCGCGACCGGCGCGTCCGTCAAATCGAAAGGGAGCCGCGCGTCTTTGCCTCGGCGCCAAAGGCGGCTAACATGCACGGGCAAAAATAATCGCCGCCGCGCGGAGCGGCGCGCCACGCTGGAGAGCGCGCGCCATGTCTTTGCTGATTTTTCTGGGCCTCGTCGCCGCCGTCGGCTTCTGGCTGGTCAGCGTTTACAACGGCCTCGTGTCGTTGCGCCAGCGCGGCAAGCAGGCCTTTTCCGACGTCAATGTGCAGCTCAAGCAGCGGCATGATCTCGTGCCCAATCTGGTCGAGACGGTCAAGGGCTACGCCGCCCATGAGAAAAGCACGCTTGATGACGTGGTGAAGGCGCGCAACGCCGCCGTCGCGGCGCAGGGCCCGGCGCAGATAGGGGCGGCCGAGGGCGCGCTGACTGGCGCGCTCTCGCGGCTGATCGCGCTGTCGGAAGCCTATCCGGATCTGAAGGCGAACCAAAATTTCCAGCAGCTGCAGAGCGAGCTGTCAGACATCGAAAACAAGATTTCCGCGGCGCGGCGCTTCCTCAACAATACCGTCGCCGAATACAACGCCACGCGGGAGGGCTTTCCCGGTTTCCTTATCGCGCAGCGCTTCGGCTTCGAGCCGCTCGACTATTTCGAGTTGGACGAAGCGCAGCAGCGGGCGATCGAGACCCCGCCGAAGGTGCAGTTCTAGGCGCGCGAACGAAAGCGCCGCTCTTTCCAAAGGATCGCGGCCAACTTTTAGAGTAGCGCCTCTCCGGCGATCAGGAACACCATGTTCAAAGCCTACGGCCTTTATTCCCACATTCGCGCCAACGAACTGCGCTCAGCCTTCCTGCTCGCGGGCTTCGTCGTTCTGCTTCTTGCGCTGATGTTCTCCTTCGCGCTGCTGATCGAGGCGATGAGCGCGCGGCCCGGCGCCCCTTTCGACTACATTTTGGCGCTCGCGGTGGATGATCTGAAACGCGGCTGGCCGATCGGCGTCATCGCGGCGGGCGTCTGGTTCGTCATCGCCTATCTCTTCCATCAGAAGATGATCGACTTCGCCACCGGGGCCGCGAACCTATCGCGCGCCGAATCGCCCCGCGTTTACAATCTGCTCGAAAATCTCTGCATCTCCCGCGGCGTGCCGATTCCCGCCCTGCAGCTCATTGAGAGCGACGCGCTCAACGCCTACGCTTCCGGGCTCAAAGAGGGGGAGTACAAAATCGCGGTGACCCGTGGTCTGACGCGCTATCTGACCGACGCCGAGCTTGAGGCGGTCCTCGCGCATGAACTGACGCACATTCGAAACCGCGACGTTCAGCTCCTCGTGATCGCCGTGATCTTCGCCGGCATTTTCGCCTTCGTCGCCGATCTGACGATCCGACGTTGGGATTTTCCTTTCGGCTTCTCGCCACATCGCCCCGAAAGCGACAATGGCCGAAGAGGCAATGGCGGCGCGGCCCTCGCCATTCTCATCGCCCTGTTCATCATCGCGCTGAGCTGGGGCGCCTCGGTGCTGATCCGCTTCGCCCTGTCGCGTTCGCGCGAGTTCCTTGCCGACGCCGGCAGCGTCGAGCTGACGAAGAACCCCGACGCGATGATCTCGGCGCTGCGCAAGATCGAAGCGCATGCGGCGATTCCGAACATGCCCTCGCGCATGCAGTATTTCTTCATCGAAACGCCGGCGGTGCATCCGGAGTTCGGCTGGCTTGCGACCCATCCGAGCGTCGACGCGCGTGTCGCGGCCCTCGTCGAATTCGGCGGCGGCCGGGACGTGTCGGTCGCCGCGTTAGGAGAAGAGTGCGAGGCGATCGATGCGCCGCGCGAGGACGAGGCCGCCTTCCTGCCCAAGGACGGACGCCATCCGCTCTGGCCGCCGCGCGGCCCCTGGGGCAGCGCCAGGCGCTGAGCAGCGCGCGACTCGCGGGCTCTCGAAGCGAAGCTTCAAGAGCGCCGTCTTTTCGGCGACGCCGCTCTCGGCCATACAATCCAGCGGCCCAATGACGCCCGTCTGTGCGCCGACTCCTCGAAGAGCCTTAGCGTCTTGCCGGCCAAATTCGACGCTGCCGCATCGCTCGTTCTTCGGAGAAGATTGCGCTTCGTAATTACAATAAATACAAAGTAACAATATCTGTCATTACATATATTCCAAAATATATGAATTTTATGACCAATAGATTTGCGCTATACACTGGTCATCAGCAGCGTGTGCTTAGGTGAGAGCGGCTCGTTGGGCTTTTCTTGGCTTAACCGCTGACTTCATCGTCCAATTCGCGGAAGAGGCGCGGGCATGAGCATCACGGTCATCTTCGGTTCCGACGGCGGCGCGACGAAAGGGGTTGCTTCAAAAATTTCAAAGAAGTGCCAGGGGCGGTCCGTGGACATCAAGGACGCCACGACCGACGACTTCGAAAATTGCCATCTGTTGATCCTGGGTTCGCCGACCTATGGCGACGGCACTTTGCAGACGGATTGGGAAGAGAACATCGACAAGCTGCGCAGCGCCAATCTGAAGGGCAAAAAAGTCGCCCTATTCGGCACTGGCGACCAGCAGACCTATCCGCTCTCCTTCGTGGACGCGATGGGCATCCTCTATGACGAGGTATCGGCGCTCGGGGCCCAGGTGATCGGCTTCACCGAGACCTCTGGCTATGACTATGTCGGCTCCAGCGCAGAGCGGGATGGCAAGTTCGTGGGCCTCGCCCTCGACCAGGACACCCAGTCCGGCAAGACCGAAAAAAGAGTGACCGCATGGCTGAGCCAGTTACTTTGATCGACGAAGGCGCTCCGCCCCTGTCGTCGCCGCGCTGTCGCTGCGCCGATGCTGCGCCGGTGCTGCGGCTCTTTCATCACAACATCTACGAATATGGGCGGGGCGTTCGCGGCTTGTTTCTGATGACCCTTAGCCGTCAAGAACTGGAATTGACGCTCGGCAAGTTGGAACGGCAAGGCATCCATCACTTCGTCCAGGAGCTCAATCTGGTCAAGGTGAACCTCTTCTTTGGCCGGCCCGCCTTCGTCGCCGTGGCGCGTGCGATCGTCACGCGGCCGCTGAACGCGCTCACGCCAGAGGAAGACTTCATGCTTGGCACGTTGCTCGGCTACGATCGCGAGCAGCAGTGCCGCCGCTTTCTCACGCGTTCGGGCCGGGGCATGCCGGAGGAGCTGCCTCTGGCGGCCGAATGATGGGACTGGGTCGGCGCCAGGCCAATCAGCCGGCCGCGCTGAAGGGCGCCTGAGCGACCCGCGCCTTCAAAAATTCGATCGCTTTCGCCCGCGAGTCTCGCGCTTCGGGGAGAAAACTCATCAGCTGCCAGGCGTGCGGCACGCAAGGCCAGATCTCGAGCTGCGCGTCGACACCCGCCTGCCGCGCGCGCGCGACGAGCCGCGTCGAATCATCTCTCAGCGCTTCGTCCGCGCCGACGTGAACGAGCATCGGCGGCAGCCGGGAGAGATCGGCGTAGATCGGCGACGCAAGTGGATTTCTGCCGCTTTGGCGTCCCAGCACGGCGCGGGCGCCGAGCAGAATGTCCTTGCGCGTGAACAGGGGATCACGATTTTCATTCTCGCGCATCGAGGCGCCGGTCGCAGTGAGATCGACCCAGGGCGAGGACAGCGCCGCGGCGAGGGGCTGCCGCAAGCCTTCCTCGCGAATGCGCAGCATCAGCGAGACCGCGAGCCCGCCGCCGGCCGAATCGCCGACGATGACGAAGGGTCCCGGCCGCGCCTCGGTGAAGGTCCGATAGGCGCGCAAGACATCTTCGAGCGCGGCGGGAAAAACATGCTCCGGGGCGAGCCGATAGGCTGGCGCGAAGACGTCGAAGCCCGCGCGCGCGAATGCGCGCGAAGCATAGCGAAAAAGCCGCGGCGACCCGATGAGGAAGGCGCCGCCGTGGAGATAGAACAGCGTCGCAATCGCGCTGCCTGAAGCAGGAGTCCAATCGCCCGGAATCTGTGTCGCGAAAGGCGCACGTCGTTCGGGAGACAGCGTCTCGACGAGCCGCTGGACGCCGCGCAAAGGCGCCGTCAACGCTAAGATGCGCGGCTTAACGAAACGGCGAAGGAAGGCGACGGTCCGCCGCGTCGCCGCGCTCGCGCCGCCGGCGCTCATTTTACGGCGGTCGGCTTCGCCGGCGCGGACGCGCTCGAGAGATAATCGAGCGAGGGATCGTTCAACCCCGCTTCGCGCGACTTGTCGCGCCATTCGCGCGCCTCGGCGAGATTGGCCTCGACCCCGAGGCCTTCGGCGAGGATATGGGCGAGACGGTTTTGCGCCACGGCGTTGCCCTTCGCCGCCGCTTTGCGAAACCATTGCGCGGCGGCGGCGCGGTCGCGCGGCGCGCCGACGCCATTGAACTGGAGAACGGCGAACTCGACCATCGCCGGCGCGAAGTCCAGCTCGGCCCCGCGCCTGAACCACTCCGCGGCTTCGCGCTCGTCCTTGGGAACGCCTCTGCCGGTCTTGTAGAGCACGCCAAGCGCGTAAAGCGAATCCGCGTTCCCCTTCGCCGCGGCGCGGCGGAAATAGTCAGACGCTCTGCCGAAGTCAGACGACGCGCCCTCATTTTCGAGGGCGAGTTCCCCAATCAGATGGAGGGCGGCGGGATGATCCTGCGCCGCGGCCTTTTCCAGATAGGCGCGGGCGACGGCGCGGTTCTTCGGCGCGCCGGCGCCATTGAGCGCCGCAGCGCCGTAAAGATAGGCCGCTTCCTTATCGCCGGCGTCGGCGCCCCGCTTGAACCACTCCATCGCGGTCGAGAGGTCGCGCCCCACGCCCGCGCCTTCGAGGTAAAGCTGACCGATAAGGGTGAGCGCGGCCGCGTCCTTCGGATTGGCGGCGATGCGCTTCTTCGCTTCCTTCATCGCGACCAGATAATCCCCGCGCTGATAGGCGCCGAAGGCGAAGTCGGGCGCGGGCGGCGCATCATTGGCGGCCCGGGCGGCAGGCGCGAGAAAGAGCATGCAACTTGCGATAATCGCCGTCATTGCGAGCGGAGCGAAGCGATCCAGCAGGCATCGTTCGGCTCCTGGATTGCTTCGGCGCGGTGCGCCTCGCAATGACGCGTCCCTTTCCGGACGATGGGGACGGCTTTGAGTCATGCGGCTGCTCCCTTAAGCCTCGCCTGCGCATCCGCCACCGCCGCCGCCGGTCCGCGCGCGTCGCTCCAGACGGCGTCGTCGAGCTGCACGAAGTCGGCGCCCGCCTGTACGAGCGAGGCGACATCGTCGAGCGATTCCGCGCGAGCGACGCAGGGCGTGTTGAAAAGCTCCGCCCACCAGGCGACTCGCTCAATGAGCGCTTCGCGGTCAAGATCCGCAAACATCACATAGTCGGCGCTTAACTCGCCCGCGCGCATGGCGTCGTCGCGCGTCTCGATATCTCCGGCGCCGACGATATAGCGCGGCGAGAGTTTCTTGATCGCGTCGGCAAGCGCTTCGCCGCAGCCGGCGACATGAACGCCATCGGCGCCGGCGCGCAGCGCGACATTGGGCGCAGCGGCGACAAGAACCGCGACGCCTTTATCCTGCGCGGCGGGCGCCAAAGCGCGCACGATCGCTTCCTGGCCGCGTTCGTCGGCATCGGCGAAACGAATGAGCAGGCTCGCGACGTCGCCCGCCGCGAGCGCCTCGTTGAGCGCGGGCGCGAAAGCCGCCGCGTCGGCAAGCGGCGGGGTCGCGAGATAGAGTCGCGGCGAAATATCGTTCATTTGTCCTTCAATCTGTCGAGCCAGACTTGCGCGGCGGCGCGCACATTGTCGGGCGCCGTTCCACCGAAGCTCCTGCGGCTTTGCACCGACTTCTCGACGCCGAGCACGTCGCAAACATCGGCGTTGATGCGCGGTTCGACGCTCCGCATCTCCTCGAGCGTCAAATCCTCAAGACCAACCCCGCGCGCTTCAGCGAGCGCGACGATGCGGCCAGTGACGTGGTGCGCCTCGCGAAACGGCAGCGACAGCGCCCGCACCAGCCAGTCGGCAAGGTCGGTCGCGGTAGCGTAGCCCGCGCCTGCCGCGGCCTTCATCCGCGCGCGATCGACGCGCATGTCGCGGACCATGCCGGCGATGGCGGCGATGCAGAGCGATAAGGTATCGAGCGCGTCGAAGGCGCCTTCCTTATCCTCCTGCATGTCCTTCGAATAGGCGAGCGGCAGGCCCTTCATGACGACGAGCAGCGCGACCAGCGCGCCGATGACGCGGCCCGATTTGCCGCGCGCGAGTTCGGCGGCGTCGGGATTGCGCTTCTGCGGCATGATCGACGAGCCGGTCGTGAATTTATCGGACAGCGCGATGAAGCCGAATTGCGGCGTCGTCCACAGCACGATCTCTTCGGCGAAGCGCGATAGATGCGTGGCGCAGATCGCCGCCGCGCTCAACGTCTCCAGAACGAAGTCGCGATCGGAGACGCTGTCCAGCGAATTCGCCGTGGGCCGATCGAAGCCGAGCGCGCGCGCCGTCATCGCGCGGTCGATCGGAAAGCTCGTCCCGGCGAGCGCGGCTGCGCCGAGCGGACATTCGTTCAGGCGCGCGCGGGCGTCGCGAAGACGTCCGCGATCACGGGCGATCATTTCGACATAGGCGAGGAGATGATGGCCGAGCGTCACCGGCTGCGCCGATTGCAGATGCGTGAAGCCGGGCATGACGCTTGCCGCCTCTTCCCGCGCACGGGTCGCCAGCGCGAGCTGCAGATCGACGAGTTCGACATCCAGCGCGTCGATCTGATCGCGGATAAAGAGGCGAAAATCAGTCGCCACCTGATCGTTGCGCGAGCGCGCCGTGTGCAGTCGCCCCGCCGTCGGCCCGATCAGCTCGGCAAGGCGCGACTCGACGTTCATGTGAATGTCTTCGAGCGCGCGCGAAAAATCGAAGCGCTCATTCTCGATTTCCGCTTTGACTCGCTCCAATCCATCGGCGATCTTCGCCGCGTCGTCGCGCGACACGATCCCTGTTTCGCCGAGCATGGCGACATGGGCGAGCGAGCCGCGGACGTCCTGCAGACCGAGGCGCTTATCGAAGTCGATCGAGACGTTGATCGCCTCCAGAACCGCGTCGGTTGCGCTTTTGAAGCGTCCGCCCCATATCTTGCTCGTCATTTTTAACCTCGGAGCCTAAGCCTCATGGCCAAACCGCCACCGCCCCCGCGATCTTTCCTACTTGTCGTGAAGGCGGCCTCGATAACCATCGCGGCAAGCGTGGCGTTTCTATACGTGATCGGCAGCATGGGCGGCAAGAAACCGCCTGCACGCGCGGTGGATGAAGGCGCTCCCGCAGGCGCGGCCGATCAGAGCGCCGCTCCGGCGGCCGAGGTCAACGCGGCCTGCACGACGTCGGCCAAGATCGCGGCCGCTCTGAAAGATCTCGCCAAGGGCGAAGTCGCGGCGATGACGATCGCGACAAAGCCGGAGCCGATGCCGGACTACGCCTTCGACGGACCCGATGGCGCGCCGGTTTCGCTCGCTTCCTTCAAGGGCAAGACGACGCTCCTCAATGTCTGGGCGACCTGGTGCGTGCCCTGCCGCGCCGAGATGCCGGCGCTCGACAGGCTGCAAGAGGCCTTCGCCGGACAGAATTTCCAGGTCGTCGCCGTCAATGTCGATACGACCCGTCTTGAAAGGGCGAAGGCGTTTCTCGCTGAAACCGGCGTCAAGTCGCTGACCTATTACGGCGACCCAAAGGCCAACCTCTTCTATGAGATGAAGCAATCGGGCAAAGCGCTGGGTCTCCCCACTACGGCGCTGATCGGCGCTGACGGCTGCCAGATTGGGCTGATGAACGGTCCCGCCGCCTGGGACAGCGCGGACGCCAAGGCGCTGATCTCCCGCGCGCTCGACACGCCCTCGAATTAATCGCGCAGCCGGCGTCCCTCTAGCAGCCGAGCGCTCTAGCTTTGCGATCGAGGCTGGCGGCATCTGTTTTTTCAAAAGGGAGATCGGCGAATGCATGTTTCGATTGAACAGGCGGACAGAGCGATCGCCGCAGCGCGGCGGAAGGCCATCGAACTCGGCACTCAGATGTGCATCGCCGTCGTCGATTCCGGCGGCGTCCTAAAGGCGTTCGAGCGGATGGACGACGCCTGGGTCGGCAGCATCGACATCGCGATGAAAAAGGCGAAGACCGCCGTCTTCTTCGGCATGCCGACCGGGCAGATCGGCAAGCTGTCGCAACCGGGCGGACCGCTCTACGGCATCGAGCATTCGAATGACGGGCTCATCACCTTTCCCGGCGGACTCCCCATCGTCGACGCTGACGGCGTGATGATCGGCGCCATCGGCGTCAGCGGTTCGGCCGTGGAGAATGACCATGCGGTCGCCCAGGCGGGCGTCGAGACGCTCGGCGTTTGGGACCTTCCCGAGCATCCCTGGCGCACCTGAACCGCGCTCCTAGAGCAGGTTCCGAAAAAGTTGACAGACTTTTTCGATGAGAACCTGCTCCAACACTGATTGAGCGATTCCTTATCGATCACATGATTCCATGTGATCGGGAAGCGCTCTAGTGCGGCTTTTTCTTAGGCTTTTTCCGCTTGGCGCCGGGCTCCGTCGTTGCGCGCGGCGTCGCCCGCTGGTCGGACGGAGCCGCGGCCGGCGGCGAAGGCTGCGCCGGCGGGGCGGCCTC
>NZ_JAMRYX010000158.1 GCF_024448135.1 Methylocystis suflitae
GCGGAGGCGCGCGACGCGCATCGTCGCGCCCGCGTCCGCCTGGAGGAAGCGCGCGAGCGCCATTCGACGGCGGAGCGTCGTCAGGCGCAGATCGCCCAGCGGCTTTCCGCGCTTCAGGAAGCCAAGGCGCAAACGCTCGCCAATCGCGACGAGGCCGCGCAGAAGCGCGCAAGCGTGACGCAGGCGCTCGACCAGCTTGAGGAGCCGGCCTTTCTCGCCGGCGCTTTGGAGAATTTGCGCGGCCGCGCCACGGCCGAGCGCGCCCAGGCTGGCGAGGCGCGGGGCGCAGTCGCCTCCCTGCGCCACGAAAGAGCGGCGCGCGCGTCGCGGCTTTCGGCGATCGCGCGAGAAACCTCGTCTTGGGCCGAGCGTCGCGATCGTGCGCAGGACCGCATCGGCGAGCTGGAAGAGCGGCTGGCGACGGCGCAAGAGGAACATGCGCGCTTGAGCGACGCGCCCGACGCCTTCATCGGCCAGCGCCGCGCGCTGATGAATGCGCTCGAAGAGGCCGAGGCCGCGCGCCGCGACGCGTCCGAC
>NZ_JAMRYX010000159.1 GCF_024448135.1 Methylocystis suflitae
GCGGCGAACGATCGGCTTCGTCAAAGCGATTCGACGCGCGGCGCATTGCCTGCCCGCCATTGACTGTGTATCAAATTGCTTATTGATTTCGGCACGATCGGCGTTCAGCGTGTATCGCGAAGATGTTTTCGATCTTATCGATCGGCTCGCGCGCGCCGATCGGCGGACTGTCCGCTACAATCTCCTTGATGAAGTCTTGCTCCTTGATGAAGTCTTGCGGGCGGCGGGCGTCTCTCATGTCGGATATGTCGCCTTCAACCTGCCGGCTCGCCGCGCCGACCGACCGCTGCTGTCCGCCATTTACGCCGCCTCGTGGCGAAAATCCTATGCCCAGGCGCGCCGTGTCGACCTCGAGCCCGTCCTACGCGCGGGGTTCGGAGGGATAACGCCCGTCGATTGGCGCCTGCTGGATCGCGACGATCCGGTGGTGGAAAAACTTCTGGGCGAAGTGCTGGAGTTCGACCTCGGCGCCAACGGAATTTCCATCCCCCTGCGCGGCCGAAGCGGCGAATATGGGCTGTTTAGCGTCTGCTGCGCTGAGGACGCTTCATCCCTGCCGCTGCAGCGCCGCGCCCTGATTCGCCGGCTCATGGTGATGAGCGCGATCTTTCACTCCAGCGTGCGCGGCGCCATTGCCGTAGAACCCCACGTCGAAATGCGGTTGTCGGATCGGGAGCTCGCTTGCCTACGCCTTAAGGCCCAAGGAACCAGCGATCTCGAGATCGGGGTCGCGCTTGGCGCTGCTCCAACCACCGTGCGCTTCTGGCTCGAAACGGCGCGCGCCCGGCTTCACGCCGCCTCGGTCGACAATGCCGTCGAGGCGGCCCGCCGGATAGGGCTGATTCGCGTCGGCGTCGAGCGGCTGCGGCCCGTGATCGAGTCCACTCCCCGTAACTTTTCTTCAATCGATCGGCCGGAGCGATGATCGCGCTGCTGCCTGGCGAATCGCGCGCGCTCTTTCCCCGACTCATGGATGAGATGTATGGCCTGCGCCTCGCCGCCGCTCGCGCCCATGCCGGTCGGCCGTCCGAAGCCGTCCATCGGTTCGCGGTCGTCGATTATTTTGATTCGCTGGATCCGCTCTATGTTCTTGCGCTCGACGAAATGGATTGCGTCGCCGGAGCGCTGAGATTGCTGCCGACCGCCGGCGTCACGATGTTGAACGCCGCTTTCGCGGGGGCTTTGCCGGATGGTTTACGCGTCGAGAGCCCGCTGATTTGGGAGGCAAGTCGTTTGACGCTCCGCGCCGCCGGAGACGCTCGCGGGGCGGAGGCCGCCATCGATCGCACGATCGGTCAACTCGGCGTCGCGCTAAATGCGATCGCCGAAACCGCCGCTCTGACGCATATGATCGGCGTTTTCGACGCATCGATGCATCGGGTGCTGTCGCATCGCGGCTGCGCAGGCGAGACATTCGCGCCGCCGATGCGCATCGACGGCGCCGACATGTTCGCTGTGCTTTATGAAGTCGGCGCTGCGATGAACGCGCCGTTCAAAAGTCTCGCGGGCGCCACCACGGCGCCGCCGATCAATCTCGCCGATCTGGAAAGACTACGCCAAATGGGCTGCTGGTGATGCGCAAAACGACTTTTCGCCGGGGAGCTATCCGACAGGGAATTACAAAATAAAGTGCGTCGGCGTCTCGCCGCGGGGCGGCGAGCGACGCTCTTAGATTTGGGCGAACGACGGTCAGGCGTTCACGAAGGCGGTGATCGCGAGCGTGATGGCGGCGGCGGCTGCAAAAATCGAGAGAATCGCTGAGATCGCGTTCATGGCATTTTGTCCTGTGGCTCGCTGCCCATTGAGGAGACGAAGAGCCGCATCTGAGGCAGACGCGACAAATTAGCGCACCGACTCCGAAATATGCCAAGTGGGAAAAGCTGTTGCGATGCACCTGCGACGCCGGCCAAGCGATCGCTGCGCCGATTCAGCTTGTCCCCAGTAATGCGGCTTTAAACAATGACTAGTCGGCCAGGCTTCAGCGTCTTTGCGCCGCAATGACGATTAATCCGTCAGGGACGTAAGCTTCGCTTTAAGGTCGCCGATTTCCAGTTCGGCCTGCACTTGAGCGCTGACGTCATATTGCACGCCGAGGAAATACAGGAGGCGGCCGTCGGCGTCGAAGAGCGGCGTGATGTTGAGCTTGTTGTGAAAGAGCGCACCGTCCTTGCGATAATTGCGCAGCGTGACTTCGATCTGTTCTTGATTGCGGAGCGCTTCGCGCAGCCGCAGTCTTTCCTCTTGGTCACGGTCTTCGGCCTGAAGAAAGCGGCAGTTGCGTCCGATAATCTCGTCGAGCCCGTAGCCGGTGATTCGCATAAAGGGTCGATTAGCGTAGATGATGGGATAATCTTCGAGGTCGGGGTCCGCCAGCGTGACCCCATTGACGCAGGCGTCGAATATGGTCGTCAGCATTTTCGGAATGATTTCCGCTTCCTTGCGCAATGCGAAAAGCTGGCCTTTGTTCTGGCTTCTGGCGCGCGCCCACACCCGATAGGCGCTCGGCGCCATGCCGGCGAAACGCCGGAACGCGCGCCGAAAACGCGCCTCGTCGGCGAAGCCGGCGCTGGAGGCGAGCTCCTTGACGGGCTTGGCGCTGGTTTCCAGCAACATGCGCGCGGTTTCGAAACGTATCCGATCGATGAACGTCTTGGGCGACTCTCCGGAGGCCTGTTTGAGCTTGCGATGCAGCGTCCGCTCGGACGTCGAAAGAGCCCGTGCGAGTTCCTGAGCGCTCATCGACGAATCAGACTGCCGAACGATTCGCTCCGCATCGGCCAGAAAGGCGCCGGCGCCTGCGTTCAGCGCCGTTGCGCTGTAGACGGTCGGGCCCCGCTGCACGCCTTTGATTGGCGCGTCCTCGCCCAGGGTGAACTCCGCCGCGATCCGCGCCGCGTCGATCCCGCAAAGCTCGCGAATGACATGCAGAGCGACGTCGATCCACGACAGGGGACCGGCGGCGGTGACCACTCGACGGTCCTCGATCAGCCGCGCGCCCCAGGCGGCGTCGATTCGCGGATACCGCTGTTTCAACTCCTCATGATGCCGCCAGCTCGTCGTGCAGCGGCGGCCATCGAGGAGACCCGCCTCACCGAGAAGAAAAGCGCCGGATCCGCAGCCTGCGATGAGTGCGCCGCGCGCATGGTGGCGGCGTAGCCAGGCGGCGGTCGCGCCAAAGCGCGACATGTCCGGCGGCTTTTCGTCCTCGCCGGGCCAGAGACTCGGCACGATGATCGCGTCGCAGCTCGTAATGGCCCCTAAGGACGCGGCGACGGGGAAGCTTGCCCCCGCGCGATCGCGGATCGACTCGCCGTCCGCGCTTGCCGTAACGACATAGAAAGGATCTTCAGCGTTTTCAGCGGGCGCGGCGAAGCCAACGACGGCGCGCCGCGCGAGCGTCAAAATATCCGTCAATCCCCAGAAAGCCGAGCCTAGGCATTCATTTAGGCCGACGATGACGATCTTGCGCATCCGCCCCAACCTTTGGCGAATTATGACGCCTGTTTGGCTATTGCGCCATCATGACCTAGATTACTTCTAATCTCATCCTGCGCTTGTCGAGGCGTCTTTGGCTCCGGCGGGGGATGCATACATATTGACGACGACGCCCGGCCCGCCGCGGCTCTCGTCATGGAGGTGAAAATGAAGGCGAATTGGAAGAAATATTTGCCTTGGGTCCTGTTCGTCGCAGTCGGCGCGCTGCTTTTCGGGTTGTTCCAGCATCAGCAGACCCGCACGCCGGCTCGCGAGATCACCTTCAGCGAGCTGCTGGTGCAGATCGACGAAGGCCGCGTCCATGACGTGATGATGTCCGGCAATGAGATTTCCGGCCACTTTAACGACAACCGCTCCTTCACGACCTATGCGCCGAGCGATCCGGGCCTCGTGCAGAAGCTTGAGTCGAAGAAGGTGCAGATCAGCGCCAAGCCCGCGAACGACAGTCCGGGTTGGCTCTCGACTCTTCTCGTCAATGGGCTGCCGCTGCTGCTCTTCATCGCCGTCTGGATTTACATGGCTCGCCAGATGCAGGGCGGAGCAGGCGGTCGCGCGATGGGCTTTGGCAAATCGAAAGCGAAACTGCTGACGGAG
>NZ_JAMRYX010000160.1 GCF_024448135.1 Methylocystis suflitae
GCGGCTAAGCGCTTACTAATGAGCCGTCGGACAGGCCTCCATCCCGATCAGAGCAGCAGGCAACTTAACGAAAAACCTGATCACCTCGGACCGGCGCAATTTGCGGCGAACAACGACACTTCCATCGGCGTCGACACCGTGAACCTGAAAAACATGCTTTGCGAGGTCAATCCCGATCGTCGTAACCTGCATGGCGAATGGCTCCTCTCGATGGCCGCTCAGAAAACGACCACACTTTGGCACATCCGTGCCGGGGAGCGGGGGCCATCCACCACATCAGGTCAAACGGGTTCTACTTCGATTGGATAATTAAAACGAGGTGGCATGTTATGAGCAGAACTATAGAGCCGGCCCCAAGGGTAACGACTTACGATTTTCGCGATGTTTCCGCCTGTGCAATGTGTGGGGAGGCGTCTTATAATGCGCGCACGATGGGGTTACGACTGAATCACAGTCAGGGAATGTTTCCGCG
>NZ_JAMRYX010000161.1 GCF_024448135.1 Methylocystis suflitae
GCGGTCCAGCCCTTGGCGCGCAATTCGGCGGCGCGCCGTTCATCGGCGACGGCCTGAGTTTGCGCCACCCGCGCCGCGGTGAATTCGGCGTCGGACTGCTCCTTCTGCAGCCGCAGATCCTGCTCATCGAGCGCCGCGATCGGGTCGCCAGCCTTTACCCGCTGACCAACTTCGACAAAGCGCTTGACCACCTTCCCGGCGACGCGAAAGCCCTGATCGGACTCGACCCTGGGCCGGATGGTGGCGACAAATTCGCGCGCCTGCGATTGCGCGGCGTAGCGCGCCGGCGCGACCAGCACCGGTCGCTCGTTCCGCTCGCTCTCTTGGGGGGCCGGCTCGCCCTTGCCGTCGCAGCCGGCGAGCGCCGCGGTCAGAACTGCAGCGAGCGCATAAAGACTCGAGCGATAGTTGAGCATTGAGCTTCGTCCCATTGACGCCAGAGGCGCGTTTAGTTCCTTCTGACGAATTTCAATAATCGTCAGTCGTCAGCCATTGGTCAATAGGCAAGACAAATTTTATTGAAGCGAAATCCTGGCCCCAGGCGCAGGCTTAACCGGCTTGGCTCCGCTGCCGACTCGCCCCAGCGCGGCCCGGACGCCTTGTCGCAAGGAAATGATTCTTCTATATGCGGCCTGCTCTTGCGGCGGGGTGAGCGCAACACAATCTTGGGAGAGCTAAGCGTGAAGGATCGCGCGGCGGGCTCATGGCGAGCCGCCGTCCTTCGCCTTTTGAACCGGACCGCTTCGGGGTTCGGCGTTCGCCAGCGAAAGGAAACGATATGGGCAAAATTATCGGCATCGACCTCGGCACGACCAATTCCTGCGTGGCCGTCATGGAAGGGTCGAGCCCCAAAGTCATTGAAAACGCCGAAGGCGCCAGGACGACGCCTTCGATTGTCGCCTTCACCGACGATGGCGAGCGCCTCGTCGGCCAGCCCGCCAAACGTCAGGCGGTGACGAATCCCGACAAGACCTTCTTCGCCATCAAGCGGCTTATCGGCCGCACCTACGACGACCCGATGACCAAGAAGGACATGGGTCTCGTTCCCTATAAGATCGTCCGAGCGAATAATGGCGACGCCTGGGTCGAGGCCTCCGGCAAGCAATATTCGCCTTCGCAGATTTCCGCCTTCATTCTGCAAAAGATGAAGGAGACGGCCGAGGCTTTTCTCGGCCAGTCGGTCACGCAAGCCGTCATTACCGTCCCCGCCTACTTCAACGACGCTCAGCGCCAAGCGACGAAGGACGCCGGCAAGATCGCCGGCCTCGAAGTGCTGCGCATCATCAATGAGCCCACCGCGGCGGCGCTCGCCTATGGCCTCGATAAGAAGCAGTCGGGCACGATCGCCGTTTATGACCTCGGCGGCGGCACATTCGACGTGTCGATCCTGGAGATCGGCGACGGCGTGTTCGAGGTGAAGTCGACGAACGGCGACACGTTCCTGGGCGGCGAAGACTTCGACATGCGTCTCGTCGAATATCTAGCGGGCGAGTTCAAGAAAGAGCAGGGCATCGACCTCACGAAGGACAAGCTCGCCCTGCAGCGCCTCAAGGAGGCCGCCGAAAAGGCCAAGATCGAACTCTCGTCGGCGACGCAAACCGAAATCAATCTGCCCTACATCACCGCCGACGCCACCGGGCCCAAGCATCTGACGCTGAAGCTCACGCGCGCGAAATTCGAAGCGCTCGTCGACGATCTCATTCAGCGCACGGTGGAGCCCTGCCGGAAAGCGTTGAAGGACGCCGGCCTGTCGGCGGCGGACATCGGCGAAGTGGTGCTTGTGGGCGGCATGACCCGTATGCCCAAAGTGCAGGAGGTCGTGAAGCAGTTCTTCGGCAAGGAGCCCCACAAGGGCGTCAATCCTGACGAAGTCGTCGCCATCGGAGCCGCGGTGCAGGCGGGCGTGCTCCAGGGCGACGTGAAGGACGTGCTGCTGCTCGACGTGACGCCGCTGTCGCTGGGCATCGAGACGCTCGGCGGCGTGTTTACGCGCCTCATCGACCGGAACACGACGATCCCCACCAAGAAGAGCCAGGTGTTCTCGACGGCCGAAGACAATCAGACCGCCGTCACCATCCGGGTCTTCCAGGGCGAACGCGAGATGGCTGCGAACAACAAGCTGCTCGGCCAGTTCGACCTCGTCGGCATTCCGCCGGCGCCGCGCGGCATGCCGCAAGTGGAAGTGACCTTCGACATCGACGCGAACGGCATCGTCAACGTCACGGCGAAAGACAAGGCGACGAACAAGGAACAGCAGATCCGCATCCAGGCGTCCGGCGGCCTCAGCGACTCCGACATCGACAAAATGGTCAAGGACGCCGAGGAACACGCCGCGGAAGACAAGATCCGCCGCGAACTCGTCGACGCCAAGAACCATGGCGAGGCCGCGATCCACGCTGCGGAGAAATCCGTCGCCGAATTCGGCGACAAGGTTTCGGCCGCGGACAAGAGCGCGATCGAAGCCGCCATCGCCGCACTGAAGAGCGCCGTCGAAGGCGACGACGCGGACGCGATCAAGGCCAAGACCAACGAATTGAGTCAGGCCTCGATGAAGCTCGGCGAGGCGATGTATAAGGCCCAGCAGGCTGAGGCTTCGGGGACCGGCGCATCTGAGGAGGCGCCCAAGGACGACGTGATCGACGCGGAGTTCAAGGACGTCGGCGACGACAAGAAGTAAGCTCGCTCCCGCTCCCTCTTCGTTCGAAGGGGGAGCGTTTTCTTTCGGGTTATTGATTTTCCAAAATCGAGCGAAGATCTGCTCTCTGACCGTCGTTCCTGCAGTCGCGCCCGCACTTAAAGAGCGCCGTCTCGCGCATCTTCTAAGGCGGCCCGTGAACTGACACGGTTGACCGGTCGGCGGCGCCATATCAGGCTGGCGCGCCGATTGATCGTATATTGGCGTTGGGGGCAATGAGAGACCCGGCAGAGGTCGCGCTGGAAGCGAATTATGAGACCGTCAGTAGCGCTATACGCCAATCGCGAAGCCGTGCGCGCCGCGGTCAGCCGCCGCCGGGCGGCTAACCCGCGGGTCTTTGGCTCGGTGCTGCGTGGCGAGGATGAGGAAGGCAGCGATATCGACATTCTAGTGGACGCTTTGCCCGGCGCGACTTTGCTGGATTTGGGCGGGCTCCATGCGGAGTTGGAACAGATTTTGGGCGTGAAAGTCGATCTCCTGACGCCGCTGGAGCTTCCCAAACGAATCAGAGCGAAAGTCGTCGCCGAGGCCGTCGCGATATGAAGGATGGCGACGTTTTCGTGCTTCTCGACCAAATTCTCGAAGCGGCTCGACTCGCGGCATTCTATGTCGAAGGCATGACGGAAGATGAGTTTCTCGCCGACAAACGCACGCAACAGGCGGTCGCCATGAATCTCATTATCATTGGCGAAGCCGCGACCCGGCTGGCGCGATCCTATCCGTCCTTCGCCGCGGCGCATGGGGATCTTCCATGGCGCGACATGATCGATATGCGCAATCGCATCGCCCATGGATATGTCGAACTCGACTTTCGCGTCGTCTGGCGAACGGCGCAGATCGATCTGCCGGAGTTGCTAAATCCTCTCGAAGCCATATACGAAGCGGCGGGCGAACGGATCGGCGGAGCCTCGCAAGAACCTCCCGAAGACTAAGAAATGTCCAAACGCGACTATTACGAAGTTCTGGGCGTCAGCCGCACGGTCACGGAAGTCGAATTAAAGATCGCTTTCCGCAAGGCTGCGATGCAGTGCCATCCCGATCGGCACCCTGGCGACAAGCAGGCGGAAGCGCGTTTCAAGGAATTGAACGAAGCCTATCAGTGTCTGTGCGACCAGCAGAAGCGCGCGGCCTACGACCGTTTCGGCCATGCCGCCTTTGATCAGGGCGGCCGCGGCTTCGGCGCCGGCGAGGGCTTCGGCGCCTCCATGGCCGACATTTTCGAGGATCTGTTCGGCGACGTCATGGGGCGGCGCAGCCGTTCAGGCGGCCGCGAGCGGGGCTCGGATCTGCGCTATAATATGGAGATCACCCTCGACGAGGCCTTTCACGGCAAGACCGCTTCGCTGAAAATCCCCACCTCGGCGACCTGCGACGTCTGCTCGGGAACAGGCGCCAAAAAGGGCTCGAAGCCCAAGACCTGCGCAACCTGCGGCGGCATGGGACGCGTGCGCGCCCAACAGGGCTTTTTCGCGATCGAGCGTACCTGTCCGACCTGCCAGGGGCGCGGCGAGACGATCGAGAATCCTTGCCCCGCTTGCGCCGGCGCCGGGCGCAAGACGATCGAACGATCGCTGTCCGTCAATGTGCCGCCGGGCGTTGAGGACGGCACGCGCATCAGGCTCGCCGGCGAAGGCGAGGCGGGCCTGCGGGGCGGGCCGCCCGGCGACCTCTACATCTTCCTTTCGGTGAAGCCGCATCCGTTCTTCCAGCGCGATGGGGCGGATCTCTATTGCCGCGTGCCGATCTCGATGGTGCGTGCGGCGCTCGGCGGCGAGATCAAGGTCCATGCGCTCGACGGCTCCGAGGTGAAGCTCAAAATTCCCGAGGGCGCGCAGTCCGGACGCCAGCTCAAGGCCAAAGGCAAGGGCATGCCGGTGCTGCGCGGGCGCGACCAAGGCGACCTGCATGTGCAGATCAGCGTCGAGACGCCGCAAAAGCTGACCAAGCGGCAAAAGGAGCTCCTCGCCGAATTCGAGGAGGAGTCCTCGCTGGACACGCATCCCGAGGAGACGGGCTTCTTCGCGCGGATGAAGGATCTGTTCGGGGGTTAGGCGGCGGAAGGCTAAAAGACGCCACGTTGTTTTTGACGCGCGGCTCTCCTATCATCCGCCCAACGGCCCTCCGATCGCGGGGGCCGTTTGCGCGTTTCGTCGCGCCGATCGGGAGGGGCGCTGGTGCCGCACAGAACGCAGAAAGCCAATGGGCGCGCGAGGCTCGTGGATAACGCGCGCTTCATCCGTCAATGGATCGAAAATCCGCGCCTCATCGGCGCCGTTTCGCCCTCCGGACGCGCGCTGGCCAAGACGATGGCCGGTTTCGTCGAACCGCACAGCGATGGCTATGTGGTCGAGCTCGGTCCCGGCACCGGGCCGGTGACTCAGGCGCTGCTCGCCCGCGGCATCGCGCCTGAACGCCTCGTCCTCGTCGAATTTGAGAGCCGCTTCTGCCATTTGCTCTCCGAACGCTTCCCTGGCGTCAACATCGTGCAGGGCGACGCCTATGCGCTCAAGGCGACTCTCGACGGCAAAGTCCCGGGGAAGATCGCCACCGTCGTTTCCAGCCTGCCGCTCCTCGTGCGGCCCGAGCGCGATCGGGTCGAGCTGTTGAACCAGGCTTTCGAACTGATGGGCGACGAGGGGCTCTTCATCCAGTTCACTTACGGCCTGACCAAATCGCCGATGCCCATGCACGCCAATGGCGTCAATGGCGCCTATGTCGGCAAGGGATCGCCGCCGATCGTGCTCAACATTCCGCCCGCGCGCGTCTGGCGCTATCGCAAAGCGGGTTACGCCGGCTTCGCCGGAAAGCGCAAGGCGTGAAGCCGCAGGACCGACTGATCGTCGCGCTCGACGTCGAAAGCGTCGACGACGCGCGGTCGATGATCGCGGCTCTGGGCGGGACGGTCTCTTTCTTCAAGGTCGGCATGGAGCTCGCCTATGCGCCGGGCGGCTTCGACTTCGCGCGTGAACTGAAGGCCGCGGGCAAGCGCGTATTTCTCGATCTGAAGCTTCATGACATCGGCGTCACCGTGGAGCGTGCGACGCGCCAGATCGCCCGGCTCGGCGTCGACTTTCTCACCCTTCACGCCTTTCCCCAGACGATGGCGGCGGCGCGCGAGGGCGCCGCGGGCGGCGCGCTCAAGCTCCTCGCGGTGACGGTGATGACCTCCTATGACGACGCGGATCTGAAAGAAGCGGGCTACGCCTGCGGCGTCGCCGAACTCGTCGCGCGCCGCGCCAGACAAGCCAGGGAGAAGGGCGTCGACGGCCTCATCCTGTCGCCGATGGAGCTTGCGTCCGTAAGGCCGCTCGTGGGCTCGGACATGCTGCTGGTGACGCCGGGGGTGCGGCCGGAGGGCGCCGACGTCGGCGATCAAAAGCGCGTCATGACGCCGCGGCAGGCGGTCGCGGCCTCCGCCGACTATATCGTCGTCGGCCGGCCGATCACCCGCGCAGCTAATCCCGCAGCGGCGGCGGAAGCGGTGGTCAGCGAGATGGCCGGCGCCTGATTGGGTCCGTCGCATGCCCTACGACAGCAACGCCGATCTGCCCGAAAATCTCCAGCGCATCCTTCCTGACCACGCGCAGGACATCTATCGCGAGGCCTTCAACCACGCCTTCGACGCCCATCGCGGCGATCCGCGCCAGGAGGAGGCGGCGCATCGCATCGCCTGGGCGGCGGTAAAGCGAAGCTACGTCAAGACCGAGGCGGGCTGGGTAAAGCGATAGGGCCATGAAGGACGGGAAGGCGCGCTGGCTTGCCTAGACCGTGAGTGATAAAAAGCGGGTCATCGTCCGAATCCTGACCCCGATTCGCCCATGCTCGCGATTGTCATCTCCGCCCTCGGGCTGTTCGTTTGGCTCTATCTGATCGCGCTTCGCGGCGGGTTCTGGCGGCTGACCGAACATGACCGGAACCTTTGCGGTCACGCCGCGGTCCCCGCAACCCATGTCGTGGCGATCGTTCCGGCTCGAAACGAAGCCGACGTCATCGAAAAAAGCCTGGCGTCGCTGTTCGCGCAACAGTTCCATGGCCGCTTCGACATTGTTCTGGTTGATGACGAGAGCGACGACGGCACCGCCGAAGCGGCCCGCCGCTGCGCGGCCGCCTGCGGCGCTTCGAGCCGCCTGACGATTCTCTCCTCGCGCGGACCCGATGCGGGCTGGACGGGAAAGCTCGCGGCGATGCAGCGCGGGTTCGATCATGTGCGAAGCTTGCCGATCGACCCGGATTTCGTGCTGTTTTGCGACGCGGACATCGAATTTTCGCCGCATGTGCTCGCCCGCCTCGCTTCGGGCGCGACGGCGCGCGGCGCTGTTCTCACCTCGCTCATGGTCAAACTTCGCTGCGAAAGCGTCGCGGAGCGCTGGCTCATCCCCGCCTTCATTTTCTATTTCCAGAAGCTTTACCCGTTCCGCCACATCAATGATCCGGATCATCCGGCGGCGGGCGCCGCGGGAGGGGTCATGCTGCTGCGTCCCGAGGCGCTCGCGACCGCGGGCGGCCTGCGGGCCATTCGCGGGGCGCTGATCGACGATTGCGCGCTGGGCGCGCTGATGAAGGCGCAAGGGCCGATCTGGCTGGGTCTGACCGAAGACGTCCATAGCCTGCGCGCCTATCCGCGCCTTGCCGATATCTCCCGAATGGTCGTGCGCTCGGCCTACGCGCAGCTCAGCTATTCCCCCTGGCGTCTCGTGGGCGCGCTCTTTGGCTTGGCGGCCGCCTATCTTGCGCCGCCCTATCTGGCGCTGTTCGGCGAATCGCCGGCGCGCGAGACGGCGCTCGTCTCCTGGCTGCTGATGGCGCAGGCCTATATGCCGACGCTGCGCTTTTACGGCCTGTCGCGATGGCGCGCCTTTGCTTTGCCAGGCGTCGCGGCATGCTATACGTGGTTTACGGTTGAATCGGCTTGGCGGCACCTGGGCGGCCGCGGCGGCGAATGGAAAGGCCGCTATCAAGCGCCGCGCGCCCAAAAGGCGGCGCAGCGTTTCGAAACGCCCGGCGAGATCGAGGCGAACCGCCAGATCGAGGTATAGGGCGCGCCAGCGCCGTGGAGCGGCAAGACGGCGTCATATGGATATTGCGCAGACGAGTTCGGGAAAGACCCATCGCGACGAGAATTTCCCCGTCGCTTCCTTTCTCATTGCGCCGCGGCACCGCGCGCCAATCCTCGCCTTCTATGATTTCGTTCGCGCCGCCGACGACATCGCCGACCACCCGACGCTTTCCCCGCAAGAGAAGCTGGATCTGCTGGACGCGCTTGACGCCGCCCTGATGGGAGAAGCGGAACAGGATGCCGATGTGGCGCGCCGCTTGCGCGAGACCTGCCAGGAGCGGCGTCTTGATCCGCAGCACGCGCGCGATCTGATCACCGCCTTCAAGCGCGACGTGATGCAATTGCGCTATCGCGATTGGGACGATCTCATCGATTACTGCCGCTATTCGGCCATGCCGGTCGGACGCTTCGTCTGCGATCTCCACGGCGAGAACCCCGGCCGGGTCTGGCCGGCCAACGACGCGCTCTGCGCGGCGCTGCAGATCATCAATCACCTGCAGGACTGCGGCAAGGATTACCGCAACCTCGACCGGGTCTATCTGCCACTCGACGCGCTCGCGGCGCATGGCGCGACCGTTGAGATGCTGGGGAAGGAGTCGGCGTCGCCGCCGCTCCTGGCGACGATCCGCGACCTCAACGAAAAAACCGGGCGTCTGCTCGCGCAGTCGCGTCCCTTCGCCGATCTGATCGACGACGTGCGGCTCGCCATGGAGGTCGGCGCCATTCAGACATTGGCCGATCAGCTCGTTGCCCGCCTCGCGGTCGCCGATCCGCTGCGCGACAAGGTTCACGACGGCAAGTTCAGCTTTGCGCTGAAGGGCGCGCTGGGCGCGCTCGGCGCGCTTCTTCGCCGTGTGTCGCGTCCACGCCGCGCAGATTCCGAAGCTCTTCCGAGGACGCGCCCAAGGACGCGCCAGTGACAATGGACGCGCTTGCCGATTCGACGACGCTGCGCACGCGCGCCATCGCGACCAGAAGCTCCTTCTATCTCGCGATGCGCATCCTCGAGCCGCCGCGGCGCGACGCGATGTTCGCCATTTACGCCTTCTGCCGCGCCGTTGATGACATCGCCGACGACGAGGGCGACCGCGCCGCGCGCCGCGCCGCGCTCGACCAGTGGCGCGCCGACCTCGATGAGCTTTACGCCGGCCGCATCCGCGCGCGCGTCAGCTTTCTCTCGGAGCCCATCCGCCGTTTCCGACTCGACCGCGCCGATTTCGAATCGGTGATCGAGGGCATGGCCATGGACGTCGAGGAGGATATTTGCGCGCCGGACTGGGAAAAGCTCGAGCTCTATTGCGACCGCGTCGCGAGCGCCGTGGGACGGCTGTCCGTGCGCGCTTTCGGTCTCGCGGAGGATGAGCCGGGCGCCGAATGCGATTTGCCGACGGGTCCGAAACTGCTCGCCTACCACCTCGGCCGCGCGTTGCAGCTCACCAACATCTTGCGCGACCTCGACGAGGACGCCGCGCGGGGGCGGCTCTATTTGCCGCGAGAGGCGATTGAGTCCGCCGGCGTGGCGAGCCTGGCGCCGCACGCCGTGCTGTCGCATCCGTCGCTCGAAGAGGTGTGCGCCCCGGTCCTCAGCCGCGCCCGCGAACATTATGATCAGGCGGATCTGGTGATGGCGGGCTTGCCCAAGCGCGCGGTGAAGGCGCCCTATCTCATGGCCGCCGGCTATCGCTCGATCCTCGACAGTCTCGCCGCTCGCGGCTTTTCGGCGCCGCGCGCGCCGGTGCGGGCGTCCCGTCTCAAGCTCGTCAGCGCCTTCCTGCGACACGCCTTCACGTGAGCGAAACGATTCATGTCGTCGGCGCGGGCCTCGCGGGGCTCGCCTGCGCGCTGCGCCTTGCCGACGCCGGACGGCGCGTCGCGCTTTACGAAGCCGCGCGCATGGCGGGCGGACGCTGCCGCTCCTATTTCGACGCTTCGCTCGGCCTGACGATCGACAACGGCAATCATTTGCTGCTCTCGGGCAATCGGGCGGCGCGGGATTACGCCAAGCGCATCGGCGCGAGCGACGCGCTCGTTGGTCCGAGCGAATGCGCCTTCGATTTTCTCGACGCGCGCACGGCGGAGCGCTGGACGCTGCGACCCAACGCCTCGCGCATTCCCTGGTGGGTGTTTGTCGCCGACCGGCGCGTTCCCGGCACGGGGCCGCTCGACTATCTCGGCGCCGGAAAGCTTCTCTTCGCGAGGGACGGCGCGACCATCGGCGACACCATGTATTGCCGCGGCGCGCTGTGGGAGAAGCTTTGGCGACCGGTTCTGCTCTCGGCGCTGAACACCGAGCCCGAAGAGGCGTCCGCCACGCTCGCGGGCGCCGTGCTGCGCGAGACGCTCGCGGCGGGCGGCGACGCCTGCCGCCCCATGGTCGCCAAAGGCGGCCTCGGCGACGCCTTCATCGAGCCGGCGCTGCGCACGCTTCGCGCCAAAGGCGTCGAGCCGCGCTTCGGGGCGCGTTTGCGCGACATCGCTTTCGAGGAGTCTCGCGTCGCCGCGCTGCGCTTTGGCGACGCGGAAGCAACGCTGGAAAAAGGCGACGCGGTGGTCGTCGCGACGCCGCCGTGGATCGCGCAGGAGCTTCTCCCCGGTCTCGTCGCGCCCGACGATTTTCGCGCGATCCTCAATGCGCATTTCAAGATCGCGCCGCCGCCGGGTCAGCCGTTGCTTCTCGGCATGATCGGCACGCTCACCGAATGGCTCTTCGCCTTCGACGATCGCCTGTCGGTGACGATCAGCGGCGCCGACCGCCTGATCGACGATTCGCGCGAAGCGCTTGCGGAAAAAATCTGGGCTGAGGTCTCCGCCGCGACGGGCCTGCCGGCGGCGTTGCCGCCCTGGCAGATCGTCAAGGAGAAGCGCGCCACCTTCGCCGCGACGCCGTCGCAGGAAAAGCGCCGGCCTGACGCGAAGACGCGTTGGGACAATCTGTGGCTTGCCGGCGACTGGACGAATACGGGCTTGCCGGCGACGATCGAGGGCTCGATACGTTCAGGGGATAGAGCGGCGGAATTGGCGACGACGGCCAGTTGAACGGATCTTGCGTGAATGGTGCGAGGAAGCTCGCTTGCGCCACCCCTCCAATTTCGCTCCGGCTAGCTTTGTTTCTTCGGCGATCTATCTGGCGAGCAGGCGCGCGCGATTGCTCGTGCGCAGATTGTGGACCGGAGAGTCCTATGTCCAAAATCAAGACCGAGAACAAATCAAAGCGCATCGTCAGTTGTGCGATCGTCGCCGCCACTTGCGGGCTTGCCAGTATGATGGCGCCGTCGCCAGCCGGGGCGCAGCAGGTCGCGCTGATGCATGAGCCTGACTGGTACGGGCAGTACGGCCCCGCTTCCGGGCACGGCCACGGCGGATGCTTTGTAACCACCACGCCCACGCACCACACGCGCGGCATCCGGCATTGGCGCTACCCTTGCCCGTACCACCACCGCGGGCATCTCAATCCATATCACCCGCCGCATCACCGGCTCTATCCTCATCACTGATTGCCGCCATGCGCCGAAGCAAAGAATCCGCTGAACGGGCCCGCTGGCCCGTCATCCTTCAGCGTTCCCCGCCAGCCGGCTGTTATTGCGGCTGTAAAGAAAATAGATGGCGAGCCCAACCGCCATCCAGATCGCGAAGCGCTCCCAGGCCACCGTCGGCAGGCGCGACAACAGCCATAGCGAGAAGCCGACGCCGACGAGCGGCGTGAAGGGAACGAAAGGCGCACGAAAGCTGCGCTTCAAATCGGGCCGGGTGCGGCGCAGCACGATGATCGCCGAACAGATGACGACGAAGGCGGAGAGCGTGCCGATGTTCACCAGCTCCGCCACTTCCTTAATCGGATACAGCGCGGCGACGAGCGCGGTCAGCGCGCCGGCGATCAGCGTCGGCCGATAGGGCGTAGAAAAGCGCGGATGAAGCTTGGCGAACCAGGCCGGCAGCAGTCCGTCGCGGCTCATGGCGAACCAGATGCGGGCGCAGGCGAGCAGAAAGGCGAGCATGACGCTGGCGATGCCCGCAACCGCCGCAAGCGACACGACGAAAGCGACCCAGGGCAGGCCGAGCGACGTGAAAGCGGTCGCGACCGGCGCCGGATTGTCGAGCGTGTCGTAGCGTACGACGCCGGTGAGCACGAGCGACATGGCGATGTAGAGCGTCAGCGCCACGACGAGCGACAAAAGAACGGCGCGCGGCACGTCGCGTTGCGGGGCGCGGGCCTCTTCGGCCGCCGTCGTCAACGTGTCGTAGCCGAACACGGCGAAGAACACGACCGCCGCGCCCTGCGCCACGCCGGAAAAGCCGAAGGGCATAAAGGGCGTCCAATTCTCGACGCGCACATAGGGGAGTCCCGCCACGATCACCAAGAGCGCCGCGACGATTTTGACGACCACCATCGCGGTGTTGAAGCGCGCGCCGAGCTCCACGCGCAGCGTCAACAGGAAGGCGACGCCAAGCGCGCCGAGCGCGGCGAAAAGATCGACGACGCGGCCGGCGCCGGTTCCCGGCGCGCCGCTCGCCCATTCGGGAAGCGCGAGCCCGAATTGCGCGAGCAGCGCCTGCAAATAGGCCGACCAGCCGATCGCCACCACGGCGACGACGAGCGCATATTCGAGCAGAAGGTCCCAGCCGATGATCCAGGCGGCGAGTTCGCCCAGCACCGCGTAGGCGTATGTGTAGGCGCTGCCGGCGACGGGAATCATGCCGGCGAATTCGGCGTAGGACAGCGCCGCCGCGGCGCTCGCGACGCCGGCGATCAGGAAGGAGAGGGCGACGCCCGGCCCCGCCTGGGTCGCCGCCACCACGCCGGTCAGCACGAAAATCCCGACGCCAATGAGCCCGCCAAGGCCGATGCCGGTGAGCTGCCAGACCCCCAGCACGCGACGGAATCCGCCCGGCCGGTCGGCTTCGGCTTGCAGCGATTCGATGGATTTGGCGCGCAGCAGCGCGGAGGAAAGCTTCATCAAAATGGCCCGTCGGCGGGCGTGTCCGCCACGACGTCCATAGGCGATCCAGGCGGCGCTGTCATTGCCGCCCGGCCATGCGCAGCCGCAAAAGAAGAGAGCGGCCTAACGACCGCTCTCTCATATTGTTGTCCAGTGCGCCGAAGCCTACTTCTTCGCCGCCTCGAGATGAGTAAGCGCCTCTTCGGCGTGTTTCGTCGCGACGTCGGCATGCTTCTGCTTGCCGTGGTCAATCGCCATTTCGAGATGCGAGACGCCCTGTTTGGTATGCTCGTTCGGCTTTTGCGTTTCGGCGGCCTTTGCGTGCTTCAAGCCTTCTTCCGCATGCATCGTCAGCGCCTCGGCCTTTCCCTTCTTGCCTTCGCTGATCGCCTGTTTGGTGTGGGTGATGGCTTCAGCCAGATGATCTTCGGCGTAGGCCAATCGGGGGGCGAAAAAGGCCGCGACGGATAGAGCCAGGGCGGTTGCAAAAATCCTGCGATTCATGGGGTATCTCCTCAATGCTTCGCCGCATGACCGTAATATGGTCGCTTTCGCTCTAGGATCGAGGTCTCTGGCGCCATCATTGCCTGTCGGCGGCGTAAAGCTCGCAGCTCTCGCCGAATTCTGCGAGGCCGCCCTCAAGAAAGGAGGCGAGCAGCGGCACGCCGAGCAGATAGGTTGATGTCGCGCCTTCGTGCCGGGCTCGCGCTTGCGCGAGAGCTTCGCCCCATTCGCTGGCGGCGAAGTCGCCGCGCCCCACCCACATCAGCGCGACAAGTTCGATCTGCTCGTCGATGTCCATGGCCTCGATAAAGGAGGAAAGCTCGTCGCGAATGGTGGGGAACGCGTCCTCCGTCAGCACGCTGACGAAACCGTCGTCCGTGGCGTTCGAGGCGTCCGCATCGATTCCCTCATCTTCGCTCTCAAGCTCACGGGCTTTGACGACGACGAAACAGACTTTGTCCGTATTGATGGTCGGCATTTCTTCCTCTCCGCCGTTCGGAAAACGCGCTAGACCTTCGCCCTTGTTTTGAAAGGTCGCCCTTTGCATATATTCCCCGAAGGCGAGATGTTTACCCGAGTCGACGCCGTATTTTGGAGCCGCAAATGCGTGTCGGCGCGCCGAAGGAAACCAAAGACAACGAATATCGCGTCGGCCTGACGCCGTCTTCGGTCGCCGAGCTTGCCCATGCAGGACATGAAGTCTTCATCGAGCGCGGCGCAGGCGAGGGCGCGGGGCTGTCGGACTCAGATTACGCCGCCGCGGGCGCAAAGCTCGTCGATGGTCCTGAAGCGCTGTTTGCCGCAGCGCAGTTGATCGTCAAGGTGAAGGAGCCGCAGCGGCGCGAGATTGCTTATTTGCGGCCGGACCATGTGCTCTTCACTTATTTCCATCTCGCCGCGGACGCTGAACTCACGCGCGCGCTGATGGCGAGCGGCGCCCATTGCATCGCCTATGAGACGGTCACGGCGCCCGGCGGCGGATTGCCGCTGCTCGCGCCGATGTCCGAAATCGCCGGCCGGCTCGCCCCGCAAATCGGCGCGCATTTTCTTGAAAAGCAGGCGGGCGGCCGCGGCGTTCTGCTTGCGGGCGCGCCGGGCGTGCCGCCTGCCGACGTCCTGGTTCTCGGCGCGGGCAGCGTCGGCGCGCAGGCGTCGTCGATTGCGCTCGGCATGGGCGCAAGCGTGCTTGTCGCCGACCGCAACCCCGAGGCGCTTCGGCGTCTCGAAACGCGTTTCGGTTTCGCGGCGCGCACCATTTATTCCACACGCGCCGCGATCGCCGAATCGGTGAAGCGCGCCGATCTCGTCATCTGCGCGGCGCTCGCGCCAGGCGCCAAGGCGCCAATCCTGATCACGCGGGACATGCTGGCGACGATGAAGCGCGGCGCCGTGATCGTCGATGTCGCGATCGATCAGGGCGGCTGCTGCGAGACGTCGCGGCCGACGAGTCATTCCGACCCGACCTATGTCGTTGACGGGGTCGTGCATTATTGCGTCACCAACATGCCCGGAGTCACGCCGCGCACGTCGACGTTCGCGCTCAACAACGCCACATTGCCTTTCGTGCTGGCGCTCGCCAACAAGGGCTGGCGTCGCGCCATCGAGGACGACCCGCATCTTCGCGCGGGGCTGGAAATTTCCGCCGGCCGCATTCTGTCTCCGCCTGTCGCCGCCGCGCATGGCCTGCCGCTGTCGCCGCAGCTCATGGCGCTGGACAGCGCCGGCGCCGCATAGCATCCTGCTGAATGACATCAGCCATTCCGGTCCGTGCGACCTTTTCGCACAATCGACTCTGGAGAGCGGTCGCTCCAGCGCGCGTTTCGGCATTGCATTGTAATAATTCGCGCTTATGTCGCCGGGACGCCTCTTTCGCGCCAGGCCGGCGGAGCTTTTCTCATCAGCGCGCAATTGTTAGACCAGAGCGTCGCGGCGTTGGCGGAGCGGCGCGCCCCATCATTCGAAAAACAGACAGGTTTAGGGTATGAGCGCGAACCAGGACCAGGATCCCGCCGCCAACCGGAAACGAGGGGCCACGGCGGCAAAGGTCTCCGCGCTCGGCAAATCCGAAACGCCGGTGAAGCCTCCCCGCAAGGCCAAGAGCGAGGCCAAGAACAAGGCCAAAAGCGAGGCCAAGAAAAAGACCGCGGCGAAAAAGCCTTCCGCGCCCAGCGCTCCGCAAAAGGCCGCGCCCGCGGCGCCCCATGGCGCCGGCGCTCCCGCGCCGCTCGCCAATCTGGAGAAATTCGTCCGGCTTGATATTGAAGCGATCGCCGACAACATGGCGCAGCTCGTAGATGAGGGCCGCAAGGCGCTGGCTGCGGCGATCGGCGGCGCCAATCCCGAAGAAACGCGAAGCGAACTCGCCGCGAGCGTCGCCGACGCCACTAAGACTCTCGGCGCCGTCGCCGAATATTGGCTGTCGAAGCCCGAGCGCGCCGCCGTCGCCCAGGCCGATCTTTACAGCGGATTGAGCGAAATCTGGCGGCAGACGCTTCGCCGCTACAGCGGGGAGGATGTCGCCCCGATCGTTCCTTCCGACCTCTCCGACAAGCGCTTCTCCGGGCCTGAGTGGAACGAGAATCCCTTCTTCGACTGGCTGCGGCAATCCTATCTGCTTGCGTCGCGCTGGGCGGGCGACATGGTCGAGAGCGCCGAGGGTCTCGATCCGCAGACAAAGGCCAGGGCGGTCTTTTATACGCGGCTGATCTCGAGCGCGATCTCGCCATCCAATTTCGTGCCGACCAATCCGGAACTGTTGCGCGCCACGATGGACGCCAAGGGCGAAAATCTGGTTCGCGGCTTGAAAATGCTCGCCGAAGACATTTCCGCGGGCGGCGGCGTGCTGAAGATTCGCCAGAGCGCGGATCGCAAATTCGAACTCGGCGTCGATCTGGCGAATACGCCCGGCAAGGTGATCTGGCGCAATGACGTGATGGAGCTCATTCAATATGAGCCGACGACGTCGGAAGTTTATGCGCGGCCGCTGCTCATCACGCCGCCCTGGATCAACAAATTCTATGTGCTCGATCTCAACCCCGAGAAAAGTTTCGTGCGCTGGGCCGTCGAGCAGGGCTTCACGGTCTTCATCATCTCCTGGGTCAATCCCGACGAGACCAAGGCCGAGAAGGGCTTTGAAGCCTATATGCACGAGGGCGTGCTGACCGCGCTCGACGTGATCGAGAAGGCGACGGGCGAACGCAAAGTGACGGCGGCGGGCTATTGCGTCGGCGGCACGCTGCTCGCCCTAACGCTCGCCTATATGGCGGCGACGAACGACGATCGCGTCGACAGCGTCACCTTCTTTGCGACGCAGGTGGATTTTTCGGACGCCGGCGATTTGCAGATCTTCGTCGACGAGGCGCGGCTCGCGGCGCTCGACGAAAGCATGGCCCGCACCGGCTATCTCGAAGGCTACAAGATGGCCAACGCCTTCAATATGCTGCGGCCGAACGAACTCATCTGGAATTACGTCGTCAACAATTACATGAAGGGGGTCGAGCCCGCCGCTTTCGATCTCTTGTATTGGAATTCCGATTCGACGCGCATTCCGCGCGCCAATCACTCCTTCTACCTGCGCAGCTGTTATCTCGAAAATCGTCTGGCCCGCGGCGAGATGGTCATCGACGGCGTTCGGCTCAATTTGCGTCAGGTGAAGGCGCCGGTCTTTGAGATCGCGACCCGAGAGGATCATATCGCGCCGGCGCAATCCGTGTTTCGCGGCGCGAGGTTTTTCGGCGGCGACGTGACCTTCGTGCTCGGCGGCTCGGGCCATATCGCGGGGATCATCAACCCGCCCTCCAAAGACAAATATCAATATTGGACGGGCGGCCCCCCGAAGGGCGCTTTCGACGACTGGATCAAGAAGGCAAAGGAAACCAAGGGCTCTTGGTGGCCGCACTGGCTGGCCTGGGTGACGGCGCAGGCGCCCAAGAAAGTCCCCGCGCGCCAGCCCGGCGGCGGCAAGCTCAAGATCATCTGCGACGCGCCCGGGGAATATGTGCGGGTAAAAGGATAGGCGGCAGTTGGATCCGGCAGGGCCGCGGCGCGAAACGTGACGCTGCGGCGCACGCTTTAGCGGGCGCCTCTCACCGCGTCCGTAGACGCGGCGAGCCCGACAACGATGAGGTCATCCGAGAGCCTTACCCCGGAAGAACCCCGATTCGCTCCAAGAACCAGTAGACCCCCGCAACGGCGATCAGCGCCGAGACCACGTAGACGAGCTTTTCGCTGCGCTTGCCGCCCGTCTGCTTGTCGATGAAGAACAGGATGGGCATGACCGCAAAGACGATGGCGATCTGGCCGAGTTCGACGCCGATGTTGAACGCAGCGAGCGCGGGCACGACCCCGCCTTGCGGCACGCCCATCTCCGTCAGCGCGGAGGCGAAGCCGAAGCCATGGATGAAGCCAAAGAGGAAGGTGTTGCGCCAGCGGTTGTCGACGTCGCGCGAGAAATAGTTCTCCACGGCGACGAAAACGATCGAGGCGGCGATCAGCGCTTCGACCAATGTCGAGGGAAGCGTGAAGATATTGAGCGCCGCCAGCGACAGCGTGATCGAATGCGAAATGGTGAAGGCGGTGACGATCTTCACGACCGGCCAAATGCGGGTCGCCCACAGAATGAGCGCGAACAGGAAGCATAGATGATCGTAGCCGGTGACGATGTGTTCGACGCCGGCTTTGAGAAACTTCCACATCAGCTGTGCGGTGGTTTCCATCGGCTTTGACAGATCGAGCGGCGGATCGTCGGGATACAGCATGGTCTGCCCGCCGTTTTCGCTCCCCTCGAGAGTGACGAGATGCTTTCCCTTTGCGCCCTGCGCAGCGAGGAGCTTCGTCGCGTCATAGAAGAGCGTGCCCGTCGTCGCGCCGCAGTCGAAGCGCATGACGATCAGCGCGCTGTCCTGGTTGGTGGGATCTTCGCCGGACTTTTCGACATTGGCGATGCAGGCGCGGCCTGTCGCATCGCGCATCGCGACACGCTTTTGGACAAATTTGCCGATTTCCGCTTCGAGCGCGCCGGGCGCCGAGAGGTCGGCGTCGGCGCGTTCGCTCATCGTGTCCTGAAACATGCGCTCGAGATCGGTGGCGAGAAAGCCGACCTCGACGGCATAGGCCCGATTGTCCTTGGGAAGGATTTTGCCCGTGGAAATATCGGGCGTGTGCGCCATGGCCGGAGCCGCGACGCCGACGCAAAACATCACGGCGGCGATTATCCTGAAAACCCGGCTCATACGCGCTCCCTGTGTTCGTGGCCGCGCAACATGCCAAACGCCGCCGCGCTGGACAAGACAGCGCAAGCGGAAGCATAGGCCGGTTACGGCGCGCCGGCGATGCGGGGAGCGCGTTACCGACCCCAATCGTGCTATGGCTTCGCCTTGGCCCCAGCCCCCACGGACCGAGCCGCTGCGACATGCTTCATCGCGACCTCTATGAGGCCCGCTCGACGGGCTTGACGTCTTCAGAGGGCAATCTTGCGGTTCTCGCGACGCTGGCGCTGCTGGTCGGCGCTGTCGCGGGTCTCGTCTGCGCGCTTTTCCGGCTTGCGCTGCAGCGGGCCGATGTTTTTCGCGCAGCTATTATCGATTGGGCGCATGGCCACTCAATCACGGGCTTTATTCTGCTCGTCGGCGGCTGTGCGTCGGCGGCCGTCGTCGCCGCCTGGCTGGTGCGGCGGTATTCGCCACACGCGTCGGGGAGCGGGATTCCGCATGTCGAGGCGGTCCTGCGCGGTGACGCGGCGCCGTCGCCCTTTATCCTCCTGCCGGTGAAATTCGTCGGCGGATGGCTGGCGATCGGCTCGGGCCTTGCGCTCGGCCGCGAAGGCCCGAGTGTGCAGATGGGCGCGGTGCTTGGCCATCTCTTCGGCGGCGCCTTCCGCCGAGACTGGCCGGATTGCCGCGTTCTGCTGGCGGCAGGCGCGGGCGCAGGCCTCGCGACGGCCTTCAACGCGCCGATGGCCGGAGCGGTTTTCGTCCTGGAAGAGCTCGTCCAAAAATTCGAGCACAGGATCGCGATCGCCGCGCTGGCGGCGTCCTCGACAGCAATCGCCGTCGCGCATCTTATTCTGGGCGACGCGCCGGATTTCCATCTGCCGCCGCTGGCGTATCCCGCGCCGGAGATCGGCCTGCTATTCTTCATACTTGGCATAGTGTGCGGAGCCGTAGCCATCGCCTATAATAAGGCGGTGCTGGCGACGCTGGCCGCGGTCGACCTCGTGCGCGGCCTGCCGGCGGAGACCTGCGCCGCCGCGATCGGCGCCGCGGCGGGCGTTCTCGCCTGGTTCGGACCGGAATGCGTCGGCGGCGGCGACAATCTCACCCAGAATGCGCTGCTTGGGGCGCCCGCCCTCTTCGTCTTGCCGTTCCTCTTTCAACTGAGGTTCTGGTTCGGCGCCTTGTCCTATTCGGCGGGAACGCCAGGCGGTCTTTTCGCGCCGCTGCTGACGCTGGGCGCGCAATTGGGACTGCTCTTTGGCGCCGGTTGCGGATTGGCGTTCCCGGACCTTCCCATTCAGCCAGAGGCCTTCGCGGTGGTTGGAGTGGCCGCGTTCTTTACGGGCGTGGTGCGGGCGCCGCTGACCGGGCTCGTGCTTGCGACGGAAATGACTGGCAGCGCGCTCTTGCTCCTGCCGATGCTGGCGGCCTGTTTTACGGCCATGCTCATCCCTACGCTGATGAGCGACGCGCCTCTTTACGACGCCTTGCGCGAGCGCCTGCGCTTCCTTCGCTGATCGAAGCGGTAGGAGAATTTCCATGCTTGGAGATGGTGGGGGAAGTAGGACTCGAACCTACGAAGGCTTAGCCAGCGGATTTACAGTCCGCCCCCTTTGCCGCTCGGGACATTCCCCCATCGTCTCGCAAGGAGACGGCGGCCGCGATGAACGCGGCCGATGCAGCGGCATATGCGGCCCCTGCGGCGCAGTGTCAACCTTAAACTCCCCGGCAGGCGGAGGGCGAGGCTGAGCCCCGCTCGGCGCGCGATTCGCCGTCCGCTGGGACGTCAAACCCGAGCAGACGTTCTGCGCCGCAGGCCCGTTGCTCAAGCTCGCTCATCGGCCGCCGGCGCAGCGGCGGCCAGATGCGCCAATTCGGCGTCGGAAAAAAGCCGCGACCGCGTCAGGAACCGCAGCCCCGTGCCATTGTCGAGCGAGAACATGCCGCCTTGCCCCGGCACGACGTCGATGACGAGCTGCGTGTGCTTCCAATAATCGAATTGCGCCGCGCCGATATAGAAGGGCGCGCCGCCAATCTCGCCGAGGAGGACGTCGCCGTCGCCGACGAGGAATTCCCCTTGCGGATAGCACATCGGCGCAGAGCCGTCGCAGCAGCCGCCCGACTGGTGGAAGAGGACCGCGCCATGTTTGCCGCGCAGCCTGGCGATGAGATCAAGCGCCGCGGGCGTGGCGGCGACTCTTGCGGGTTTGACTGTCGTGGTCACTGCCCCCCCTCCCTGTCCCTCCCCCGCTAAAGCGGGAGAGGGGACGCTAG
>NZ_JAMRYX010000162.1 GCF_024448135.1 Methylocystis suflitae
GCGTCATACGCCAGCGGCGTTGGCCCTCTCAACCGAGCCGGCACAGGCGGCGGAGGCGGAGGTTCGCACGCAACGACTCCTGGCGGCGGAGGCGTTGGGGGGCTTGGCGGCGGTGGCGGCGGCGGCGGCGCGTCGCAGAACGGCGCCAATTCCGGCGCCGGCGGCAATGGCGGCGGCGGCTACGCCGTCGTCTTTGAATATTTCTGATCGCAAAACATCAAGCGCGTCGCGCGCGATTCTCATCAACAAACGACATCGGAAGAGAAGGAGTCGGCCCATGGCCTTCGCCGTGAAGAATCACGTCCTCCACCAAAACGACAAGCCTGTCGCTCAACAGCCGACGCCCAACGTCGGCGGCGTTTTGAAGCCCTCGCTGCTGATCATGCATTACACCGCCGCTCAGTCGGCGAAGGGCGCGATTTCCTGGCTGTGCAATCCCAACGCGAAAGCCTCCGCCCATCTTGTCGTCGATCTCGATGGCGAGGTGACGCAGCTCGCGCCGCTCAATCGCGTCGCCTGGCACGCGGGCAAAAGCGTTTGGAGGCGGCGCTCGAACTGCAACGCCTTTTCGATCGGCATTGAGCTGACCAACGCCGGACCCCTGACGAAGCTCGCCAACGGCAAATTCGCCGACGCATACGGAAAAAATGTGCCGGCGAGCCAGGTCGCAATGCTCGTCCACAAGCTGGATAGGGGCGGCGAAAAGCCCTGGATGATCTATCCCGCCCTACAGATTTCGGCCGCCGTCGATATCGCGAAGGCCATCTGCCAGACCTACGGCATCAGCGACATCGCCGGTCATGACGACATTGCGCCGACGCGCAAGCGCGATCCGGGTCCCGCCTTCGCCATGGAATCGTTCGTCTCGCGAGTCCTCGGCCGCAAATGAAACCGCGCCGGCGGCTTCCGGCATCAAAAAAGGAGCTCCCAATGCAAGGCTATCGCACCTATGTCGCCGCCGGGCTTGTCGCGCTGTTTGGCGCGCTCGCCTCGACCGACTGGATCGCCTTTCTCAATGATCCGAAGGCCGGCGCCATCGCCATCGGTTCGGCGGCGCTGATGGCGATCATGCGCAGCATCACCTCGACGCCGCCGGGAACGGCCTGACATGTCCAAGCTCACCGCGCTCAGTCTCGTCGCGGTCGCGGGCGTCGTCGCCTGTGCGCTTGGGCGCGCAGTGTTGGCGCGACTTGTCGCCGGCGGCGCCGCTAAGGAGAACGCGCGGCGCGCCGAATCCGATATGCGCGCCGCCAAGCGGCAGGCAGAAATCATGGTTGAGCGCAGGAGCGTTGAAGATGTTTCGCAAGATCTCGATCATGGTCGCTTTTAGCCTCGCTCTTGCGGCATGCCAATCGACGGGCGGAGGCTGTCCGCCGCTCGTCGCCTATTCTTTGGAAGAGCAGAAGATTGCGGCGAAGCAGCTGCGCGCCTTGCCCCAAAACGCGCCGCTCGCCGCCATGATCGTCGACTACAAGAAGATGCGAGACGCCTGCCGCGCCTCGGAGAGCTGAGGCGCATGGCCGCATTGCCTCGACTATTCATTGCGCATTCAGGGCTTTCAGCCGACTATGCGCCAGGGAGAGGCGCATGCGGGCCGCCGGAGGTTGTTGGAGACG
>NZ_JAMRYX010000163.1 GCF_024448135.1 Methylocystis suflitae
GCGTCGGACGGCGGCGGCGAGTTCTCGCAGCGTCGCCCGCGCCTCGGCCGCCAGCTCGGCCGCCAAGAGGGCGGCGAAGCCGACCAAGGCCGCGGTCGCAGGCAAGAGCGGCGTGACGAAGCGCGCGGTGGCTGCGAAGGCGGCTAAAACGACGGCGGAAAAGGTGAGCGCCAGCGCTCGGACTCCGGCGGCGAAGCCCGTCGTTTCGAGCAAAGCCGCGGCGCCGAAGCCCGCCCAGGCGACGACGCCGGCCGCAGCGGCCAAGCAGCCGGCGGCCAAACCCGTCGAGCAGCAGAAGCCGGCGACGCCGAGCGCGCCTGTAGCGGCAAAGCCGCGTCCCGCAGTGGAGGCGGGGCCGAAACCCGTTGAAGCGACGGTCGCCTCCCCGCCCCTGGCGACTTCTCAGGAGACCTCGGCGGCGCCCGGCGGCGTCGCGCGACCGGCTATTCCAGCCAGGCCGAAACCCGCCGCGCCGTCGGCCAAGCCCGCCTTCAAGCTCCACGAGCACATCGTCTACCCCGCGCATGGCGTCGGGCAGATCGTCGGCGTCGAGACGCAAGAAGTCGCGGGCTTCAGCCTGGAGCTCTTTGTCGTGAGCTTCATCAAGGACAAGATGACCCTCAAAGTGCCCACGAGCAAAGTCATCAGCGTCGGAATGCGCAAGCTCGCCGATACGGGCGTCGTTGACAGGGCGCTGCAGACACTGAGCGGCCGCGCACGCGTCAAGCGCACGATGTGGTCGCGCCGCGCTCAAGAATATGAGGCGAAAATCAACTCGGGCGATCTCATCACCATCGCCGAGGTGGTTCGCGACCTCTACCGGTCCGACACCCAGCCCGAGCAGTCATATTCCGAGCGCCAGCTTTACGAGGCCGCCTTGGATCGCATGGCGCGTGAAGTCGCCGCCGTGCGCAAGCTCATCGATTCGGAATCGCTGAAGCTGATCGAATCCTTTCTGCTGAAGGGCCCCCGCCGCGGACCGAAGGCCGAGGGGGACGCGGGCGACGACGGCGGCGATGAGGCTGACGTGGACCGAGCCGCCTAATCAGAGCAACAAAAACCCCGGAAGCCGCTTCCGGGGTTTTTTCGTTACACTCTTGCCGGCTCATCGGCGGTCGCCGTCTCCTGCATCCGCGACAGCGCGCGCCTCAACTTGACCAGCGCGCGACTTTCGATCTGCCGCACCCGCTCCTTGGAAATGCCAAGGCGGTCGCCCAGCGTCTCAAGCGTCACCAGATTTTCCGCCAGCCGACGCTCGCGCACGATGCGCAACTCGCGTTCGGAGAGAATCGTCAGCGCGTCCTTGAGCCAGCGCGCGCGCCGATCCGAATCCAGCGTCTCCTCGACGACCTCGTCGGGGAGCGGCTTCTCGTCGACAAGAAAATCCATCCTCTGCGCGGAGCCGGATGTATCGTCGTCGACGAGCTGCGCGTTCAGCGACACGTCGGAACCCGACAGACGCGAATCCATCATCTCCACGTCAGCCCGCGAAACGCCGATCGCGTTCGCGATCGTCTGATAGGTATCGACTGGGCTCCTACCGTGATTTTCGCGCGCCAACCGCGCACGCAAGCGACGCAAATTGAAGAACAGCGCCTTCTGCGACGAGCTTGTTCCGCCCCGCACGATCGACCAGTTGCGCAACACGTAATCTTGGATCGACGCTCTGATCCACCATGTCGCATAGGTGGAGAAGCGTACGTCTCGCTCCGGCGCGAACCGCGCTGCCGCCTCTAACAGGCCGACGTGTCCTTCCTGGACGAGGTCCGAGAGCGGCAATCCGTAATGTCTGAACTTCGCCGAAAGCGCGATGACGAGGCGCATATGTGCGGCGGCGAGCTTATGAAGCGCTGTAGCGTCGCCACGCTCGCGCCAAGCGATGGCGAGCTGCTTTTCTTCGTCGCGTTCCAAAAAAGGCGCCTCAGCCGCAGCCTTAATCAATTCGCGCCCGAGTCCAGGCATATAAGCCATGACGCCCTCCATACGCGGCCACTAATGGTGGGATTTCCGCGCGCCAAGATTTGCCTTGCTTTGGATAACCGTCAGGCGCGGCAGTTGTTCCCAAAGCGAGCAAAAACCGGGCTTCACTCCGTTACGATTTTGTAATGTTCGCCGGCGGTGAGGGCGTCGCCGGCGGACAGCCCGTTGAGAAGCATAAAATGTTCGACTGGCCGGTTAGGAACCACCATCCGTGCGGCCATCGTTTCGATCGTGTCGCCAGAGGCGGCGACAGCCACCGCAATCCTCAAGGGCCGCGCATCAGTGGTTTCATCGGGGCCGAGCCGGCGGAAGGATCTGATCGATTCCATGAAGAGCGCGTCGGCCTCGTCGCTCAATTTGCGCGCTGCAAAAATCAGACGGTAGAGAAACTCGCCCGAGCGGATCACCGCCAGCCGGAAATTCCACTCCCCCGCCCGAGCGACGGCGATCACGGCGGGAAGCCCGTTGATGTCCATCTTGCGCACGGAGGAAGGAAGCAATCCGTCGACCCAACCGGAGCCGACATAGGCTTCGAGATTATCGTCCGACGGCAGGCGCACGCTGTCGAGCCGCAAGGCTTCATTGTCGGCTTCGCGCACCCCGAACACCGCTTCGTTGGAATTTTCCAGAAGAAAGCCCTCAGGCGCGATGAAGGCGAAGCGCAGTCGCGGATGGGTGAATTTGCGGTCGCGAACGTAGCCTTCCATGGGATCGTCGCCGAATGCGACGCCCTTGATCGCCTCGAGATAGCCGCCGCGATCGGCGACGCCGATCCCCGGCGCTCCGATTTGTCGCGCCGCAGCAACCGCCTTTGTGATGCGGTCGGGGGTGGAGGGATGCGTCGAGTTAATGTCGAAGTCGAGCGACTTCTTCTTTCCATAGAGCGCCGCGCGCAAATCCGTCGACCGACCCAGCGCCGTCAGAAAGCGCGAAGCGCCATACGGGTCGAAGCCGGCGCGGGCGATGACGCGGACGCCGGCGGCGTCGGCGTCGAGTTCCTGCTGACGGGAGAAACTCGCGACGGAGAGCCGCTGACTGGAACGCACCTCGTCGCCTTTCTGGCGGTTCTGAATCACCGCCGCGGCTTGCGAGATGATCGCCGCCTCCCGCTCGCGTTCGGCGCGGAGCGCGCTGTGGCGCAGCGAGACATGGGCGATTTCATGCGCCATCACCGCCGCCGCCTCCGAAGCGTCTCCGGCAAGCGCCAGCAGTCCGCGCGTGACGTAAAGATTGCCGGAGGGCAGCGCGAAGGCGTTGACGACAGGCGTATTGAGAATTGTCACCTTGTAGGTTGGCTGGCCGGGCGTATCGCTGACGCTCGCGAGCTTGGCGAGAATGCCATCAAGGTAATGCTCTGCGCCCGGAGCCTCGTATTCGCCGCCGAATTGGGCGACGAGCTCCTTATGCTGAACCGTGCTGCGATTATCGGTTCGCGGCCCAGCCGGCCGCGCCGGAGGCACTGGGGCGGTGAAGATCTGTCCTTGCCGCTCGAGCTCCGCGCAGCCTCCGATCGCCCCGCTGACGACGGCCAGCAAGGCGAGCGCCGTCCGCCTAACGAGAGGAGACGCTGTCAACGAATTCGATCTCGGCTGGCGAAGCGATTTCGATGCGAGCCCCGGTCTCAATAAGTCCTCGTACGCGCGCTCGCCGCCCTACGAGCGAGCGGGGCTCGATTTGCCCGAAGATAGCCAAATTGCGCCGCAGAATCACGACGGTGAAGCTATCGCGCCATTTGTCGCCAAAATTAAGGTAGAAGGCGCGCCGCGACTCGCCGACCGAGCGGATCGCGCCGACGACGACAATCATTCCCTTGCGCCGCTTCAGATCATCCACCGCGCCCGGCGCCGAGACGTCGATCGGACGGAACTCCGGCCGCGACCAAAGCCCGACGCCCGAATCGCGCGCCGGGGCCTCGGCGGCCAAATACGCCTTGGCGCAGGCGGAAGCCATCGGATCCGGACGAAAGCGCGCTTCGCCCGCCGAGAGCAGCGCGGCCGCCACTGACGTGAGGGGCGCCGAAGCGCCTCCCTCGGCCGGGCTCGCGTAAATTCTCGCCGGCGCCCTTCCCCAGCGGTCCAATGTCGAGGCAAAGGCGCCCAGGAATATGTCTCGGCCGGCGAGCCACGAGGACAGATGGTTGCGAATGGCGGCGCGCAGCTCCGCCATTTCCGGCGGCGGAAAGTCGAGGCCCGCGAGAGCGGCGCGACGGCCATCATCGAGCAGCAGTTCGAAGTCCTCATCCACGGCGGCGACGGTCGCCGGAACGGCGCCCTCGAGCGAGCACTCGCCGGTTTCCGGGGCCGGCGGAAGCGATTCGGCGCGTGACGGCCAAGCCGCCGCCACAAACGCGGCCATCGCCATTCTTTGAACCCAAACGAGACTCAATGATCGCATCGCCTAATTTTAGCCGAACGGGCGCCTATGGTAAGGCGTCGTCACGCCGCGTCGAATTGAGCGGCGTCTTTAGCGCAAGTCTCGGCCTTCGCGACCATGTTCCCACGCTACGCCCTCATCTTCGCCCTGCCCTTGTTGATGGCGGGCGCCGCCCAGGCGTTCGACGTCTATGGCGATCCCCGGCCGGAGGGAGACCTCCGCCACGCTCAGACCCACAATGTGCCGCCATCGGATCTTTATGAAGGCCCTGAGGCGGGACCGGGGTCGGACGCGGCGGCGGCGATGCGGATCGATCGGCTGGAGCGCGAGCTACGCCGATTGACCGGACAAAACGAGGAGCTGCAGCACAGGGTGCAGCTTTTGGAAGAGCAGCTCCGCGCCGCAAAGCCCGAGCCGCACTCGGAGGCTGCGCCGCGTGGACCGACGGCGCCGCCAGCCGTCGCGTCGACGGCGCCCGAGACGAGCGCCAACGCCGGCAAGCGCGGCGACGCCTTTGATCCCGCGACACAGCCGACCGCGCCGGGCGCGCCGCGGCCGCTCGGCACGACGACTCCGTCCGCGCCGCTTGAAATCGCCGCCCGACCAACGGGTTCGGTGACGATCGCCCCCGTGCGCGAAGCAGGGCAGCCGCTGGATATCGCCCACGGCCGCCTCGTCGGCGACCAGCCGGCGCCCGCGGAGATCGCCGCCGCGCCGCCGGTCGCTGGCCCCAAGGAACAGTATGATGAGGCGGTAGGCGCATTGCGCGCCGGCAAATACGAGGAAGCGGAGAAGTCGCTCTCAACGTTTCTATCGAAGAACGGCAAGAGCAAGCTCGCCGCCGCCGCGACATTCAACCTCGGCGAAAGTTTCTTTTTGCGCGGACGGCATCGCGAGGCCGCCGAAAGATACTTGGAAATCTCGACGAAATACGGCGACTCGGCGCAGGCGCCGGAAGCGCTGTTGCGGCTTGGCCAATCGCTGAGCGCAATGGGCGCGAAGGAGCAGGCGTGCGCCTCCTATTCCGAGATCAACGTCAAATTCCCGAAAGCGGCGACGCGAATCCGCGAAGCGGCGCAACGCGAAAGCAAAAAAATTCAATGCTAGCCGTCCGCGTGGCGGTCGGCGCCCCTCCGGCCTAGGCATGCCGCGCACGGAGGCGGAAGACCTTGCCGCAATCGACGACGACTCGCTCGAGAGACGTCGTGAAAACGCGCTCGAACTCCTTGCGCCCTACCCCTCCTTGCTGCTCGCGGTTTCCGGCGGGCCCGACTCCGTCGCCTTGATGCTGCTTTGCGCGCAATGGTCTTTGCGCGCGTCGCATCACATCGCCGTCGCGACGGTCGATCATCGCTTGCGCAAAGAGGCGCACGCGGAGGCCGAAGAGGTCGGCCGCTGGGCGCGCGCTCTTGGCTACGCCCATCACTTATTGACGTGGGAGGAAGAAAAGCCCTCGACGCGCCTCCAGGAGCGGGCGCGGCGCGCGCGATACGCGCTGCTGACCGACTGCGCGCGGCGAATCGGCGCATCCGCGATCGCGCTTGCGCACCATTCGGAAGACCAGGCCGAAACGATCCTGTTTCGTTTGACCCGCGGCTCAGGAGTCGCGGGACTTGCAGGCATGGCCCGCATCGCATGCCACGAAGACATCCCGCTGCTGCGGCCGCTGCTCGACTTTCGCAAAGAGGAGTTGGAGGCGGTCTGCGCCCGCGCCGGGCAACCGTTCTTTCGCGACCCGTCCAATGAAGACGAAAGCTTCGCGCGCGTGCGGCTGCGCAGGCTGGCGCCGATGCTCGCCGCACAGGGACTTGGTCGAGACGCGCTCCTGCGGCTTGGATCGCGTGCGGCCCGCGCCGATGCCGCGCTGGCGCATTGCGCCGCCGAAATGCTGGCGCGCGCGCTGCGTCGCGACGAAGCGTCATGCGTCGAACTCGACGCCGCAACGCTGTGTGAAGCGCCGCTGGAAATTCTCCAACGCGTGCTCGGAAGCGCGATCCTGCATATCGCGCCGGCGGCTGTGCTTCGCCTCGAACGCCTGGAGCGCGCCAGCGCGCGCGTGGCCGCTGCGCTGACTGCGCGCGGATCGGTACGAATGACACTTGCCGATGTCTCGATCGAAGCGAAAGACGGACGGATTCGACTGCGTCCGGCGCCGCCTCGCCGCTCAAGCTCGACTTAGCGAATTTGCATTGTAGGGGACGAACTTGTCCGAAACGGCCAAGTCCCTACGCAACAACGCCTGGAATCACGGGCTTTTCCGAGACTTGGCAACGCGTCCAGGTGCGCCTAAATTAAGCACATGAGCGGAGCGCTTCGGGGGATAAGCCCGACCGAGCGGCTCCCGACAGGCTTCCCACATGAACCCACACTTCAGAAACCTCGCGCTCTGGGCAATCATCGGGTTGCTCGTGGTTGCGCTTGTCATGCTGTTTCAGCAGCCCGGCCAGCGCACGCCGATCCGCGACATTTCATATAGCGAACTGCTGACGCAGATCGATCAGGGCCGCGTCCACGACGTGACGATCGCGGGCAACGAGATCGTCGGTCACTTCAACGACAATCGGCCGTTTACGACCTATGCGCCGGACGACGCCAATCTCGTGCCGCGCCTTCAGGCGAAGAATGTTTCAATCAGCGCCAAGCCGAATAATGAAGGCGGCAGCTTCTTGGTGACGCTCCTTCTCAACGCGTTGCCGCTCGTCGCATTCCTCGCGGTCTGGATTTTCCTTTCGCGGCAGATGCAGGGCGGCGCAGGCCGCGCGATGGGCTTTGGCAAATCGAAAGCGAAACTGCTGACGGAG
>NZ_JAMRYX010000164.1 GCF_024448135.1 Methylocystis suflitae
GCTGGGTTTGCTCTGGATTCCCGATCGCGCTTCGCGCGTCGGGAATGACATCCGAGCCGTTCAAACGGATTTGATAAAACTCAGCTGTAGAAGCGCGCCCGGCGCCGACGCCCGCGACGCGCGCGGGCGGGGCTCTGCGCCTCACTTCTGCTGCGGCAGCAGCGCGAGGAGATCCGCCATTTTCGGCGCGGCGCTCGGGTTCATCATGCCGACGACATGATAGCCGGCGTCGACATGCAGCACTTCGCCGGAGACGCCGCGCGCCATCGGCGACACCAGATAGACCGCCGTTTCCCCCACTTCCTCGATCGTCACGACGCGGCGCAGCGGCGAATTATATTCGTTCCAGCGCAGGATGTAGCGGAAGTCGCCGATGCCCGACGCCGCCATGGTCTTGATCGGCCCGGCCGAAATGGCGTTGACGCGAATGTTCTTCACGCCGAGATCGGCGGCGAGATAGCGCACCGAGGCTTCGAGCGCCGCCTTCGCCACGCCCATTACATTGTAATGCGGCATCCATTTCTCGGCGCCGTAATAGGTGAGCGTTAAGAGCGAGCCGCCGTCCGGCATCAGCTTCTCGGCGCGCTGCGCGATTGCGGTGAAGGAGTAGCAGGAGATGTTCAGCGACATCTGGAAGTTTTCCAGCGTCGTCTCGACATAGCGCCCGTCGAGCTGGTCCTTGTCGGAATAGGCGAGGCAGTGCACGACGAAATCGAGTCGGCCCCAAAGCTTTTCGATCTCGGCGAAGATGGCGTCCATCGTTTCCGGCTCGGAGACGTCGCAGCGGCCGACGACCGTCGCGCCGATGTCCGCCGCCAGCGGGCGCACGCGCTTTTCCAGCGCTTCGATCTGGTAGGTGAGCGCGAGTTCGGCGCCGGCGTCGGCGCAGGCCTTGGCGATTCCCCAGGCGATCGAGCGATTGTTGGCGACGCCCAGGATGAGCCCCTTCTTCCCCTTGAGCAGTCCGGCGAAAAGGGCGGCGGGCGCAGCTTGCTGTGTCATGCGTGTCTATGTCCTGGGCGAGAAAAGCGCTCGGCGGCTCGCGCCGTTTAGCGTGCTTTGGGCGCAAAGGAAACCCTCGCGCCACAGGCGGCGGCGAATGTGAAATCGCACGCCCCAGAACGGCCAAGCATAGCCAATTGCGCGGCGATGCCCTATCATTCGATAGGAAACGTCATTGGCTTCGCAGACTGGCGAGAAGACCGAGCGGAGCGGGCCGCATGGGCAGAAGAGCCGACATCATAGCGGGTCTGGGCGGAGCGACTCCGGCCCTGAGACGCTTTGCGCGCGCCCTTTGCGCCGGCGCGGGCCCTGCCATCGCCGATGATCTGGTGCAGAGCGCGCTGCAATCGGTCGGCGCGCGGATCCGGGCGCGCGAGCTGCGCCCCGCCGATCTCGCCGAAGCGCGAATCGAAGCCTATGCGGCGCTTGTCGGGCTCGCTCAGAAAAAGCTCGCAAACGCCCCAGGTCCGGCGTCGCGCCACCCGCCGGTGGTCCATGGGCTTGCAAGTCTTTGTTTCGATGAGCGCGCCATGCTGCTGCTCGTCTCGCTCGAGGGCTTCGGCTATGAGGCCTCGGCGCGCATCGTCGGCGCCAATCGAGAAACGG
>NZ_JAMRYX010000165.1 GCF_024448135.1 Methylocystis suflitae
GCTTTCCAAGCGAAGGAGCGCAGACTCGCCAGATCGCGACATCGCCCAACGCGCCGCGCACGTTCGCGACGTCCAGGCGATCATCGTAATCGACGAAGTAACTCGCAAGCGGCGGCGCATTGGCTGGTCGCACGAGATCGACGGCGTCGCCTTGCAGACCATTAACGACTGTCGCACCTGTCTTGTTCAGTCGGGCTGCAAGCTCCGGATCGGCGGCGACGCGCAGTTGCTCTCCCGTCGACCAAAGGAAACCTCCGCAAGAATTACGATCGTATTTGCCGGCCGCATCATAACCATAACCAACGGCGACGCCGCCGTTCGCGTTCTGCATCTTTCCAGCGAAGCCGATCGCATATTCATCGGGAGCAGATTGCCATGCGCCGGCCCCGGTTGCGGATGTTGCGGGCGCGTAGCGGAGAACTCGGCCGACGCCGGGCTGTGCGAGCGCGCTAAAATCATAAGCTCCGGTCGGCGCAGCGCGCTCGGCCAGCACCATCCGTTCTTGATCATCGAAGATAATTTTTGAGATTTCGCTGGCGCCCGCGCCCGGCGGAAGAGTGACCTCGATACGCGCGTCTGCTGCGAACGCCCCGTCAGGCGCGAGTCCCACCGACCAAATCTGCAACTGTTCCGCAACTGCGTAGTAAAGCCGGCCCGCATGAACCGCGACGCCAAAAACCCGTCGTTCTGGGGGCGCATATCCCCACGTCGCGGGGTCTTCAGTTCGGAACTGCGCATTGGTGATGTCGAGACGTTTTGTCGAGTCGAATGGCACCGCAGACAAGCTCGCGCGGGGCCGACCTTGCGCGCCGTGATCGTAATGGCTGCTGTCGGCCCCCGTCATGTCGAATCGATGGACCATCCCGGTGCCGCGGTCGGCCACAAACAGGCTGTTCGAAGCGGCGTCAAAAGCGAGTCCGCCGAGCGCGGCTCCCGAGTTCGGCGCCCCGTCGAGCATCACGTTGGCGAATAGGCGCGCCTCCCCAGTTGCGCCATCAATGCGCCAGATCGATCCAGGCCCGCCTTGCAGCGCGTTAGGGCCGAACACGCCAGGCATGAAGCTCGCGCCTGGAGCGCCGTGCTTGGCTCTAACCATGGAGCCGTCGCCGCTCGGACTCGGCGCGACGATCGGAAGCCCGTAAGCAGACGTCGCTGCGACGTAAATGTTGGGCGGTGCCGCATTGTCCAAAGCGACGCCAAAAACTTGACCGATTTGGCCAGCGGTGACTGCGAATGGTTTCGCCGCCTGTAAGAGTTGCGCGCGCGGAGGCGCGCCTGGCGCTTGCAGATCAATCACGCGCAGCGCGGCGCCATTGAGATCAACAAAGGTCTGGTCGGCCGGATCAACCTGCGGCGCGATAAGCGTCGGCGGTTGCGCGCCGGAAAATCCCGTCACCACGGCGTTGCCGTCAGCGAGAATGCCGCTTGCTGTCGCCTGTTGCGCGTACAATGGGCCGTGACTTGCAGCCATCGTGATGATCACCGCGGCGGCAAGTAAACGCCATGTCCAAGGACGCGACGGAAACGCGGCAAAAAACCCTAATGCATTTAAGGCGAATTGCGCTCGGAACATAACGGCGCCTCGCTGAACGATGTGACTGAAATCCCGGGCCCGCCAACTTGAATTCATCCTGCGCCGATTTTATCGGCCGCACAAGCATCAGCGTCATTGTGCCGCATAATCGAAGTAGTGAGAATGGATAGTTTTTCCCCGAGCAAGGCCGCATCGAGCATTATGTCGCAAGAAACTTGCTGATCTTTTCCTCCACCACCTTCCGCTCCCTCCCAAATCGATTGTGGCTTGTTTCGAGTGGGTAATTCACGCAACATCTTTCATGGGCTGGAATCACCCGGCTCGCCAGCTTGATCGACCAGCAGCGCAATCTCGCGCCTCGATACCATACAGCGCCGACGACTCAGATCATGGTCATTGGTCTGCGGCGGGAGGAAACGAGCTTGCCCATATGTGCAGGGGGCTATGGCACCGCAATCGCCGCCGCAATTTTACGCGCCGAAGCAACATTCGGTGGCGTTACCACGCTCTCTCGCTTGCTGTGTTGGCGGGCACGGCAGATCGCCGTAAGAGCAGAAGACGCAGCAGGCGCCCACGTCCGGCTTGAGCAGCGCGCCGCAGCCCTTGCATTCATAGAAGAATTGGCAGGCATCCGTTGGCATCGTCTCCGTCGACTGATGGCCGCACGACGGGCAGGTGATCGTCGAGACGAGTTGCATTTCAACGCCCCCGAACGAGCTTGATGAGCATTGGGTCGATATAGCCCCAGCTTGCTGCCACCAGCACGACGGCCGAGGCGCTTAGGAGCAGCGTCAGTGTTGCGCGTGAGCGTTCCGACGACGTGCAGCTCGAACCCGCAACGCAAGCATCAGGACGCTTCCACCACCATGCGCTCCATCCCCCAACAATGGCCAAGGCGCTGACGGATAGGAACGGGACGCGCCATTCAGCGAGTAATTCAAGGCCGCCGAAAACGCCCGCCCCCGCGCCAACCGCGGCGAGCGCGAGCGGGATGACGCAGCAGGAAGAGGCGATGACCGCCCCGAGACCAGCTACCAACCCCAATGCCGCAAGCCACTTGGGCGCGGCCGGCGAAGCGACGGGAGACGAAGCGTTTGGCGTTGTTTCGTCTGTGGCGCTGTCGATGGTCATGGTTCGCCCTTCCTCGATGGTTGGGCTATCCTGCACCCCGTAGCGGCTACGGGTGCAAGAGAAATAAATCGCGCATGTCCAGGCGGCCATTGACAATTGGAAGGCTTGCGTCGGCGGCGGGCGTCAATCTTGAAACCGTGCGTTATTACGAGCGCATCAAGCTCATGCCGCCGCCGGCGCGGACGGCGAGCGGGCATCGCGCCTATGAAGAAGGCCATATCCGAAGGCTGGCCTTTATTCGCCGCGCTCGCGAACTCGGGTTCAGCATCGAGCAAATCCGCACCCTGTTGGCTCTTGCCGAGCCGACCCGCGCTTCCTGCGCGGAGGTGCAAGAGGTTGCGCAGACGCATCTCGACGAAGTGCGGGCGAAGCTCGCCGATCTCGCCAAACTTGAGCGCATTCTTGCCGAGACGGTCGCCCGCTGTTCTGGCGACCCTGCCCCCACGTGTCCGGTGCTCGATATATTGACGACGCAGAAACGCGCATAATTCCGATTTATACGAAGGAGCAGCTAAGCCTCGAGGAACAGCGATGACACCGACTGACCAGCAAGCGCACTGGGAAAACATTTACACGACCAAGGGCGAGGCCGAAGTTAGCTGGTTTGAGGAAACCCCCAGTGAATCCCTCCGATTGCTCCAGCTTGTCGGCGCGCAGCCGTCATCGGCCATCATAGATGTTGGCGGCGGCGCATCCCGCCTAGTCGACAATCTTCTGGCGCAGGGCTTCGAGAACATCACCGTCCTGGATTTATCGGCCGCCGCGCTCAACTCAGCGCGTGCTCGGCTTGGCGACAAAGGCGAGGCGGTGAAGTGGATCGTCGCCGATGCGACGGAATGGCAGCCGACAGATACATATGACGTCTGGCATGATCGCGCCGCCTTCCACTTCCTGACCAACGAGAAGGTACAGCAGGCCTACATCCAACGGCTCAAGCAGGCGCTCAAGCGCGGCGGTCACTTGATTATCGGGACGTTTGCGCTCGACGGCCCTGAGAAGTGCAGCGGCCTTCCGGTTGCGCGGCACAGCGCTGAAAGCCTTAGCGCGCTCTTAGCGCCTGACTTTGATCTGATTGATAGCCGCCGCCATGAGCACATAACTCCATGGCAGGCAGTGCAGAAATTTCAATTTAGTACTTTCCGTTACAGTTTACGAAACACGATTTAGGCCAACATTCATGGCGGCCCTCGCCGCCTAGCTCAGACAAGCGTCGAAGGTAAAAAGTTGGTGGCGGATGGCTTACGCCGCGCGTCGCCCGCGAGGAACTCGTTATTACTGATCCGGCCGCGCGGCGCGGCAATTACTCTAGGCCGGGTAACCTTGACCGCGATCAGAAAATGAATTGGGCGCGGCGCTTGCCACGGATGTTTGCGGCTGACAGAATGGAGAAATGCTCCGCTGCCTTCGCCTTTTGATCTCTGCGGTTATTCTCACTACAGCTTTAGCTGGGGGCGGAGCTTTTGCCGCGAAGATGAACCATGCCTGCATTGAAATGGGCATGGACGATTGTCCCGGCCACAGCGGCGATGACGGCGCAGCACTCCCCATGTGCGCTGAGATCCTGTGCGGACCAAGTCAAGCAGCGCTTCCGCAGTTTCAACCATTCGTTGATGCCGTTCTTTGGGTGTGTGCGCCGTCGCTAATTCCCTCCGACGACATTGAGCGCGGCGGATTACGAAGTCCGCCAGCTCTTCGACCTCCAATCGTCTAAAGCCGAAAGTCCAATCTCGCTCACGGTAGCGCCGGGAGCAGATTTGGCGCGACCTCAAGCGGTCGCTGCGGCTAGCCCGACGGGGGATCGATATGCACGATCCCATTCCCGCAAGAACCAGCGCCGTTGTCGCATCGATCGCGTGAAGCGCGATGATGTCCCTTATCGGGATTGATCGCAGCTGCGATCCGCCCGACGACCATGCGCATGAATGGGATACGGAGACAATCTGATGATTCTCGTGACTTCGGGCAAGGCGCGCTTATTCGCGCTGGTCGCACTCGCCGCCTTGGGCGTGGCGCCGTTCGCCCGCGCCAACATCAATGATTACGAATTCACTCTTATCGAAAAGGAAATCAAGAAGGGTGACGCAATCATCTCGGTGCGCCTTATTCACAAACCCGACGGCAAGCTCGTTCCTGATGCGGTAATATTCGCGACTCGGCTCGACATGGCTCCTGACGGCATGGAGATGATGACAACCGACATCGAGCGTCTGCCGAGCGGGGAACTCGGCGTCTATCGATTTAAGGCGGCTCTAACGATGCCCGGCAGATGGCGTTTATCGATTGCAGCCAAGCTGCAAGGCGAAGCCGACACGTTCGAAAGCAAGCTGATGCTGAGGGCGTTGCCATGAGGCTGGCGAGCCGAATGCGTCGGCTCGCCATGATCGGCGCAATCACGGCGTCGCCCTGGTTGTTCCAGGCCGAAGCGCAAGAGCGTCAAGTCGAGCGGCGTCAGCTGCCCGGCGCCTCCGTCGAAAGCGTTGTCGCGCTTGCGAAGCAGCTAAGCCCCGAACTGGCTGCGGCCGCACTGGATGCCGATGCGGCAGCGCATAGAGTGGGCGCGGCTGGCGTGCTGGCCGATCCGACGATCACGCTGCAAGCATGGGACGTGAATGGACGCGGCGTCGGCCAACGTTGGATTGGCGCCGAACAGGAATTCAAACTTTGGGGCAAACTCGACCTGGAGCGCGGCGTCGCAGAGGCCGACGCCGAGGCTGCGAGGCATCAGAGTCGCGCTGCCGCCACAGATTTGATCGCCCGCGTCAAAACCGCCTATGCGCAATACGGCGCCGCGCATCGGGCGATCGACCTTTCGCTTGGATTAAAGCGCCGGCTCGACGAAATTCTCGCGCTCCTGCGCTTGCGTTATGGCGCGAGCTCGGTCGACCAGCAGGAAGTGATCAAGGCCGAGATCGAGGCGGCGACGGCTGAAACAGAGGTTGCGCGTCGTCAGGGCGAGGCCAAATCCGCTGCCGCTCGCTTAAACGCCCTGATCGGTCGCGACTCGCTGGCGCCGCTCGCCATTCCCAGAGGCTTTCGACCGCTGAAAACAAGGCTGACGCTCGCCGGCGTTCAGGAGCTCGCGAGAACCGCCAATCCAGCTCTCGCGACGACCAGCGCGCAGGTCCGCGCGGCGACCGGAACTAAAGAACTCACGGACCTGAATTACTACCCAGACGTTACGGTTGGCGCGAACTTCGTGCAGCGCCCCACCGGCGACAATAGCGGCATGTTCACGCTCGGGTTCAAGGTGCCGCTGCAATATGAAGCAAAGGACGCCGAACAGCGCGCCGCCAGTTCACGACTCGGCGCCGCGCAGATGCGCTACGACGCCATCCGAATCCGGCTCGACGGCGATGTCGCCGAAGCGTGGTTCGGGCTGGAGGCGGCGCGCAAGGCGATCCGCATTGTCGAACAACGCCAGCTCAATCCGGCGCGCCTGTCGGTAGAGACGGCGCGAAGCGGCTTTGCGGCCGGGGCCGCCGACTTGGCAACGTCTCTGGAAGCTGAACGACGCCTGCGAGCGATCGAACTCGAAATTCTCAAGCTTAGAGTCGAAGAGCAAGCCAGATACGCTGAGCTTGAACGTCTGGCGGGAGGCTCTCTATGACTCGCCGTCACATCGTTATTCTTTTGGGCTTTGTCGTCGTCGCGGCCAGCCTCGCTTGGCTGGTCGAGGGACGTTTCAAATGGGTCAAACCTGTAGGAACGCTGGGCGACGCCGGGTCTGGTATCTCGGGTAAGCCGCCTGCAACGACAGGCCCGATCATTTACTACCGGGATCCCGACGGTCGCCCAGCCTATTCCTCGACGCCCAAGAAAACTTCGGCGGGAAGAGATTATCTGCCGGTGCGCGCGGGCGAGGACATCAGCTTCGAGGACAGGCCGCTTCCAGGCGCCGCCGAGAGAGGCGGCGGGCGGCGCGTGCGCTTCTATCGCAATCCAATGGGCCTGCCCGACACTTCCCCCGTTCCCAAGAAGGACGCGATGGGAATGGATTACATACCGGTCTACGAGGACGAGGCGGAGAACGGCGCGACCATCACGATCAGCCCAGGAAAACTGCAAAAGACCGGCGTTCGCTCCGAACCCGTCGCGCGTCGAACGCTAAACGTCCCAGTTCGAGCGACGGGAAGGATCGAGTTCGATCCGAGCCGCATCTCTGTCGTCTCCCTGCGCTTCGAAGGCTTCATCGAATCGGTCGGGAGGTTCGCGGAGGGCGATTACGTTCGCAAGGGCCAGACGCTGATGCGCGTGTATGGGCCGAATCTTTCGAGCGCAGCCGCCGAATATGTCGCCGTCCTCAACATGCGGCGTGGCGGCGGGATCGACGCCCAGCGTTTGGAGGGAGCCAAGCGGCGGCTCGTCAATCTCGGCCTCGACGAAAGCGCCATCGGCGTGATCGGGCGCGCCCGCAGCGTTCCACGTGTGATTGCATGGCCCGCACCGCAAGACGGCCATGTCCTGGAGCGGGCGGCGATTAACGGCATGCGCGCCGCGCCAGGCGACATGCTGTTTCGCATCGTTGATCATTCCGTGGTCTGGGTCTTGGCTGACATCGCCGAGCGGGACATCGGCTTGATTGCGCCTGGACAAAAGGTCGACGTGCGGCCAAGAGCGTATTCCGATCGAGCCTTCAAGGGGCAGGTCGCGCTGATTTATCCGCATCTCAATATGGAAACGCGCACGGCGCGCGTCAGGATCGAACTGCCGAACCCCGACGGGCTGTTGCGGGGAGATATGTATGCCGAGGTCGAGATTGCCGCCGGCGTAAACGAAAAAGTGCTAACCGCACCCGAAAGCGCCGTTATCGACACCGGTAAGCGGCAAGTGGCGATTGTCGACAAGGGCGACGGGCGTTTCGAGCCGCGCGAAGTCAAGATCGGCCGGCGCGGCGAAGGCTTCGTCGAAATCAAGAGCGGCGTGAGCGAAAACGAACGCGTGGTTACGGCCGCGAACTTCCTCATCGACGCCGAAAGCAATTTGAAGGCGGCGCTACGAGCTCTCGATCGAGGGGAGGCGGGCAAGTGATCGCCCGTCTCATCGCCTGGTCGGCGCGCAACCTTTTGCTCATATTCGTGGGCGCCGCCTTCGCGGTCGCAGGAGGCGTCTATGCCTTGCGCACATTGCCACTCGACGCCATTCCCGATCTCTCCGATGTGCAAGCGATCGTTTATACGGAATATCCGGGCCAGGCGCCGCAAGTCGTCGAGGATCAAGTCACTTATCCGCTCACCAGTTCGATGTTGACCGTTCCGCGCTCCAAAGTGGTGCGCGGATTTTCATTCTTCGGCGTATCCTTCGTCTATGTCATCTTCGAGGATGGCGTCGACATTTATTGGGCGCGCTCGCGCGTCCTCGAATATTTGAGCGCGGCGAGTAAGAGATTGCCGGCGGGCGTGACGCCTGTTCTTGGTCCCGATGCGACGGGCGTCGGCTGGGTCTATCAATATGCGCTCATCGCCAAGGATATGACGCTCGCCGAATTGCGCTCGATCCAGGACTGGACGATCCGCTACGGCCTCGCCAAGGCCGAAGGCGTCGCTGAGATTGCGAGCGTCGGCGGCTTCGTCAAGCAGTATAATGTCGTTGTCGATCCTAACCGACTGCGCGCGCTCGGCATTCCACTGTCGAAAGTGCGCGGCGCCATCCGCGCCAGCAATGCCGATGTCGGCGGCCGCACGGTCGAACTTTCCGAATTTGAATTCATTGTGCGTGGACGAGGCTATCTGCGCAGCGTGAGCGACCTGGAAAGTATTGTCCTGCGCGTCGAAAACGGCACGCCACTTCTCCTGAAGGATGTCGCGCGCGTCGAACTCGGCCCCGACGAGCGGCGTGGCGTCACCGAACTCAATGGCGAGGGCGAGGTTGCGAGCGGCATCGCGCTACAGCGTTATGGCGCCAATGCGCTCACAGTGATCGACAATGTCAAATCGGCCCTTGCGCAGATGGCGACAAGCTTGCCGAAGGGCGTTGAGATCGTCTCGGTTTACGACCGCTCCCAGCTCATTCATGCAGCCATCGAGACGCTCAGAAGCACACTCGTCGAAGAAGGCGTCATTGTCGCTCTCGTCTGCGTCGTCTTTCTAATGCATGTGCGCAGCGCGCTCGTCGCCATCATCATGCTTCCCATTGGCGTATTAATGGCTTTCGCCGCGATGAAGGCGCTGGGAATCGGCTCGAACATCATGAGTTTGGGCGGCATCGCCATCGCTATAGGCGCAATGGTTGACGCCGCCATCGTCATGATCGAGAACGCGCATAAGCATCTGGAGCGCGCACCGCCCGACAAGCGGCGGATCGAGATATTGATCGATGCTGCGACCGAGGTTGGCCCCGCGCTGTTCTTCAGCCTGTTGATCATTACGGTTTCGTTCCTGCCCATCTTCACGCTCGAAGCGCAAGAGGGGCGTCTGTTCAGCCCGCTCGCCTTCACCAAGACGTTCGCCATGGCGGCGGCGGCGCTTCTTTCCGTGACGCTCGTGCCGGCGCTGATGGTCGTCTTCGTGCGCGGAAAAATTATTCCCGAGGCGAGGAACCCCATCAATCGCGCGCTCATCTGGCTCTATCGCCCGATCATACGTCTGGTGCTCAAAGCGAAAGTCGCCACTATTCTGCTGGCGCTGGGAGCGCTAGCGCTGACCATCATTCCGGCCCGCCAGCTCGGAGCCGAATTCATGCCGGCTCTCAATGAAGGCGCGCTCCTTTACATGCCAACGACGCTGCCGGGGCTCTCTGTCACCAAGGCCGCAGAGCTCCTGCAAACGCAGGACCGCATCATCAAATCCTTCCCCGAGGTTCAGTCCGCCTATGGCAAGGCTGGGCGCGCTTCCACCGCAACCGATCCGGCGCCGCTCGAAATGTCAGAGACCGTCATCCAGTTGAAGCCGAAGGATCAGTGGCGTTCTGGAATGACGATCGACAAGCTCATTGCGGAAATGGACGCGGCGCTGCAATTTCCCGGCGTGTCGAACGCCTGGACCATGCCGATCCGAAACAGGATCGACATGCTGGCGACGGGGATCAGAACGCCGATCGGCGTCAAGATTTTCGGCCGCGATCTGTCGCAAATGGAGGGGCTGGCGCGCCAAGTCGAGTCCGTCCTGAAGCGCGTGCCCGGAACTTCGAGCGCCTACGCCGAACGCGTCATCGGCGGCTATTATCTCGATATTGTTCCCGACCGCGCCATGCTCGCGCGCTACGGCCTCATGATCGGCGACTTGCAGGAGGTTGTCGCGACGGCGCTTGGCGGCGAGACGATAACAACGACCGTCGAGGGGCGTGAACGCTACGGCGTCAATATTCGCTATCCGCGCGACTACCGTTCTGATCCGAGAGCGATCGCCAGCGAAGTGCTGGCGCCCTTGCCTGGCGGCGGGACGGTTCCGCTTGGCGAGGTGGCGAGGGTCGAACTCGTTCGTGGTCCAACTTCGATCCGCACCGAAAACGGGCAGCTCGCGGTTTACATCTTCGTCGATATCCGGGATCGCGATCTTGGCGGCTATGTCGCGGAAGCGCGCAAATCGGTCCTCGAGGCGATCGAGTTCCCGCCCGGCTCCTATGTCACCTGGAGCGGCCAGTTCGAATATCTTGAGCGCGCAGACGCGCGCATGCGGATCGTCGTGCCCCTGACGCTGCTCATGATCTTCCTGCTGCTCTATCTGAATTTCCGCCGCTTGACCGAGACATTGATTGTCATGCTGTCGCTGCCGTTCGCGCTGGTCGGCGGCGTGTGGCTGATGTGGTGGTTGAACTTCAACCTGTCCGTCGCAGTGGCGGTGGGCTTCATCGCGCTCGCCGGCGTCGCCGCCGAAACCGGCGTCGTCATGCTGATTTATCTCGACCAAGCGATGCGCGAAATCAAGACTGCACGTAACGTCTCGCACGCTGCGTTCACGAGAGCCGATTTGCATGAGGCGATCATGCTCGGCGCTGTCGAACGTGTGCGGCCGAAGATGATGACGGTTGTCGCGATCATGGCGGGGCTCGTGCCGATCCTCTGGAGCACGGGCGCAGGATCAGAAGTTATGCAGCGTATCGCCGTTCCGATGATTGGCGGGATGGTGTCTTCGACGGCTCTGACGCTCATCGTCATCCCGGCGATCTATGCGCTGATCAAGGGGTTTGGCCTGCCTCAAATAGGAGAGGTCAAACAGGAGTTGGAAGGAACTATCCACGCAGCTCCATAGAGTAGTGCACAACAATCTGTACAGGAGGAAAAACCAATGCTTAGAATTTCCATTGCCTTGTCGGCGATGCTGGCCCTATCCGTTCCTGCGATGGCCCAAGAGCTTTTCCAGGAGCAAGATCCGCAGACTCATGGGATGGTCCCTGGCGGACACGGGAGGCACATGCATCGCGATTGGAGCGCGCCGGGTCAACACAGACATAATGTGTGCTGGCATCTCCATCATGGAAGATGGGTGTGGGTTTGCCGCTGACGGGAGAGCTTCGAAATAAGGCGCGCGCTCAATGCGAAGCCGCGCATAGATAATCTCGGTCGACGATAATCGAACGGCCCGACAGCCGATCTACTGTCGGGTCGTGCAGGAATCCGCATTGCTTACAATCCGAGCAAGTTGAAAACCAAATCCGGATGACCCTGAGCGACGACATCGCCTGGGCAGGACAATTCGCTGACGACAGTTTCGTGGTCACGACAGGCGAGCAAAGCTTGGTTTCTGTACGCGCAAATGCGCGGGGATGCAGAGCGAGCGGCGACGATCGACGTTGCGCAACGGGTGCCTAAATCAATTACGATGATGCCGTTTCCGACGGCGTAAGGAAGGATGACCCGCGTGGCTCACGAGCACCCGTATGATCGCGCCCGCGACGGCGGCCGCGCTCCCGACGCTACGCACAAAGAGCCGTCCCATGCGGCGGACGTCATCTACACATGTCCGATACATCCGCAGATTCGCCAGGTCGGACCCGGCAATTGTCCGGGCCTCCATGTCCCGCGCGGCAAATTATTCCCCACGCTCGAAATCGCTCGTGCGATCGTCGAAGGGTTCAAGGGCGCCAATGAGGCTGAAGAAAATTGAAAAGATTCCGCTTCTCTGGAGATCGGATAGACTCGCGCCGTCTGATATTAGTTCGCATGATCAGATAGCACTCGCGCATCTTATTGAAGGTGAGCGGGACTACAGTGCGACGAATTTTTCAGAGAGTGAGCGGCGAGATTCTTTTGGCGCTCTCCGAGGGCAAAATCTTTTCTTAGTCGCAAGATTCGTCGTCGAGCAGAATTTCGTATTCAACGGTGCTCCGTAGCCGGCGCTTCCCGTCCAAGGGAACGACGCACGCCCGGGCCTCATCGAAGTAGAACACCGTCCAGCCGGGTAATTCGGCCTTGACGGCGCGAGCAATGGCGAGGCCTTCGGCGGAAAAATTCGTCCAGTCGCTTTCTCGGTGGAGCCGGTTTTCTTCTTCGACCGCATCCTCGATCGCCTCATAGTGCGCCTGCCAGCAGCGAAGGCGCTCGACGAGCGCAGGTGAGATCGGCAATTCCTCGGCCCCACAGGAATTTCCCTCGATATCCCACACCCCATCGCAAGAATAGTCAGCCATGACGCGAACCCAGCGATGGCGATTAAGCAGGTCTCCGTGGATTTCGCTCATGTGCGCCTTCTGTCTTATCCTCGAAACCGTGAGCCTTATTCAGTTATGGACAGTCCTGCTTTAGCGTACAACGCACAGGAATCCGTAGATTGGTTCACACCCCGCGTGTGCGGGGAACGCGGGTATGTGGTGAGATCAAAGGTTCACCGTCTACGGCAAACTCCATAGCTTTAGAAGGCCGCGGGACGGCGCAGCAGACCATTGGCTTCTCGGTCAGCACGAGCAAGGCTTGCGCGCCAATCATCAGGTCGAGAATTCGCATCAGCCTGTTCGACCACGGAAGCGCAAAGGCGTGGTCCCCGTGACATGAGGGCGTTTGCGATCGCCCTTGGACCACTTGTTGTTCCTACGCGGGCGTTTGGAGATAGTACCGAGCTTCGAGGAACTATCTTTGTCTGAGGCGCGTTGCGTCATTGTTATCTATAGGCAAGGAAATTGATCATGGAACAGGCTGTTTCGACCTCTGTCACCAGACGAAGCGTGGTCACAGCGCTTGCGCTGGCCGCAGCCCCGGTCGCTCTATCTGTGGGAGCGGATAACGCGTACGCGCAGGCCAAGCAATCCACGCCTGAGAAAAGCTTATATGAGCGGCTGGGCGGCGTCTTCGCCATCGCGGCCGTGGTAGATCACTTCAGTGACGCCGTCGTGAAGAATCCCATCGTCGGCCAGAAGTCCAAGAATCCGCAGCTGCGGGAATGGCACACCAAGAACCTCGGACGGCTGCCCGGACTCAAGTTCATGCGGACGCTGTGGGTTTGCAACGTTTCGGGTGGGCCCTACCAATTCACGGCCACCAAGCCCGGCACGAAACCGCTCGGTCTTGAGGAGGCCCATCGGGATCTCCGGATCTCGCCAGCAGAATTTGATGAGGTCGCAGCGGAACTCGGACGGACCCTCGACTTCTTCAAGGTCCCGAAGAAGGAGAAGGGCGAAGTCCTGGCAGCCTTCGCCGCCCACAAAGACGAGGTCACCGCTGGCTACGGTAGCGGTCGCTAAGCGCGGCTGAAGCTGTGTTTACCAGTCTAGCGGATAAAATCTGACGATTGAGTGGGACTGAGCGTGTCAATTACTCACACGACTTTCAAACCGAGCCCTGCATAGTTCAGCCCGGCACGCTTAAAGTTCGCGGCTCCTGACGATCGGTCGTCGCGGAACAGCTCCACGCTATAATTTGGGCGCCATGACTCCACGCAAAACGACCCTCGAACGGGCATTTGAATTAGCGGGCTCTGGCGCGTGCAAGAATGTCACCGATCTAATAAAACGCCTCGATCGCGACGGCTGTGAAAGCCGTCAAATACAAGGCCCTCTTCTCAAAAAGCAGCTTGCGGGTTTGATCGAAGAGGCAAAACAACGCTCACGCCAACCAATCCCTGATGACCAGGAACGGTCGCAGACGTGCGCGGTGACATTGCATGGGAGGGGCCTTCCAAGCCGCCATTCCGACGCGGACAGATGCTCGATTTATTTGCCACCGCAACCTTTGGAACAATCACAAATACCACGCTGTTTTAGCCTCAGTCAGGAAGTGGGTGCTGAGCGCCTATTAAATGGGAGGAACAGCTATGTCGCTCATCCATGTAGCACGTGGCGGGATTTTAACGGTCTGCGCCACCTTTGCCTTCAGCGCGGCGTGTTTCGCAGAACAACATGTTTCCGATACGCAGAAATGGGCGCCGCCAAATGTTGTCGGTATGCCGGGCTACAGTCCACAAGCCCCGAAACCGGCCGTGCGTCAGACGATAACCAACTGGAATGTCATCTCCGGCGGCTGGAAACAATTTTCCGGTAAGGTCAAGGAGCAATGGGGCCGTCTCACGGATGACGAGCTTGTGGAGATCAACGGCAAACGTGAAAGTTTGGAAGGGGCGCTCCAGCAGAAATACGGATATACGCCGGACGAAGCAAAGAGAGAAGTTGATAGCTGGATTTCGCGTAACTGAGACATCAGTGCGGTGGGGGCCGGCATGCAGACGTGGCAGTTCAAATTGAATGGCGAGATCGAAATTTCTGTCCCTCGCGACCGCACCGGCAGCCAGGGACCTCGTGTTGTGTCGCGCGGGAGAGTGGAATATGCATGTTCGAACCGACATTTGGAACCAGTTCGGTGGCAACCCCGCGGGTAGCGGCTTTCGTGCCGTTCAGACCTCGGAAAGAATGCAAATAGACTGGCAAAGCCCCCTCCCAGCTTCCCCCGGCACGAGCAGCCCTGTCATCGGGCCGGATGGAACGATTTATGTTGGCACCCTCAACGGTCGGCTCTTAGCGATCGACCCCGAGGGGGGAAATTTGAAGTGGAACGTCGAGATCGCCGAATACCACTACGTGGTACAAACGCCAGCGGTGGCTGACGACGGCACCGTCTACTGTCTTTGCACGTCCACAGCACTCGTCCATGATCATCGCACGCCACGCGTGAAGGGTATGCCCAGCTTTGTTATTTCCGTAGGCTCCAACGGAGTGATTCGCTGGCGGGTGCCGATCGAGACTCTCTCCGATTTGTTCGGAACCGTGAATTGTAGCCTTTTCGGCGCACCTCGGATTCTGTCGGGACCGCAAGGCAGCGCTCGAGTTATCTTCGCCCTGCGTTACGAGCTCGTTGTGTCATACGAGGAAGTTTCCGGTGATCCGGAGAGCCGAGGCCCACTGTTCGTGCGCGTACTGGCGATCGTCGACGAGAGCGGCAGATTTTTGCTATTCGAGCCGTATGAGGAGCTCAAGCTCTTCGTTGATGCGCATGGGGGCGGTGGCTTCGACACTACCGCCCACCTCGGGGATCCACCGTTCAAAGAACCAGAACCCTGTGCCGACACGCCCGTTGTCTTTGGGTCATTTCCGGCGCGGGAACCGTGGGCGATAATCGCAGCCGGCGAAAAGGGACTTTATCAGATCACGTGGGACGCGCGTGAAAGCGTCCTGGTCGGATCGCCTAAGCACTTCCCGCTCGCGCAGCCGTTCCCTGCGCCGGTCGCCTTCCCAAACCGGCTCCTCGTTGGTTTGACACGCGTTGACGTGACCTTGATCGATAGCGACACGTTCAGCAAGCTTTTGCCCAAGGCGACGAAGCTAGGTGGCATAGCAACGGTCGCTGGCGGCCTACGCCAGATGTACTTCCTTTTTCGCTATGGCGCGTTGTTTGTAGTCGATAGCAACGGCGCGGTGCCGGTTAAGAACTTCGCATTAGAGGGCAAGAGCGTCGCGTTCCCGGCGCTCTCGGCCAACCACGTCCACATCGTGACAACGCAGGGATTCACGAAATTCTCGCTGGATCTTCATTGGAGCGCCAGTAACAATCTCTTATTTGACGCTCCGCATGCAGGTTTGTCCTCGCCTGCAATCGGACCCAGCGGCGAGGTTTACGTTGTCGGCGGCCCGAACTTCGCCGTGGCTCCGAGCCTTTTCCGGTTTACATCGGAGCGGTGACAGGCCTTGCTGAAGTATTCAATGCTCACCAAGAGCTATCAGGGGGCGATGTCTGAATCTGGCGCTAAGCTGACTCTCAAACACCAAACCTGTTTAGGCTTCGATCAAACACTCAGTCATTGGCGCCCCGATGGTGCAAGCAATGAGGAAGCGGCCAAACCGCGTTGAGCTGCGCACTCTAAAGCGTTGCCTAGAGATTTAGATCCGCGAGCTCGGCGGAAATGTTCGTGTCGCAACTGAAGCAGCGTCAGCCGATTTCCGCGCATCCTCACCAATTTGCATGATCACAACCGCGCTGAGCGGACTAAGATGTGTCAGTGGCTCACGAGCGGCGTGCAAATGAGAGGACGACGGATCATGACGCAGGTCGCAGTAAATATGAAAACAATCGACCTCCGGAAGGCCGAACTGCAGCCAGTCGCGGGCGACGACATCAAGACGCTGCAGGCCCTACTAAATCTCTTCCTCACCGCCGGCGATGTCGGCGAGGATGGCAGTCCGATCCTGCCCCTGGTTCTGGACGGGACAGCCGGCGCGAATACCAAGCAGGCGCTGCTAGCCTTCCAAACGGCGGCCCATCTCGCCACGGACGCCATCGTCGGCCCGCTGACCTGGAGGAAGCTCATCGAGCAAGATTTCTAAACGCGAGCGACCGATGAACGAAGGGAAACTCGACATGCCGGCGACGATCAAACTAGGCGATACCGGAGATGACGTGAAGCGACTTCAGCGAGTCTTCGCGCGCAACAAGGCTTTAGCACAGGAAGACGTAGACGGAGTCTTCGGACCGCGCACGGAACAGGCGGTGAAGGACTTCCAGCAATCGAACGGACTGGTCGCGGACGGCGTAGTCGGTCCTATCACATGGAGCCACGTGCACCCGTATCGCGAGGCCTCACCGACGCTTCAGGCCGCATCCTCAGGGCCGGTGGTGGCCATGCTGCAAGGCGTGCTCAAGACGGGCTTTGGTTACGCTGGCGCGATCGACGGCATTTTCGGCCCCACGACCGAGAACGTCGTCCGTCAATACCAGACCAACTCCGGGCTCCCAGTCACCGGCGTCATGGACGAGCGGACCTGGATGGCTCCCGCGGGCGCCGCCGGAGCAACGCTCGAGAGCCTCTCTGGTCTTATCCTTTAATCGTGGTTCATGCCTGCCGAACTGGTAGCGCGGCCCGCGTTGACCGCCGTCGCTATCTTTCAGCCGAGGCTCATAGATTTTTTATTTCCATTAATATCGCGGGGAGGCATCGTAGTGTCTGGCAGCATCAGCCCTTGGCCAGTGGTCAAAACCGGCTCCAGCGAACATCCCATCAAGACGCTGCAATAT
>NZ_JAMRYX010000166.1 GCF_024448135.1 Methylocystis suflitae
GGAACACCCGGTTTGCGACAGCGGGGGAGGGACAGGGGGGGCGGCCACGCGCACCGTGCGTCTCGCCCCATCGTCCCGCATGGCTCCGGTAGTCCAGGCGCTTCCTGCCGCATGCGCGCGCATTTCAGCGTCGCTTTGCGCAACCGCTGACCATCGAAACGGCATGTCCCCCGGCGCATTCCGACGGATGCGGCAATGTCGGCCGGTCGCTTTTGGCCTGCAATTTGCTTAGAAAACTACAGCTTCAGATCACTGGCGCTTCGGTCCTACGACGGATCAAAAGCAGCAAAGCCGCTGTGTCCGACTCCTCCACATCGCTCGTGTGGAATTGTCGGCCGGCGGCTTTTGCTTTTTGGGACTCAAGCTGGATTTTCGGAAAAACGGCAGATCATCATCGGGGCAAACCATGGCTATGCTGAATTGCAAGATCGCGCCCTTCGTGTTCTGGCTCTGCTTTTTGGCGCTCAGTTTTTTCACGACATTCAATGGCCAGAGCCAGTCGGCGCGCACGTCCTCGCGTGATCGGCCGGAGCCGGCGAAACCCCTTTGCCAGGAAGGCCCGCGTGGCGCGCGCGGCCCATTGTCCGGCCGCGCTGCTGAAAACGGCTTGTCCCCTCCGGCGACGATGCGCGCGCAGCGAGTCCTCCGCGAGAGAACCAAGATCGCCGCAGCGGGCCTCACGCGCGGTCAAGCAGGCGCAGAGCGGCTTCGTTGAACAATCTTTCGCGCCGCGATATGCAGCAAAGCTTCCCTATCTCGATCAAAATTTGGCGTCATTGACGTTGAGAAAGGTCAAAAAATGGACGCTGCTTTGGCGCCGCAGCCGAACTTCCTGAGCCGCGAACGCACCGTCGCATTGCCGACATTCAATCGCTGGCTTGTGCCGCCGGCGGCGCTCGCCATTCATCTGTGCATCGGCATGGCCTACGGCTTTTCTGTCTTCTGGCTGCCGTTGTCGCGGATCATTGGCGGCGCGCAGCCGAAGGAATGTTCGGAAACGCTGGGGTTTTTCGCGACGCTCGTCGCCACCGACTGCGACTGGAAGATCAGCTGGCTGGGCTGGACGTTCACGCTGTTCTTCGTTTTCCTCGGCTCCTCGGCGGCGGTCTTCGGCCATTGGCTGGAGACGGCCGGTCCCCGCAAGGCGGGGCTCGCGGCGGCCTGCTGCTGGTGCGGCGGCCTGCTGATCTCGGCGCTCGGCGTCTATCTCCATCAGATCTGGATGCTGTGGATCGGCTCCGGCGTGATCGGCGGCATTGGTCTCGGGCTTGGATATATCTCGCCCGTCTCGACGCTGATCAAATGGTTTCCCGACCGGCGCGGCTTGGCGACGGGTCTCGCCATCATGGGCTTTGGCGGCGGCGCGATGATCGGCGCGCCGCTCGCCGACCGGCTGATGAGCTTCTATGCCACGCCGGCTTCGCCGGGCGTCTGGCAGACCTTCGTGACGCTGGCGGCGATCTATTTCGCCTTCATGGTCGCCGGCGCGCTTGGCTATCGGGTGCCGCCCGAGGGTTGGGCGCCGAAAGGATTCACGCCGCCCGCGGCGGCCAAGAACGCCATGGTGACGCATCGTCATGTGCATCTCGACGTCGCATGGAAGACGCCGCAATTCTGGCTGCTGTGGGCCGTGCTCTGTCTCAACGTGTCAGCCGGCATCGGCGTGCTGGGCATGGCCTCGCCAATGCTGCAGGAAGTCTTCGGCGGCAGACTGATCGGCCTCGACATCGGTTTCGATCAGCTCAACGCCGATCAAAAAAAGCAGATTGCGGCGATTGCGGCAGGCTTCACCGGCCTCTTGAGCCTGTGCAACATCGGCGGGCGCATCGGCTGGGCGTCGGCGTCCGATCAGTTTGGCCGCAAGATCACTTACGCGATCTTCTTCGTCGTCGGCCTTGCGCTGTATTCGGCGATACCCTTCGCAGCTACGGGCGGGATGGTCGGACTCTTCGTCCTGCTCTTTGCGGTCATCATCACCATGTATGGCGGCGGATTCGCGACGATCCCCGCCTATCTCGCCGACATCTTCGGCACCCATCATGTCGGCGCCATCCATGGACGGCTGCTGACCGCCTGGTCGACGGCGGGCGTGCTCGGACCCGTGCTTGTCAATTACATTCGCGAATATCAGCTGAGCGTCGGCGTGCCGCGCGAAGCCGCCTATAATCAGACGATGTATGTGCTCGCAGGCCTGCTGCTCTGCGGTCTCGTCTGCAATCTGCTCGTGCGGCCCTGCGCCGAGAAATATTACATGAGCGACGAAGAGGTCGCGGCGCAAAAGCACATCACGGTCGTCGAGGTCGTCAAGGAAGATGACGAGGTCCACGCCGACTTCGAGGATTTTGTCGAAGAAGCGCTGCAGCCGACGGCGCCGGACGCCGAGCCGCCGGTCGCCGCGCGCGCGCCGCCCGGCTCAAAGGGCGGATCGCTGTTGCTTGTTCTCGCCTGGGCCGCCGTCGGCGCGCCCCTCGCCTGGGGGGTCTGGATCACCCTGCTCAAAACCGCCACGCTGTTTCGCTGATTCAGGTTAGGCGCGCCAGATCCCCCCTCTCTTGCGGTGAGGCCGGCGGGCGCAGCCCGCGCAGCGGGGGCTCGGCGTAACAGATCGAGTGGATGTCGCCCCACTCGCACTCGATTGCCTCGGCGTCGCCTTGATCGCGGCCTGCTTGTTTGCCAGAAGTCGGAGTCGCTTGGCGCCTTCGTGATTCGTCGCGGGGCCGACAAACGAGACGAGGGCCTCTATGGCGACCGCTTGCACGAATGGGCTCGACACGGGCTTTGTCGATCTCGGTTATATGAAAGTCGCCGTCCTTGGCGTGGTGCAGGGCATCACCGAGCTTCTGCCGATCTCCTCGACCGCGCATATGCGCATCGTGCCGGCGCTGCTCGGCTGGAAGGATCCCGGCTCCGCGTTCTCCGCGGCGATGCAGCTCGCGGCGCTCGCCGCCGTCGTCAGCTATTTCTGGAGCGACATCCGCGCGCTTGCCGAGGGGTCGGTGCGGGCGCTCGTGCGGCGCGACTTCAACGATTGGACGTTTCGTTTCGTCGTCTGGATCGCGCTCGCGACCGTGCCGATCGGCATCGCCGGCCTCGCGCTGTCGCATACGCTCAACACCTGCGGCTCGCCATTGCGCACGCTGCCGGTGATCGGCATTTCCTGCATCGTCATGGCGGCGCTGCTCGCCATCGCCGAACTCTATTGCAATCACAAGCGCACGCTCGAACATGTCAGCCTGAAAGACGCGATGATCGTCGGCTTCGCGCAGGTCGGCGCGCTCATTCCGGGCGTCTCGCGCTCGGGCTCGACTCTGACCGCGGCGCTCTTCCTCGACCTCAAGCGCGAGGAAGCGGCGCGTTTTTCCTTTCTGCTCGGCCTGCCGGCGATCGCCCTCGCAGGCCTCAAGGAGCTGTGGGAGCTGCATAAGGCGCAGCTCGATTTCCACGGCTGGGCGGTGCTGACGCTCGGGCTTTTCGTGGCGTCGATCTCCGCCTTTGTCGCCATCTGGGGCTTGCTGCGGATTCTCGAGCGCTTTTCCGCCTGGCCCTTCGTCGTCTATCGCGCCTTCATCGGAATCGTGCTGCTCGTGGGCTTCTACGCGGGCTTTTTGATCTGATACGAATTCCGTTGACCCCTCCGCTGGGTGTCATTCCCGACAGGCCGAAGGCCTGATCGGGAATCCAGAGCCAATACAGGAGCGCTGGTCTGCTCTGGATTCCCGATCGTGCTTCGCGCGTCGGGAATGACGTGAGAGAGTTCAGACGGAAATAGTCAGAGGCCCTCTACCCTCTCATGGAAGAGAGCACGTCACTCCGCCGCGATGCGGAGGCGCTCGCGCGCCTCGGCCCGCAGATCGTCGATCGGCATGAGAGCGCCCTTTTCTTCGTAGTGCCAGAAGGTCCAGCCGTTGCAGGCCGGCAGGCCCTGCGCCAGCGCGCCGGTCTTATGGATCGAGCCGACGAAGCCAGACAGCGACAGCGCGCCGTCGGCGCGCACCACTGCGCGATGGCGCCGCCTGGCGTCAACGAGCGTCGCGCCCGGCGCGATGAGTCCCGCTTCGACGAGGCTCACGAAAGCGACGCGCGGCTCCGTGCGCTTGGACGGGGCTGTCGCGACCGTTTCATTCGGCAAAGGTTCGATCGCCGCGATCCGCGCACGCGCTGCGGCTCGGTAATCGCCGTCGCGCTCGATGCCGAGCCAGTCGCGGCCTAAGCGCTTGGCGACGGCGCCCGTTGTTCCCGTGCCAAAGAAGGGATCAAGCACCAGATCGCCGGGTTTTGACGCGGCAAGAATGACGCGCGCGAGCAGCGCTTCCGGCTTTTGCGTCGGATGGGTCTTATGGCCCGCGCCATCCTTGAGACGCTCTGTCCCGCCGCAGATCGGCAGGAGCCAGTCGGAGCGAACCTGGCAATCCTCGTTCGCCGCCTTCAGCGCCTCGTAATTGAAGGTGTAGTTCTTGGCGCTTTGGTCGCGCGCCGCCCAGATCATCGTCTCATGGGCGTTGGTGAAGCGCCGGCCGCGAAAATTCGGCATCGGATTGTTCTTACGCCAGACGATGTCGTTCAGGATCCAGAACCCGAGATCCTGCATGATCGCGCCGACGCGAAAGATATTATGGTAGGAGCCGATCACGAAAATCGTCGCGGAGGGCTTCATCACCCGGCGCGCCTGCGCGAGCCAGTCGCGCGTGAAGGCGTCATAGGCGGCGAAATTGGCGAATTTGTCCCAGTCATTATCGACCGCATCGACGAGACTTTGATCCGGGCGATGCAGACGATTGGCGAGCTGGAGATTATAGGGCGGATCGGCGAAGACGAGATCGACGCTCTCCTGCGCCAGTCGCTCCATCGATGCGACGCAGTCGCCGCACAGGATTTCGTTGCGCGCCGTCGCGCGGAGCGGCCCTTCATTTGTGCGCCCGATACGCGTGACCTGATTTCGGGCTTTGAGGCGAGCCGCCCCGACGCGCGCGCTACGCATGAACTGAACACCATCAACGCAACCAACATGCGAGATAGTGAAGGAGGGAGGTAAAGGGGGCGTTTAGATTGGCAAAACGCCGACGTCTCTTTTTCGAACGGAAGTCTTAAAGAAATAAAAAGGTTAGCGAATAGTTGACGAAGGCCTCACGCGCCGCGCACGGGCGCGAAGCTGACGCGGTGCGCCGGGCTCGCGCCATGCAGCGCCAGCGCGTCGAGGTGATGCTGCACGGCGTAGCCGACATTGGTCTCAAAACCATAGTGCGGGTAATGGACGGCGAGGCGGCGCATCATGGCGTCGCGGGCGACCTTGGCGACGATCGAGGCGGCGGCGATAGATAGCGCGGTCGCGTCGCCCTTGATGATCAGCTGGCAGGGACAGTTGACCGGCGGCCGGTCGTTGCCGTCGATGAGAAGATAGGCCGGAGCCTGGGAAAGGCCGGCGACGGCCCGCGCCATCGCCGCGAGCGACGCCTGGCGGATATTGATGCGATCAATTTCGGCGGGGGCGACGAAGGCGACGCTCACGGCGAGCGCGCTGGCCATGATGCGCTCAAACGCTTCTTCGCGCTGCGCCTGGTTCAGCGCCTTCGAATCATCGAGCCCGCGCGGCCGTCGTTCGGGATCGAGAATCACCGCCGCCGCCGCAACCGGTCCGGCGAGCGGCCCGCGTCCGACTTCGTCGACGCCGGCGATCGGCCAGACGCCTTTCCGGCGCAGCTGGGCTTCCAGCCGAAAATGAGGCCCCTTGGCCGTCACAAACGCTCCCCCGGGCGGATCGCTATGGGTTCTGCGCGACGGTGGCGTCAGTGCAGGACCGCGCAGCGAATAAAGCGCGGAGGGCGGGCGGCTGGCAACCGGAAAGACGGCGCTTGCGGCGGCGTCCAAAGAATTCTCGGCCGCGCAAGCGCGATGAGCTCGCCGGAGACGAGCCCAAGATGGGCTCAGAACAGGCTGAGCTGCTGCGGCGCGCGGCGCGGCGGCTCGAACAGATCCGTTCGCAGCCTGGTTTTCTGCGTGAATCCTAACCGTGTCGCCGCGAGCTCAAAACGCCGGCCGATCATCCAGGCGTAGGGCCCCTCGCCTTTCATGCGGGTCCCGAAGGAAGGATCGTAAAGCTTGCCGTCTCGCGTCGAGCGCACGAGCGCGAGGGCTCGGCGGGCCCTGTCAGGAAAATGCGCCGCCAGCCATTCGGTGAAGAGATCGCGCAGTTCGAGCGGCAGGCGCAGCAGCACATAGCCCGCCTCGCGGGCCCCGGCGGCGTGCGCCCGAGTCAAGATCCGCTCGATCTCGTCGTCATTGATGGCGGGAATGATCGGCGCCGTCATCACCGCCGTCGGCACGCCGGCGGCGCTGAGCTTCTCGAGCGCATCAAGCCGCAGCTCGGGCGTCGCGGCGCGCGGCTCCATGAGGCGCGCGAGCTTGCGGTCGAGCGTCGTCACCGAGATCGCGACCTTCGCGAGGCCCTTGGCCGCCATTGGCGCAAGCAGATCGAGGTCGCGCAGCACGAGCGCGGACTTCGTCACGATGCCGACCGGATGATTGGCGCGCGCCAGCACCTCGAGGATCGAACGCATGATTCGATGGCTCTTCTCGGCGGGCTGATAGGGATCGGTGTTGGTGCCGATGGCGATCGTCTTGGGGACATAGCGCGGCGCCGACAATTCGCGTTCGAGAAGCTGCGCCGCGCCTTCCTTGACGAAGATCTCGGTCTCGAAATCGAGGCCGGGCGAGAAGCCCATATAGGCGTGCGTCGGCCGCGCGAAGCAATAGACGCAGCCATGCTCGCAGCCGCGATACGGATTGATCGAGCGATCGAACGAAATGTCCGGCGAATCATTCCTGGTGATGATCGTGCGCGGCTTCTCGACGTGGAAATTGGTCTTGAGCGCCTGCAGGCTCTCGAGCGACCCCCAGCCGTCGTCGGCCTCCTCGCGCGTCTCCTTTTCGAAGCGGCCGCTGCGCTTCGACAGCGCCCCGCGCCCACGCCGGCGCTCGGCGTCGACGAGGGCCGCGGCGTCGATCGGCAGCGGCGCGCCCTTTATCTCTGTCGATGCCTGAGCCGCACCCATGTTCGCAACCTCTGTCCAGCGCTGCCCGAGCATCGCCGTGGCGACCGCTCAGAACTGACGCTAGCCAGAACATATAGAGAACATGATATTGGCGCAAGCGGCCTTCCGAACAAAAAAAAGCGCGCCGACTCTCGACGGCGCGCCTCCTAATTCTGCGCTTGAGGCGCCCTAGCGCACCAGAATGTTTTTGAACTGCCACGGATCGCTTTCGTCGATATCCTCAGGGAACAACCCGGGACGCCCCTCGAGCGGCGTCCAATCCGTGTAATAGCCCTTCACCGGGCCGAGATACGGTAGCTGCACGTCGAGGCAGCGCTTGTAGTCGACCTCATCGGCTTCGACGATTCCCGCCTGCGGATTCTCCAGCGCCCAGACCATGCCGGCGAGCGCCGCCGAACTCACCTGAAGTCCGGTGGCGTTCTGATAGGGCGCGAGATCGCGAGTCTCCTCGATCGAGAGTTGCGAACCATACCAATAGGCGTTTTTGGCGTGGCCGTAGAGCAGGACCCCGAGTTCGTCGATTCCATCGACGATCTCGTGTTCGTCGAGAATCTTCCAGCTCTCCTGCATCTTGCCGGCGGCGCCGAACATCTCGTGCAGCGAAAGCACGGCGGCGTCGGCGGGATGATAGGCGTAGTGACAGGTCGGACGATAGGTCGCCTGACCCTTATCGTCGCGCAGGGTGAGATAGTCCGCGATCGAGATCGACTCATTATGGGTGACGAGGAAGCCATATTGCGGCCCCGGCGTCGGGCACCATGAGCGCACGCGCGTATTGGCGCCGGGCGACAGCAGATAGATCGCCGCGCCGCAGCCGGTCGGATGCGTGCGGCCGATGTCGGGCAAAGATTTTTCATGCGTGCCCCAGCCGAGTTCGGCGGGCTGCAGGCCCTCGGAGACAAAGCCTTCGACCGACCAGGTGTTGACGAAGACGTCACGCGGCTTCGGATCGCGCGCGCGCTGCGTGTCGCGTTCGGCGATATGGACGCCCTTGACCCCGAGCTTTTGAGCAAGCGCGCTCCATTCGGCGCGCGTTGCCGGCTCCTTGTCGAAGGCCCCAGTGTCGCGCGCGATATCAACGAGCGCCTGCTTGACGAACCATGACACCATGCCGGGATTGGCGCCGACGCAGGAAACCGCCGTCGGTCCCCCCGGATTCTTGCGGCGCTCTTCGAGCACCGTCTCGCGCAGCGCATAATTGGTGCGCGCTTCATTGGACATGGTCTTGTCGAAGTAGAAGCCCGGCCATGGCTCCACCACCGTGTCGACGCATAGCGCGTTCAATTCGCGCGCGAGTTTCATGATCGCGAGCGAAGAAACGTCGACCGAGAGATTGACGATAAAGCCCTGGCCTCCGCCCTTGGTCAGCAGCGGGGTCAAGACGTCGCGGTAGTTCTCCGGCGTCAACCTGGTTTGAAGAAAAGCGATGCCGCGCTCGTCGAGCAGACGGCGATGCGTATCGACCGGGTCGATGACGGTGACGCGCGATTTGTCGAAATCGAAATGGCGCTCGATCAGCGGCAAAATGCCTCGGCCGATGGAGCCGAAGCCGATCAGCACGATCGGACCGGTGATTTTGCCGTAGTTTGGCCAAGTCGACATGAGGCGCAGCTCCCGAGAAAGTTATTGCGCCGCGATAAAGCAAGCGCGGACGTATTAATCAAGACCTTGAGAGATTGGCGGCGGGCGCGTGGCGTGGCGCTTTTTGCGCGCGCTCGGGACGCGCAGGCCAGTTGGGCGTCTTCGACGAATGCGGGCGTGGCTCATCGAGTCATGAAGATGCGCAAGGTCCCCTCGTCCTTCGAGACGCCCTCTTCGAGGGCTCCTCAGGATGAGGGGCCTTTGGTTTCGCTAAGTGACCCGTTGTTCAGGGTCCAATCTTGTGAGAGCCCCTGCGGTCCTCATCCTGAGGAGCCGCCGAATGGCGGCGTCTCGAAGGGCGAGGACCGCAGCGCGATCAAGAATTTAAATTCTCGGAATTTCACGCAGACGCAGCGGCGTTTCCGTCGATGCGCCCCTGCAGACCATTGGGCAGGCGCGGATTGGACAGAATATAGCGCCCGCGCTCGCGCACCATTTTGGTCACCGCCGCGAAATCGAGCTTGCCGGAGCCCAGAAGCGGCACATGCTCGACGAGCATGATTTCCGCCGGAATCATCAGGTCCGACGCGCCCTTGGATTTGGCGTAGGCTTGGAAATCGGCGCGCGTCGCGTCCTTGCGCTGCGTAACGAGAATGATTCTCTCGCCTTTGCGCGGATCGATCTCGGTCGCCGCCGCCGACAGCGCGTCGGGCCAAAGTTCCGACGCGAGTTGTTCAATCGCCGCGAGCGACACCATCTCGCCGCCGACCTTGGCGAAGCGCTTGGCGCGACCCTTGATCGTCACATAGCCCTGCGCGTCGATCGTGACGATATCGCCCGTGTCGTGCCAGCCGTTCTCCGGCGGCTGCACCACTCCGGGCTTATCGATCTTGAGATAGCCCATCATCACGTTCGGCCCGCGCACCAGGAGCCTTCCGCCGTCCTCCACGCCTGGAACCGGTTCGAGCCGATGTTCCACGCCCGGCATCAGCCGTCCGACGGAGCCGAATCTGTTGAACATCGGCGTGTTGAGCGCGAGGACCGGCGACGCTTCCGTCACCCCATAGCCTTCAAGGATGCGGACGCCGAACTTCTCCATCCAGAGATCGCGCGTCGATTGCTTCACCGGCTCGGCGCCGGCGACCACATAACGGATCGACCGGAAGTCATAAGCGTGCGCCGGGCGCGCGTAACCGGCGAGAAAAGTGTCCGTCCCGAAAAGAATCGTGGCGTTTGAGCCGTAAACGAGCTCCGGCACGATGCGATAGTGCAAGGGCGAGGGATAAAGATAGATCGGAACGCCGGAGGTCAGCGGCAGCGTGAAGCCGACCGTCAGTCCGAAGGAATGGAACATCGGCAGGACGTTGAAGACCTTGTCCGTGCGTCCGAAGTCGATGCGCGCGGCGGCCTGCGCCGCATTGGCGAGCATGTTTCGATGCGACAAGGCGACGCCCTTCGGCGCGCCTTCCGAACCCGAGGTGAATAGTATCGCCGCCATCTCCTCGGCCTGGCGCGGGGCGACGGGCTTGCGGAACCGCCTGAAGGCGTCGAGCTTGTCGGCGAAGGAGACCTGCGCGCGGATATCTTCAAGATAGACGAGCGCAACTTTCTCTTCGAGCGCAGCGACGAGCTTTTCGAGCTTGGCTTTCTCGATGAAGCCGCGCGACGTCAAAATCGTCCGCGCCTGTGCCGCCTCGCAGCCCGCCAGAATATTGGCGGCGCCAGCGGTGAAATTGATCATCGCCGGCGCGCGGCCGGCCGAAATGACCGCGAGGAACGCTATTCCCGCGCCATTGGCGTTCGGCAGCATCAGTCCGATCGCGTCGCCCGGCCTCCCAATGCGCGCGATCTTGCCGGCGAGTGCGCGCGTCCCGATCAGCAGCCTGCGATAGCTGAGCTTGCCGGCGATCGGGTCTTCGAGAGCGACGCGCGACAGCCCGTGCGCACGCGCAGCTTCAACGACGGCGTCGAACAACGTGCGATCGACGTTTGTGGCGCGAAAGACGAGATCCGACATGATCTGATAGAGCGCCGCGCCGGCCGCCATCCGCCGCGCCTTGCCTTTCAGCGCGTCATCGACCGTCAGGCGGATAGGTTCGAGCACGGTGAGCGTGAATTTCGGAAACCAGCGCCGGCGCGCCTGTTCGCGGGTCAGCCGCGAGAACATTGTCGCCTCGGCGCCGTCGATGTGCACCGGGACGACCATCGCGCCGGATTTCTCCGCGATCAGCCCCGCCCCGTCATAGACCTTCATCAGACTGCCGGTGACCGTCAGCCGGCCTTCCGGGAAGATGACAAGCGGGTTCCCGTCCTTGACCGCATTGATGAGCGCGCGCGCGCCAAGCGGATTGGCTGGATCGAGCGGGATCACGCGCATGAATTTCAAAAACGGCTTCGCCCACCATGTCTTCGAGATCGCGCGGTCAACGGCGAAGACCGGCTGCTTTGGCATGACGGCGAAAATCGCCGCGGCGTCGAGAAAGCTCACATGGTTGAGCGCGACAATCGGATTGGGGCCCGCCTTCTCGAAATTTTCCAGTCCCTTCGCCTCGAGACGGTAGAAGGCGCGAAAATAGATCGAGAGCAGATCCTGCAAAGGCGACGCGACGACCGCCTTGACGATCCAGATCGAGGCGACGAGCGAGACGACGGCGAGGCCAATCAGCAGCGCAGCGAAAGAGACGCCCAAGCTCTGCAAACCCGCCACCCCGACGCCGCCGAGCGCCATGAAGGCGGCGTTCTGCACATTCACCGCGGCGATGGTGCGGGCGCGCTGCTGAGGCGCGCTCTGCACCTGAATGGCGGCGAAGGACGGAACGATCATCAGGCCGCCGGCGACCGCGAGCAGTGAAAGATCGATCGCGGCGCGCCACGCGAGCGGTTGAGCGAAATAGGCCTCCGGCGACAGCGCCGTCGCGGCATCTGGCGCATTCGAAAGGAGCAGCGCGAGGCCGAGGTCCGCCGACCCAAAAGCGACAAGCGCCGCGCCGACGGCGCACGGCAGCAGCACGATCTTGCCCTTGAGCAGGAAGGCGGCGAGCCCCGATCCGATAGCGATGCCGACGGCGAACAGCGCCAGATGAATGCTGACGAGAATCTCCGCGCCATGCAGCGTCTGAGTGATGAGCGAGGGCGTCAACGACATGGCGATGGAGCCGAACAGCCAGAAGAGGCTCGTCACCACGGCAAGCCGCCGCAGTTCTGGTTGACCGCGCAGATGCCGCAGCAATTTGAAGGTTGAGCGGAAGACATTGGCGTCGATCGCGAGATTGGGATCGCCGCGCCCCGTGGGGGGAATGAGCCACGCCGCGCCAAGCGCCAGGACCGCGACGCCCATGACTCCCGCGGCGAGGATCACCCCGTCGCCGACATGCAACGCCATGCCGCCGGCGACCGTGCCGCTGAGAATTGCGAAAAAGGTCGCGCTCTCGACGAGCGCATTGCCCGCCGGAAGTTCCTCGCGCGTCAGATGGTCGGGCAAGATGCCGTATTTGACGGGACCGAACAGCGCGCCGGTGACGCCAAAGAGAATGAGCGCGCCAAAGAGCGTGGGGATATTGGCGAACAGAAAGCCGGTCGCGGACAATGCTGCGACGGCGATCTCCGCGACGCTGATCCAGCGCACGACGCGCGCCTTGTCATATTTATCGGCCATCTCGCCGCCGATCGCCGACAGAAGAAAAAACGGCGCGATGAAGGCCGCGCCGGCGAGCGTGACAAGCGACGCGCCGGTCTCTGCCACGTGCGCCAGGATCAGGAGCACTAGAGCGTTCTTCAAGAAGTTGTCGTTGAAGGCCGCGAAGAACTGACGCCAAAACAATGGCGCGAAACGCCGCGAAGCGAGAAGCGAATGCGTCATATCGAAGCTTCCGGGAGATGCGTCGTGACTTTCGCCGATGACCCTTAAGGATCGGTCAAGTCGGGCGCGTTGCAATGGGCGTTGCGATCGGGTTGATGGTCAGCCTTTCGCCATGAACTGTGTTCAATATGGAGACTGCAGCGCTTTTGCTCTGCCGTCAATAGAAAAATGAACGACGTTCATAACGAATTGGGAGACGCTCCTTGAACGAGAAGAACGCCGACGCGGGAGCCGACCGCCGGACGCAATTGCGTGACCGGCTTATCGACATCGCGCAGGAGACGGTGGCGACGCAGGGTCTCGCCGGACTTAAGGCGCGCGATCTCGCCGCCGCGGCCGGTTGCGCGCTCGGCGCGATCTATACCGCTTTTCATGACCTCGACGAGCTGATCCTGCGGGTCAATGCGCGCACCCTGGCGCGTCTGGAGGCCGCGCTCGACGCAGCGTTCGTGGACGCAGAGGCGGAGCTGGCGCTGGAAGCCATGGCGCGCGCCTATCTGAGCTTCGCGAGAAAAGACGAGCCGAGCTGGCGCGCGCTGTTCGAGCACCGATTGCCCCCTGGCGCGCCCGTGCCGGCCTGGTATGCGGATGCGCGCAACCGCCTGTTCAGTCGGTTGGACGCGCCGCTTGCGCAACTGCTGCCGGGCAGGGACGCGACGGCGCGCGCCGCGCTCGCGCGCACGCTGTTTTCGGCCGTGCACGGAGTCGTGGCGCTGGGGCTCGAGGAGAAGATTGCTGAGACCCCGCCAAAATTACTGGATGAGCAGCTCAGCGTGCTGATACGGCTTCTCGCGGCGGGACTGATGATGGAGTCGGCCCGCTTGATTTGAGCCGCGCGAACTGACATAGGCGCGCATGACCTACATTCTGCTGTTCGCTGTAGCGACCTGGGCGGGCGCGCAGAATGCGCTTGCCGGCGGCGGCTCCTTCCTCACGCTTCCCACCCTGATGTTCACAGGCATGGACGCGCTGGCCGCCAATATCACGTCATGCGCGGCGCTGTTTCCGGCGCAGGTCGCGACCGGCTGGACCGGCCGCAAGCACGCCAGGGGCGCCAATGGGCTTTCGCTCCGCACGCTGTTCGTGATCAGCATCGTCGGCGGCGCCGTCGGCGCGGCGGTGTTGCTTGGCACGCCGCGCGGTCTCTTCGCGCGTCTCGTGCCATGGCTCGTGCTGTTTGCGACCGTGGTCTTCGCCTGGGGCAGTTTCTTTCGCAAATCAGGCGACACGCATGGGCACCTGAGCGCGCCCGGCGCGGGGCTCGCGCAATTTCTGATTTCGGTTTACGGCGGCTATTTCGGCGGCGGCATCGGCTTCCTCATGGTCGCCGCGCTGACCATGGCCGGACAGGGCGTGCGCGTCGCCAGCGCCACCAAAAATGTTCTGGCTGGCGTCATGAACGCCTCCGCCGTCGCGATCTTCCTGTTCTCGCCGGATCTGCACTGGCCACAGGCGCTGGTGACGAGCGCGGGCGCGACGATCGGCGGCGTCGCCGGCGCCCGCCTGATCCATCACATCGACGAAAAAATCCTGCGCATCTTCATCATCGTGGTCGGCGCGGCGCTGACCGTCGGCCTCTTCCTCAGAGCGCCATAATCCGCGCGCGCTAAGCGTTCAGCGCGTCATGGCCGCCCCGCCCGCCATCGCCTTTTCGATTTCGGGAATGAGCGTCGTCGCGATGGCCGAAGGCGTCAGCGGTCCGACAAATTTATAGGCGATGGTTCCGTCGCCCCTGATCACGAACGTCTCCGGCACGCCATAAACGCCGAAGTCGATCGCCGTGCGGCCGGCAGGATCGACGCCGACGCGCGCGAAAGGATTGCCGCCCTCCTCAAGGAAGCCTAACGCCTTGGCGGTCTCATCCTTGTAGGAAAGCCCATAGAGCTCGACGCCCTTGGCCTTGAGCGCTTGATCGCCGGCGATCGCCATAAGCGCCGAATGCTCCTGTCGGCAGGGTCCGCACCAGCTGGCGAAGACATTGACGAGGCTCACGTGACCCTTGCGCAAATCTCCGGTCGAGAGACCGGGAACGCCGGCCAGTCCTTCAAGCGCCGGCAGATCGAATTCCGGCGCGGGCTTGCCGATCAGCGCCGAGGGGATGCGCGACGCGTCGCCGGAGAAGAGCCGCACAAGGAAGACCAGCGCCAGCAGCGCGAAGAGCGCGAGCGGCAGAAAGCGCAGCGCCGAGCGCGGCGCGACAGCGTCGCTCACGCGCCCTCTCCATCATCGCGCGCGCCCGCCGCGCCAAAGCGCGCCAGCGCCGCGCGCAGGCGGCGATAGTCGAGGACGATGCGCAAGGTCACGACGCCAAGCGTTGCGGCCGTCACGCCATAGGCGGCGGCGATATAGAACCAGTGGCCGCTCATTCCGCCGCCTCCATGCTCTCATTGCCGGCGATTTCGCCGGCGCGGACGGCTTGCATCGAGAGGCGCGCGAGACGCCGGCGCAGGATTTCGTTGCGGATCGCCATGATATGCAGCGTCAAAAACAGCAGCGTCGCGGCGAGCGCCATGACGATGAGCGGCCACAGCATCGATCCGGAGATCGCCGGTCCGTCAATGCGAAACACCGAGGCCGGTTGGTGCAAAGTGTTCCACCAATCGACCGAATATTTGATGATCGGGATGTCGATGGCGCCGACGAGCGTCATGATCGCCGCGATGCGCGCGCCGCGCGGCGTGTCGTCCATCGTCTGCCTGACGGCGATGAGACCAAGATAGAGAAGAAAAAGAACCAGCATCGAGGTGAGGCGCGCGTCCCACACCCAGAACGTCCCCCACATCGGCTTGCCCCAAAGCGAGCCGGTGACGAGGCAGATGAAGGTGAAGGCGGCGCCGAGATTGGCGGCGGTTTTCTGCGCTGCGTCGGCGAGGGGATGACGCCACACCAGAACGCCGAGCGACGCCGAGGTCATCACGACATAGGCGAAGATGGCCAGCCAGGCGGACGGTACATGGATGTACATGATCCGGACGGTTTCGCCCTGCTGATAATCGGGCGGCGCCGTGAAGGCGCCGTAGAGCCCGATCGTCAGCAGAAGCGCCGTGGCGCCCGAAAGCCATGGCAACGCGCGTTCTGCAAAACGCAGAAAGCGCGTTGGATTAGCGTAAGTGGACAGAAAGCTCATCGATCGCCGGCAACTCCCGCCGACCGTCTAAGCCGCACGGCCATCAGCGTCAATTGGCGGTCTTGGACGGCGGCTTGGTCGTGTCCTTGGCGACCTCCTTGGTCTGGTCGGCGAGAATTTGCGCTCTCGGCTTGCCGTGCAGAAGCTCGACCGCGGCGTTGAGCTGCTTGTCCTTCGCCTCATCCGGCGGGACATAGGCCTGCGAACCGGTCTTTTCCTCGTCGCCAGTCTTGAGATGGCCCTTGAGCGACGCTTCGCCCTTGGTGTCGTCCTTGCCCTTGAGCTCGTCCGGCACGTCCTGCAGGATGATCATGTCGGGATCGATGCCCTTAGCCTGGATCGTGCGGCCGGACGGCGTGTAATAGCGCGCCGTCGTCAGCCGCAGCGCGCCGCTGGAGCCGCCCAGCGGGATAATCGTCTGCACCGAGCCCTTGCCGAACGAGCGCGTCCCGATCAGCGTCGCGCGCTTGTGATCCTGCAAAGCGCCGGCGACGATTTCGGACGCCGAAGCCGAACCGCCGTTGATCAGCACGACGACAGGCTTGCCCTTCGACAGATCGCCGGAGCCGCGGGCGTTGTAGCGCTGGGTTTCATCGGCGTTGCGGCCGCGCGTCGACACGATCTCGCCCTTGTCGATGAAGGAATTGACGACCTGGATGGACTGATCCAGCAAGCCGCCCGGATTGTTGCGCAGATCGAGGATGTAGCCTTTGAACTTGTCCGCCGGGATCTCCTGCTGCGCCTTGGCCATGGCGTTGCGCAGGCCCTCCGCCGTCTCCTCGTTGAACTGCGAAATACGGACATAGGCGATGTCGTCGCCCTGTTTACGCGAGCGCACGGATTTGATGTGGATCTCGGCGCGGACCAGTTTGACCTCGACCTTGTCCTTGTTCTTGCCGCGGAACAGCGTCAGCTTGACAGGCGTGTTGATCGCGCCGCGCATTTTGTCGACGGCCTGATTGAGGGTCATGCCCTGCACGGTCTCGTCGTCGATGGCGCCGATCAGGTCGCCGGACATGATCCCGGCGCGGGACGCGGGCGTGTCGTCGATCGGCGTGACGACCTTCACGAGTCCGTCTTCCTGGGTGACCTCGATGCCGAGGCCCCCAAACTTGCCTTCGGTCTGAGTCCGCATGTCCTTGAAGGCCTTAGCGTCAAGGTAGCTCGAATGCGGGTCGAGCGAGGTCAGCATGCCATTGATGGCGTTTTCGACGAGCTTCTGCTCATCGGGCTTCTCGACATAGTCGGCGCGCACCTTGTCGAACACGTCGCCAAAAAGGCTGAGATTCTTATAAGTGTCGGCGGAAGCGGCTTGAGCGGGAGCGCCGATGACGGCGCGCGCCTGCTGGCCGAGCGTGGCGCATCCCGCTCCAATAGCAATTCCTGTGGCGATAAGGGCTGTTTTGCGAATCATCCGCCGACCTTCCGACTGTCTGACTTTGCCCACCATGGGCCCGAGTCGATTGACGCTCCGTCCTTGCGGAACTCAACATATAGAATGGGTTGTTTCGCGCCGATTGCGATGGTCGCCGCGGTTTGCGCGGCTCCGTCTCCCATGCTGGCAACCGGCTCACCTGCGAGAACGAACTGTCCCACGTTCACATTGGTGCGACTCATGCCGGCCAGGACCACATAATAACCGCCGCCGGCATTAATGATCAAGAGTTGTCCATAACTTCGGTAAGGCCCTGAAAAAGCGATCCATCCGTCGCAAGGGGCGATAACGACGCCGTTTTCGCGCGCCGCGATCGACAGGCCCTTTTCCTTGCCCCCAGAACCGTCGGGCGCGCCGAAACGCCGCACGACCGGTCCCGCGGCCGGCGCCGGCAGCCGGCCTTTGAGATCGATGAAGGCGACGGCGGGCGCAAGCCGCGCCGGATCCTTGAACGGCGCAGACAACGCTTTGAGCCGCTCTCGCTCGGAAAGGCTCGCTTGAGCTTTGGCGCGCTCCTCGTCGGCCTTGCGCGCCGCCTCCGCCGCGCGCCGCGCCGCTGCGCTGTCCGCCTCCATACGCGAGATCAGGTCCTTGAGGCTTGTGGCGCGCTGCGCCAGCGCGCGCGCCCGCTCCGTCTCCGCCTGCAAGGCGCTTTGCGCGGTGGAAAGCGCGTCCTGACGTTCGGCGATCATCGGCGCGAGCCTCTCGCGCTGAGCCTTAAGACTCGCTTGCTGCTCCGCGAGACGTTCACGCTCACGCCGAACGCCATCGCGCACCTGCTCGAGTTCCGAAAGATCGCGCTGCAGCTGCCGCGCTTCGGCGCGCATTTGCGGCAACAGCGCGCCGAGCGCGAGCGACGCCCGGACGGCCTCGAGAATTTCGTTGGGGCGCGCGATCAGCGCCGGCGGCGGTTTCCGGCCCATCCGCTGCAGGACCGTAAGAATCTCCATGATCAATCCGCGGCGGCTCTCGAGCGAAGCGACGATCTTGCCCTCGCTCTCGGTAAGCGTCGAAAGCCGCTCTTCTATTTCAGCCGCGCGCCCTTCCGTCTCCTGCAGCCCCAGCGTCGCTTCGATGAGCGCGCCATTCAGCCTTTCGCGCGCGGCGGCGTGATCGACAAGCTGCTCTTCGAGTCGACGCGCGCGCTCCTGTGCGGCGCCCATCGTGTCTTCGACGCCGCGCAATTCTTGTTGCTTTGACGAAATGTCTTTTGCGTCCGGACCCTGCTGTTCGGCATGCGCGGAAAATGCAAATGAAATGGCAAAGAGCGCCGCAGAGATGAGCCCGCGCTCGGTGGCTTCGTTACCCGCCATGCTCGAAACGCTCATGTCCGTCCGCGGCATCAATTTCGCCCGGAGGCCGATATGCCCCGGGAATCGCGTCCACATTGCGGCAAAGCCCGGAGAGGATCGCGCGGGCGCGGCGCGAATCAACGAGCGCGTTGATCGATTCTGGCAGCCTGCGTCGCCAGTTCAAGCGTTCGCGATCTGTGCCGGGCAAATTGATCGCAAACCTTTCCCCTGCAAGGTCATCGAGTTGCGCCATGGCGAGCAAGGACGGCGTGCGCGCGATGAACGCATGGAGCGCCAGCGCCAATGCGTCGTCGAAGGCGTCCGAAGAACGGCGCCCATCGTCGATCAGCGCCTGCGCGCGCAACGCATCGAGCAGCGCGTTCTTTTCCGCGCGGCGCGCGGCGCGAGCGGCTTCGGCCGTGTCGGGCGCGATCAGCCCCAGAGCTTCCTTCTCGGCGATGTCCGCCTCGGCCCACCAGCCTTCGAGCGTCGGCAAATCATGCGTCGAAACGCAGGCCATGGCTTTCTTGGGATAGAACGCCGGCGGCGCGAAGCCCTCGCCCGAACGTTCGAACCATAGAACCCGGTAGCTCAGCACGTCGGCGCGCGCGATGCGCTCGCGAAAGCCCCAGGGCGCCGTGCCGAGATCTTCGCCAACGACCACGCATCGCGCGCGTCGGCTTTCGAGCGCCAGTTGCCCCAGCAAGGTCTCGAACGGATAGCTGAGATAGGCGCCCGCGGCGGGCTTTTCGCCGTCCGGAATGACGAAAAGCCGCGCCAGGCCCATGACGTGATCGATGCGCAGCGCGCCCGTGTGGCGCATGTTGGCGCGCAGCAGCTCCGCGAAATCAGCGCCGCCGCTTTTCTCCAATTCGATCGGATTTGGCGGCGGCAATCCCCAATTCTGGCCTTCCCGACTGAAAGCGTCGGGCGGCGCGCCGATCGAGAAGCCGTCCACGAAACTTGCCGCGCGGCTCCAACACTCTGCGCCGTCGGGCGCCGCGCCAATGGCGAGGTCGCGGCAGAAGCCAAGCGACAGTCCTGCCGCGCGCGCCTCCTGCGCCGCATGTGCGAATTGCGCATCGGCGAGCCATTGCAGAAACTGGTGGAATTGAACGCGCGTCGCATGTTCGCTCGCGAAGGCGCTTAGCGCCGCATCGCGCGCCTCCCGCAGCTCTTGCGGCCACATCCGCCAGCTTTGGCCGTTGCGCGCTTCGCTGATCGCCTCGAAGACGCAGAAACGCGCGAGAGCCGTCCCGCCCTGGTCAATGAAGCGCTGGAACGATGCGGCGGGCGCGGCGTTCGGCTGGCGGCGCGAGAGATCAAGGAAGACGGCGAAGGCGCGTTCGAGCGTCGCCATTTTCAGCGCATGAACGCCGGGATAGTCGACATCCGCGGCGACGCTGAGAGCCGCCGCGGCGCTCTCGTCGACATCAATCGGCGCGCCGAGCATGCGCCCCAAATCAGCGACATCGATATAGAGCGGATCGACGAAACGCCGGTCGGACGGATAGTACGGGCTGACGCGCGTACGATCTTGCGCAAACAGGGCGTGCAGCGGATTGATCGCGATGAGCGCCGCGCCGGCTTTGGCGCCAGCGCGCGCGAGTTCCGCGAGCGTCGAGAAGTCGCCGATCCCCTGATCGCCCTCACGGCGCACGGAATAGAGCTGCGCGGAGAGGCCAAACGCGCGGCGCGCGTCGTCAGGCAGATAGCAACCCGCCGGCGCGACGGTGAGCGCACAGGTTTCGCCATTGTCTAGCGACAAATGATGGCGTCCAGCCGGAAACGGCGGCAGACGCGCCTCGACGCCGTCGCAACGCCGGCCATCCAGTCCGCGCCATGTGACCGGCGCGGCGTTCTCCGCGCGCAAAGCGATGCGCGAACAGCTGCCGTCTTTTTGCGTGACGACGATCCAACCTGGCGTGCGGCCGTTGCGTGCGGCGAGTCGAAAGGCGAAGGACTTGCCTTCCTGCGCCGACAGACTCGCTGGCGGCGCGCGTCTGTCGCGAAAGTCGGAAAGCCGCGCGAGACTGTCGCGCGCGTCATCGAACGTGTTTGCCGGAAAGCCCAATTGCGCCAGCAGCGCGCAGACCGTCTCGCGGGGAACGTTATGCAGCGCGCCGTCAACGTCGCGCCATTGTCTTTCGACGCCCGTCGCCTCGGCGAGACGCGAGATAATCTCTTCCGATACTGGCGCAGAAGACCGGCGCCGCACGTGCCTTTCCTCGACGAGAAGCGCGACAGAGCGCCGCGTCATACGGAGGATTTCTTCGATGTCTTCGCTTGCGCCATCCTTCGCCGAATTGAACGCCAATGTCCAACCGCGATTGTCGCGAGCGGGCGGCGGGCGCACGATGATCTCGTCAGCGCCGCGATGTAGAATGACGACGACGCGATCGCCTTCGGTATAAAGCGCGACGACAAGCGTTTGCGCATCGCCGTCGCGCCAGTCGTCTTCGCGCATCGGCGCGCCGTCAGGACGCAGCCATTCGACGTCGGAGATGAGCGTCGCGTCATGCGGCGCGCCGTCGAGAAAACGGTCTTCGCGCAATGCCGCGTGTCGCTTGCGCAGCGCGATGAGATTCGCCGTCGTCTCGATCAGTTCTTCGTCTGCGCGCGCCCAATCGATCCAGGAAAGCGAATTGTCCTGCGCATAAGCGTTGTTGTTGCCGGACTGCGTCTTGCCCAGCTCCGAGCCCATGGCGAGCATCGGCGTTCCGCGAGAGAAAAGCAGCGTGGCGAGCAGGTTGCGGACGTCCTGCGCGCGTCTGGCGTTGATCGCGGCGTCTTCGCTCTCGCCTTCGACGCCATTGTTCCAGGAAAGATTGTGGTTTACGCCGTCGCGGTTCTCTTCGCCATTCGCTTCATTGTGCTTATGCGCGTAGGAAACGAGATCGCGCAAAGTGAAGCCGTCATGCGCCGTAATGAAATTGACGCTGCGGGATGGGCGCCTGCGCGCAAAGAGGTCCTGCGAGCCGGCGAATCGCGTCGCGAGCTCGGCGACGCCGCAGGAGTCGCCGCGCCAGAATCCGCGCGCGCCGTCGCGATAGCGATCGTTCCATTCGGCGAAAGGCTCGGGAAAATCGCCGAGCCGATAGCCGCCGGCGCCCATGTCCCAGGGTTCGGCGATGAGCTTTAAGTCCCGCAGCACCGGGTCTTGCAAGATCGCGGAAAGAAATGGCGCGTCGCGATCAAACCCAGAGGGGCGACGCGCGAGCGTCGTCGCCAGATCAAAGCGAAAGCCGTCGACGCCGCCATAAAGCGCCCAGGCGCGCAGCGCATCCATAATGAGCCGGACGACAGGCGCGCGCGTGCAGTCGAGAACATTGCCGCAGGCCGAGTCATTGACGTAATGCGCGCGGTCGTCGGCAAGCCGGTAATAGCTGGCGTTATCCAATCCTCGAAACGAGACTGTCGGACCGAATTCGTCGCCTTCACCGGTATGGTTGAACACGACGTCGACAATAACTTCGAGCCCGGCGTCATGGAGCCTGTCGACGGCTTCGCGAACTTCACGCCAGCCGCCCGGCGCAAGACGCGGGTCGGGCGCCATCATGGCGATGGGATTGTAGCCCCAGTAATTGGAAAGCCCGAGCGGCGGCAAGTGACGCTCGTCGATCCACGCCGCGCAAGGCAAAAGCTCCAGCGTCGTGACGCCGAGCCGCGTCAGATATGCGATCGCAGCGTCATGCGCGAGACCGGCGAAGGTCCCGCGCAGATGTTGCGGAATGTCGGGATGCGTCGCGGTGAAGCCCTTGACGTGAAGCTCATAGATGACCGTATCGCGCCAGGGACGCTTCGGCCGCGGCGACTCCGCGGGGACTGGCTTGGTGACAATCGCTTTCGGCAGATGCGCGGCGCTGTCGATGCGCGCCGTCTCGCCATAGTCGAAAAGCGAAGGATGCAGCGTGAAGGCGCGATCGATCGCAAGCGCATAAGGATCGACGAGAAGTTTCGAAGGGTTGAAGCGATGGCCGGCGTCTGGCGCATCGGGTCCATAGGCGCGAAAGCCATAGCGCTGGCCTTCTTTGAGGCCCTCGATATCGCCATGAAAAACGTCGCCGCTGCGGGCAGGCAATTTTATGCGGGCGATTTCTTCGTCGGCATCATCGAAGAGACAAATCTCGATCGCCTCGGCGTGCGCGGAAAACACCGCGACATTCGCGCCGCTCTCATCCGGTGAGACGCCGAGCGGCTCTGGCGCGCCATCGGTGACGCGGCCAATCATGCCCCCTCCCCAACCCTCCCCCGCTGCGCTTCGCTTGCGGGAGAGGGGGTGAGACCCGGCGCATATCGCAGACTGCGCGCTACGCCGATCGTAAGGGTTCCCTCTCCCGCGAAAGCGGGGGAGGGACAGGGAGGGGGCTTTGTCGCCAAAACAATCACACAACTCTCGCGGCAACCGCGTCCCGAAAGAGCTTCGCATAGCGGCGCGCCGGATTGCGCCAGGAGACGTCCGTTCTCATGCCGTTGACCTGAATCTTGCGCCACGTCTCGGCATCCCCGAACAAACGTTCGGCTTCGCGCAGCGCGATGGCGAGCGCCTCGGCGGTCGTCGGCGAAAATTGCAGGCCGGTCGCGACGTCGGCCTGCAGCGCCATCTCATTGGCGTCGACGATGGTATCCTTCAGCCCGCCGACGCGTGAAACGATCGGCACGGCGCCGTAGCGTAGCGCATAGAGCTGCGTCAGTCCGCATGGCTCGAAGCGCGACGGAACGAGGAAGGCGTCGGCGCCCGCCTGGATCATATGAGCAAGCTCTTCGCTATAGCCGATATGAACGCCGACGCGGCCCGGATGCGCCGCCTCTGCAGCCGCAAATCCCTCTTCAAGCGTCTTATCTCCAGCGCCGAGCAGCGCGAGTTGCGCGCGTCCGCGCATCAGCTGCGGCAAAACGTCGAGCAGCAGGTCGAGCCCCTTCTGCCAGGACAGCCGACTGACGACGCCGATAAGAAAGGCGTCTGGATCGACGCGCAGTCGCAGACGTTTCTGCAAAGCCGCCTTGTTCCTGGCGCGCGACGGCAGGCTCCAATGATCATAGCGCGTTGCGAGATGCGCGTCGGTCGCCGGATCCCACGTCTCTTCATCAACGCCGTTCAATATGCCGCTCACGCGATCCGCGCGGGCGCACAACAGGCCCTCGAGGCCCATGCCGAATTCCGGCGTCTCGATCTCGCGCGCATAGCTTGGCGACACCGTGGTGATGCGGTCGGCGAGCTGCAGGCCGGCCTTCAGGAAACCGATCGCGCCGTAATATTCGACGCCGTCGATATTGAACGCGCGCGGCGGCAGCCGCAAAGGCTCCAGCAGTTCTTTGGGGAATTGTCCCTGGAAGGCAATGTTGTGAATGCTGACGATCGTCGCCGGCCGCGGCCGTTCCGCATAATGCATGTAGGCCGGCGCAAGCGCCGCCTGCCAGTCATGCGCATGCACGACGTCTGGCGTAAATCCATCGAGGGCGCCAAGCCCGATCTGCGCGCCGGCCCAGGCGAGCGCCGCGAATCGAAAGGCGTTGTCGGGATAATCGGCGCCGTCCGGTCCTGTATAGAGTCCGCCTTCGCGCGCATAAAGATGTGGCGCGATCAACGTATAGATCGCGACTCCATTATGCCGCGCCGCGTGAATCCAGGCCGGGCCGCCGAAGAGATCATCGAATTCGAGAACCGTTTCGCCCGCGCCTAGCGCGGCGAGTGCGTCGGGATAGCCCGGAATGAGCGTGCGCAGCTCGATGTTTTCGGCGGCAAGCGCATGCGGCAGCGCGCCGACGACATCGGCGAGTCCGCCGGTCTTGACGAAGGGCGCCATTTCCGAAGCGATGGCCAGCGCGCGCAGCGAACTCATACGCCGAGCCTGTCGATCATCGGCTGGGTGATGAGACAGACGCCGCCCTCGGTGCGGCGGAAACGCGCGGCGTCGAACTCCGGGTCCTCCCCGACGATAAGGCCCTGCGGGATCTGCACGCCGCGGTCAACGACGACATTGGTGAGTCGCGCCGAGCGGCCAACGTCGACATAGGGTAGGACGACGGCGTTCTCGACGGTCGCGTAGGAATTCACGCGCACGCCGGTAAAGAGCAGCGTTCGGCGCAGCGTCGAACCGGACACGATACAGCCGCCAGAGACCAGCGAGGACAGCGCCTGTCCGCGCCGTCCGACCTGATCGTGCACGAATTTCGCCGGCGGGGTGATTTCGGCGTGGGTCCAGATCGGCCAGTTGCGATCATAAAGATCGAGCTGCGGCGTGAAGTCAGTGAGATCGATATTTGCCGCCCAATAGGCGTCCACCGTGCCGACATCGCGCCAATAGGCGTTCGGCTCGCTCGCCGCGCGCACGCAGGAGCGCTCGAAATGATGCGCGACCGCCTTGCCGTGCGAGACGATGTAGGGAATCACGTCCTTGCCGAAATCATGCGTCGAGCGCGCGTCGTCGGCGTCGCGGCGCAATTGCTCGTAAAGGAACTTCGCCTCGAACACGTAGATGCCCATGCTGACGAGGGCGCGGTCGGGATGTCCTGGCATCGCCGGCGGATCTCTCGGCTTCTCGATGAAGGAAATGATCCGGTCGTTTTCATCGACATGCATGACGCCGAAACCGGACGCCTCGGCGCGCGGAACTTCGAGACAGCCGATCGTCACATCGGCGCCGGAGTCCACATGCTGCTGCAGCATGGGCTCGTAATCCATCTTGTAGACGTGATCGCCCGCGAGCAGCACGATATATTTGGGATCATAGCTCTCGACGATGTCGAGGTTTTGATAGACGGCGTCCGCCGTGCCGAGATACCAGTGGTCTTCCGAGACGCGCTGGCTCGCCGGCAAAATGTCGAAGCTTTCGTTGCGTTCGGTGCGAAAGAAGCTCCAGCCGCGCTGCAAATGGCGGATGAGGCTATGTGCTTTGTATTGCGTCGCGACGCAAATGCGTCTGATGCCGGAGTTGAGCGCATTAGAGAGCGCGAAGTCGATGATGCGCGACTTGCCGCCGAAATAAACCGCGGGCTTGGCGCGCCTGTCGGTCAATTCCATCAGCCGCGCGCCGCGGCCGCCGGCAAGGACATAGGCCATGGCGTGGCGCGCCAGGGGCGGATTTTCAAAGGCGGACATCGCCAGTTCCCATCGACGGCGGCGCGATTCGCCGCTTATTGTAGAGCATCGCTTTCGAATGCGAAGAAGAGAGTCGACAGCGGCGGCAGAAGAATTTCGGCGCTCGCGGGAAAGTCGCGGTACGCCTCGCTGCGCGCATGAATCGCGCCGAGATTGCCAAGTCCAGAGCCGCCATAGATCGCGGCGTCGGAATTGACGCGTTCACGCCAGCGTCCCGCGCGCGGCAAGCCGAGCCGATAGGCGCTGCGCGTCACCGGCGTGAAATTCGTGACGACGACGATCGCGCGGGAACGATCCGCGCCAAAACGCGCGAAGGCGAATACCGAGCTCTCCGCGTCATCCGCGACGATCCACTGAAAGCCTTCGGCCTCGCAGTCGCGCGCATAGAGCGCTTCGTGATCGCGATAGATGCGGTTGAGATCGCGAATGAACGCCTGAAGTCCCCGATGCGGCGGAAAATCGAGCAGGCGCCAGTCGAGGCCGCTTGCGAAATTCCATTCGCCGGTCTGGCCGAATTCCTGCCCCATGAACAGGAGCTTCTTGCCGGGATGTCCCCACATGAAGCCATAATAGGCGCGCGCGGTCGCGAAGCGGCGCCATTCGTCGCCGGGAATCTTGCCGATGATCGCGCCCTTGCCGTGCACGACCTCGTCATGGGAGATCGGCAGCACGAAATTCTCGGTGAAGGCGTAGAGCAGACCGAAGGTCAGTTCGTTGTGGCGCCATTTGCGATGGACAGGGTCGGATGAGAGATAGCGCAGCGTGTCGTTCATCCACCCCATGTTCCATTTGAAGCCGAAGCCGAGTCCGCCTGCATATGTCGGGCGCGTCACGCCACCCCAGGCGGTTGATTCTTCCGCGATGGTCACGACGCCGGGGTAGAGCGCGTAGACCAGTTCATTGAACCTTTGAAGAAAGGCGACGGCGTCGCGATTGTCATTGGAGCCGTCGGGATTGGGCGACCATTCACCCGGCTTTCGCGAATAATCGAGATAGAGCATGGAGGCGACAGCGTCGACGCGCAGCCCGTCGATGTGGAAGCGATCGAGCCAATAGAGCGCGCTGGCGATGAGAAAATTCGCCACCTCGCGCCGCCCGTAATCATAGATCGCGGTGTTCCAGTCGGGATGAAAGCCGCGCTTGGGATCGGCATGCTCATAGAGCGGCCCGCCGTCGAAATGGGCAAGGCCATGTTCATCGGTCGGAAAATGCGCCGGCACCCAGTCGAGAATGACGCTGAGGCCCGCCTGATGCGCGCGGTCGATGAAACGGCGAAAGCCGTAAGAGTCGCCGTGCCGGCGCGTCGGCGCGAAGAGCCCGATCGGTTGGTAGCCCCAGGAGGCGTCGAGCGGATGTTCATTGATCGGCATCAGCTCGATATGGGTGAAGCCGAGATCGGCGACATAGGGCACGAGCTGATCGGCAAGCTCGTCATAGGTGAGAAAGCGACCGTCTTCGCCGCGCCGCCACGACGGCAGATGAACTTCGTAAATCGACATGGGCGAGCGCCGCGGGTCAACTTCGGCGCGCGCGCGCATGTGAGTGTCGTCGCCCCATTGATAGGGCGCGTTCGACGTGACGACGGAAGCGGTGGACGGCCGCAGCTCCGCCTCGAAGCCGAACGGATCGGCTTTAAGTGGCAACAGTTCGCCGTGACGCCCGATGATTTCATATTTGTAATTCGTGCCCGCCCCGACGCCGGGAATGAAAATCTCCCAGACGCCGCTGTCGATCCGCTTGCGCATCTGCGCGCGGCGGCCGTCCCATTGGTTGAAGTCGCCGACGACGGAGACGCGCCTCGCGTTCGGCGCCCAGACGGCGAAATGCGTTCCCTCCAAGCCCTCATGCGCCAGCACATGCGCGCCGAGCTTTTCATAGAGCTTCTGATGGGCGCCTTCGACGAGCAGATGGTCGTCTGTGGAACCGAGCACCGGGGAAAATGCGTAAGGGTCGGCGAAATCCCATCGCGCGGCGTCGTTCGAGGCGACAAGGCGATATGGCGCGCGCGTCTTCAGCGGCGTCAGTCCTTCGAAGAAGCCGTCGGCGTGAACGCGACTCAGCGGCGTGATCCTGGCGCCGTCGGGGGCAATCGCCTCCACGCTCGTCGCGCCTGGAACGAACGCGCGGATCACATAGCCCGCGGGCGTTTCATGCAGGCCGAGCACGGCGAAGGGGTCGCCATGGCGCGCGCCGAGGATCGCGTCGATGTCGTCTGCGGAAGCGCGCCAGTCCATTAGTCGGAATCGTTTCGCGTCAATCCTCTCCCATTGGGAGAGGGTGGCTTGCGCAGCAAGCCGGGTGAGGGGCTACACACATGCAACTTATGAGAGCCGCGTACGGTTTGGCGAGGAAAGCATCACCAGTCAAACCCCTCACCCGACCCCGCTTCGCGGGGCCACCCTCTCCCTTTGGGAGAGGGAACTGCGCCTCACACGGCGACATTCCAGATCTCTTGCGCATATTCGCGGATCGTGCGGTCGGAGGAAAACCATGCAACCCGCGCCGTGTTGAGAATGCTCGACCGCCGCCACGCCTTCTGATCTCGCCAGCGCGCGTCGACGCGGCGCTGCGCCTCCCAATAGGCGTCGAAGTCCTTCGCGACCAGAAAGTGATCGTAATAGGTCAGCGTATCGACAAGCTGCGCGTAGCGATGCGGATCGTCGGGCGAAAAAACCCCGGCGGCGATGGCCCGCAGCGCCTCGGCGAGACGCGGACTGGCGGCGATCGTCTCGCGCGCGTCGATGCCCTTCGCACGGCACGCCTCCACCTCCTGCGCCGTGAGGCCGAAGATGAAAATATTTTCGTCGCCGACGCGCTCCCGGATTTCGACATTGGCGCCGTCCAGCGTGCCGATGGTGAGCGCGCCGTTGAGCGCGAATTTCATATTGCCGGTGCCGGACGCCTCCATGCCGGCAGTCGAAATCTGCTCGGAAAGATCGGCCGCCGGAATGATCGTCTCGGCGAGGCTCACATTGTAGTTCGGCAGGAACACGATCTTCAAAAGGCCGCGCGTCGCCGGATCGGCGTTCACGACCTTCGCCACATCATTCGCAAGCTTGATGATGAGCTTCGCCTGATGATAGCTCGCCGCCGCCTTGCCGGCGAAGATCTTCACCCGCGGCGCAAATTCGCGCGCCGGCTGCGCGATGATGTCCTGATAGAGCGCGACGGCTTCGAGCACGTTCAAAAGCTGGCGCTTATATTCATGGATGCGCTTGATCTGCGCGTCGAAGAGCGCGGCAGGATCGACCCCGACGCCGACGCGCTCGAAGATTGTCGTCGCGAGACGGGTCTTGTTCTCGCGCTTGGCCGCCGCAAATCGGTTCTGGAACTCGACGTCATCGGCGAACTTTTCGAGTTCGATCAGTCGCTCCGGCTCATCGAAAACGCCCGCGCCGATCGTGTCGGCAAGCAATCGCGACAGCGGCGGATTGGCTTCGAGCAGCCAGCGGCGAAAGGTGACGCCATTGGTCTTGTTGACGATGCGATCGGGATAGAGCCGATGGAAATCCTTGAACACCGTCTCCTTGACCAGCGCGCTATGCAGCGCCGAGACGCCATTCACCTTGTGCGAACCCAGAAACGCCAGGTGACCCATACGGACATGCCGTCCGTTACGTTCGTCGATGAGCGACACTGAGGAGAGCGTCGCCGGGTCGCTCGCGCCCTTCTCACGCAATGCGTCGAGGTGCATGGCGTTGATGAGATAGATGATCTGCATGTGGCGCGGCAACAGCCGCTCCATCAGCTGGACCGGCCAGGTTTCGAGCGCTTCCGGCAAGAGCGTGTGATTGGTGTAGGAGAAGGTCGCCTGGGTAATGCGCCAGGCTTCCTTCCATTCAACGCCGTGGACGTCGACGAGAAGACGCATCAGCTCGGCGACGCCGATCGCCGGATGCGTGTCATTGAGCTGGATCGCCACCTTCTCGGCGAGCCTGTGGATGTCGCCGGTCTGTCTCAGGTGGCGGCGGATCAGATCCTGCAAGGAGGCCGAGGCGAAGAAATATTCCTGCCGCAGCCGCAGCTCCTGTCCCGCGGGCGTCGAGTCGCTTGGATAAAGAACTTTGGAAATAGCTTCGGCGCGCGCCTGCTCCGATTGCGCGCCCACGTGATCGCCCTGATTGAAGGCGTCGAGGCGCAGCGCGTCAGGCGCCCGCGCCGACCACAGCCGCAGCGTGTTGACATGTTTGCCGCGCCACCCGACGACGGGCGTGTCATAGGCGACGGCGACGATGGTCTCGCCCGGCCGCCACACATGCGCCAGCATGCCGTCGGCGAGGCGCGAACTTTCGACATGGCCGAAAAAGCCGACGTCATAGGTGATTTCCGGCCGCGGGAATTGCCAGGAATTGCCGAAGGAGAGCCAGTCTTCGGGATATTCGTGCTGCCAGCCGTCCTTAAGCGTCTGCCGAAACAGGCCGTGGTCGTAGCGAATGCCATATCCCATGGCGGCGATTTCGAGAGTCGCCATGCTGTCCATGAAACAGGCGGCGAGGCGCCCGAGGCCGCCATTGCCGAGCGCCGCATCCGGCTCCAGCGCGCGCAGCATGTCGAGGTCGACGCCAAGTTCGGCGAGCGCGTCGCGCATCGCCTCGGTCAGGCCGAGATTGGTCAGCGTGTCGATGAGCAGACGGCCAATGAGAAATTCGAGCGAGAGATAATAAACGCGACGCCGGTCTTCCCGATAATTGCGCTTCGTCGACGCGAGCCAACAAGGTACGAGCCGATCGCGGGTCGCAAGCGCGGTCGCGACGAACCAGTCGCGCGGACTGGCGTCGGCGTTGTCCTTGCCGACCGTATAAGTGAGGCGCCGCTGCACGTCGTCGCGCAGCGCGGCGACGACGGCCTTATGGGCGGCCTCTGGCGGGTCGAAAGCGTTCAAGGCGATCCTTTCGCGATGGACCGGTTTTCCGGTCCAAGACATGTTTTAGAAGGGCATGTCTCAGAAGCGGGTGTTTTAAGTAGAATTGGAATTTGGCGCTACCGGGCCGCGCCGGCGCCTGAAGTCGAGGCGCCGATCCCGACTCACCGAACCTCAAAAGTGAGGGCGCGGTTTTCCGCCTGATCCGGTTCGCCCCGGGATGCGACGATGCGGCGCCCGCCGACGCCCTGATCCTCGAGATAGCCCGTCGCCGCCTCTGCGCGTCTCTGCGCCAGCGCGTCATTGTGCGCTCTGGCGGCGGAACCGCGAACATGCCCTCGAACCTCGATCGTCGCGTATTCCGGGCACCGGCGAATGACCGCCACCGCCTTGTCGAGCGCGCGCGCCGACGAAGACGTTAACCGCGCGCTGCCTTTGGCGAAGGCGAGTTCGCCCGGAGTCGACGATTGTTCGAGCGCCGCTTTGCAATCGGCGAGCGTCATGCCGCCGGATATGGCCGTGGCTGGCGCGCTCGGCCCTTGCGCGTGGACTGGCGATAGTGTCGCGCCGGCGGTCGCCGTTTCATCGGCAGGCGGCGACGTTGCGGGCGGCATGTCGGCGCCCGCGCTGTTTGGCGGCGCGGCGAAGCGGCGACGCTCGTCCGGGTCGGACTGGCCGATCACGACCGCTCCGACCCAGAGGAGCGAGGCGGCGACCAGCCCCACGGCCCAGCCCTCATGCGCCCAGATCGTCCGGTGCTGCGCCAACGCGCCGAGCGCGGCGCCAATAATCAAGGCCGCATAGGCCGCGAGGGCGCCCTCGACCAAAGCCGCGGCGGCGTCGAGCGCGCCGAGACGAACGACAAGCACGCCGACGCCGAAAGCAAGCGCGGTCCACACCAGCCAGCGGGCGACGAGGCCATTTTCAGGCGCGCGCCGAGTCAATGCCCCGGCGGCGGCGCCGATGGCGAAACAGGCGAGAAGCCATGGCCAGAGGCGAGGCAATTCAACAAGCACGCGCCGACCCTAACGGGCTGGAGGCGTCTCTCCAAGACCTAAACGCGCATCGGCATCAAGACGTAGAGCGCCGTGGCGCCGTCGCGATCCTGCACCAGCGTCGGCGAGCCGGGGTCGGCGAGCTTGAACAGCGCCGTGTCGCTGTCGAGCTGCTGGGTGATGTCCAGGAGGTAGCGGGCGTTGAAGCCGATATCGAGCGGCGGCCCGTCATAGTCGGCTTCGAGCTCTTCCACCGCCGAACCCTGGTCCGGATTGGTGACGGACAGCACGAGCTTGCTGTCGGAGAGCGAGAGCTTGACGGCGCGTCCGCGCTCGGAGGAGATCGTCGAGACGCGATCGACCGCCTTGGCGAAGACGTCGCGCTCGACGGTGAGCCGCTTGTCATTGCCGGCGGGAATGACGCGCCCGTAATCGGGGAACGTGCCGTCGATCAGCTTCGTCGTCAGCAGCGCGTCGCCGAACGTGAAGCGCATCTTGTTGATCGAAAGCTCGACTGAAACCTCTCCCTGCGCGTCCTCGATGAGACGCTGCACTTCGGTGACGGCCTTGCGCGGCAAGATGACGCCCGGCATGCCCGCGCTGCCTTCAGGCGCGGGAAGCTCCAGCCGCGCCAGACGATGGCCGTCGGTCGCGACGGCCCGGAGCATGGGCCGCCCTTCGACGTCGAGCGTATGGAGATAGATGCCGTTGAGATAATAGCGCGTCTCTTCGGAAGAGATGGCGAACTGGGTCTTTTCGATCAGCCGTTTGAGATCCGCCGGCGCGAGCGCGAACTTATGGCTGAAGTCGCCGGAGGTGACGTCGGGAAAATCGCTTTCGGGAAGACTCGAGAGATTGAACCGCGAACGCCCCGAGCGCAGCGTCAGCTGTCCCGCGTCGCCGGTGGCCTCCAAAGAGACCTGCGCGCCCTCCGGCAGCTTGCGCACGATGTCGTAGAGCGTATGCGCCGGCAGAGTCGTCGCGCCCGGTTGGGACACCTCCGCCGGGGTCTTCTCGGTAATTTCCAGATCGAGATCGGTGGCCTTGAGCGTCAGCGCGCCGTCCTTGGCGGACAGCAGCACGTTCGCCAGGATCGGAATGGTCGTGCGGCGCTCCACCACGCGGTGAACATGGCCGAGCGCCCGCAACAGCGCCGCTCTCTCGATGGTGACCTTCATCGCCGGGAAATCCGTCCGCATATTATTCTTGCGGCGCGGCAGGTCGCCGCGTCGGGGCGGAGACTTTGGCGCGGCAGCGATGGAAGCGCAAGGGCGGGTGACGGTCTAAGCGAATGATTGTGCATAAGTGCGAGGGTCAGCTCAGCCGAACCGCCGGGTCGCGCATGCCGCGGACATTCGCGGTCCGTTTTCGCGCAGCGCTGAAAGCCGCATTACGGGTTTCTACGAGCGTTTCGGCATGGACGCGATGACCCATCCGCTCGATGACAGCCGTCCTTTCCTCAGACCTTGCAATATCTGAACAATATATGATACATGAACCTTATATAGGTCATTTATGGCGTCTGCGCCGCCGAAGATAGCTGTCGTCTTTTATCGAACTGCGGCTGGTGTGGAGGTCGTGCGCGACTGGCTCCGTCAGCTGGATGAAGCTGACCGGAACATCATCGGGCAAGACCTGATGCGCGTGCAATTTCGTTGGCCAGTCGGGATGCCGCTCTGTCGGCCATTGGGCGGCGGACTTTGGGAAGTGCGAAGCGACCTGGCCGGCGGGCGAATTGCGCGGGTGCTTTTCTGCTTTGCGGAAGGCCGGATTTTAGCGCTGCACGGCTTCATAAAGAAAACCCAGAAGACGCCGCAGGGCGATTTAGAGTTGGCGCGGAAACGGAAACGGGAATTCGAATAGGGAGGGCGACATGAAAACTGTAAAACCACGTTCGGCGGCGGACTTGTCCACCCTCGACGCTTTCCTTGATGAGCAGGGCCTGCGCGAAACGTTTCAGGCCGTGGCGATTAAAGAGGTGCTGGCGTGGCGGCTGGGCGAAGCCATGAAAGCGCAGAAACTCTCGCGCAAACGCATGGCCGAACGCATGGGAACCAGCCGCAGCCAAGTGAACCGCCTGCTGAATCCCGAAGATGGAAACGTGACGCTCGTCACCCTGCAGCGCGCTGCTGAAATTCTCGGCCTCAAGCTGACGCTTGATTTGGCGTGACGGTATCTGGCTCAATAAGGACAGCGGGCTTTACAACAGCCCGCGTGTCTCGCGTTTGCGGCGCAAACGTAAAAGGGAAAGCGCAATGTCGATAAGGTACGGCGTGCGGATCGGCCCGACACGCGTCGCGCGCGACATACGCGCAGGATTCTCGCGCTGCTCCCGAAGCCGGAGCGCATCGCGCAGCATTTCGCTGTTCTCGTGTAAGATCCTCTGCCCTTAACCCGCCCTTAAATGGCCGTCGTTACGCTTCATCAGGCATTTCAGGCCGTGCGGCGGCGACAGGCGAGAATCCGATGGCGCGCACCGATAAGCGTCGCGAACCGCGGTTCGACGACGACGACGACGGCGAATTGCGCGCCGAGCGTCGTCCGCCGCCCCGCCCGCGCGCCCGCGCCAAGTCACGCCGACGCTCCCGCTCGCTCTTTGGCGCGCTCATCTATTGGAGCTTCACGCTGGCGCTCTGGGGGGCGATCGCGGGAGGCGGCCTCGCCGTCTATTACGGCGCGCGATTGCCGCCGATCGACCAGCTCGCGGTGCCCAAGCGCCCGCCCAATATCGCCATCCTCGACGTGAACGGCGAGCTCCTCGCCAACCGCGGCGACACGGGCGGCGCGGCGGTCCGGCTCGCGGATCTGCCGCCCTATGTCCCGAAGGCCTTCATCGCCATAGAGGATCGCCGCTTCTATTCACATTGGGGGGTCGATCCGATCGGCATCGGCCGCGCTATCGTTCGCAACGTCACAGGCCGCGGCGGCATGCAGGGCGGCTCGACCCTGACGCAGCAGCTCGCCAAAAACCTGTTCCTGACCCAGGAGCGAACCATCTCGCGCAAGATCCAGGAGGCGATTCTCGCGCTCTGGCTTGAGCACAAATATTCCAAGGACCAGATCCTCGAACTTTATCTCAACCGCGTCTATTTCGGCTCCGGCGCCTATGGCGTCGAAGCCGCGGCCGAGCGCTACTTCGGCCATGGCGCGAAAACCATTACTTTGTCTGAAGCCGCCGTCCTCGCCGGCCTGATGAAGGCGCCGAGCAAGCTCGCGCCGGACCGCAATCCGGAGGGCGCGGCCGAGCGCGCGGCCCAAGTGATCGCCGCCATGGCGCAGGAAGGCCATATCAGCGAGTCGACGGCGACGACGGCGCTGTCGCATTCTGCACGCGCGCGGAGCGATATCGGCGCGGGGTCCATCAATTACGCGGCCGACTATGTCATGGACATGCTCGACGACACGATAGGCGCCATCGACCAGGATATCGTCGTCTCGACGACGATCGACGCGCGCATGGAGATGGCGGCGGAAGGCGCGCTCAAGCAGGAGCTCGACGAGAAGGGCGCCAAATTCGGCGTCGCTCAGGGCGCGCTCGTCGCCCTCGATCCCACCGGCGCGATTCGAGCGCTCGTCGGCGGACGCGACTATTCGGCCAGCCAGTTCAATCGCGCGGTCTCCGCGAAACGCCAGCCCGGCTCCGCCTTCAAACCCTTTGTCTATCTGACGGGGCTCGAACAGGGACTAACCCCTGAGTCCGTGCGCGAGGATGGTCCGCTCGACGTCAAAGGCTGGCGGCCCGAAAACTACAGTCATCAGTATCTCGGACCCGTCACGCTCGCCAAGGCGCTGTCGCTGTCGCTCAACACCGTCGCCGTGCGCGTCGGCCTGGAAGTCGGCCCCAAGGCCGTGGCGAAGACCGCGCATCGCCTCGGCGTCCAGTCCGACCTGCAGGCGAACGCCTCGATCGCGCTCGGCACGTCGGAGGTGACGCCGCTCGAGCTCGTCGCCGCCTATGCGCCCTTCGCCAATGGCGGGATCGCCGTCCAGCCGCATGTCATACTCAAGGTGAAGACCGCCGCCGGCAAGACGCTCTATCAGCGCAAGAACGCGTCGCTCGGCCGCGTCATCGCGCCGCAATATGTGGCGATGATGAACGACATGATGCGGGAGACGCTGCTCACCGGCACCGCCCGCAAGGCCGAGCTTCCGGGATGGGACGCCGCGGGCAAAACCGGAACGAGCCAGGATTTCCGTGACGCCTGGTTCGTCGGCTACACCGGCCGGCTGGTCGCCGGCGTCTGGCTCGGCAATGATGACAACTCGCCGACGAAAAAAGCCTCCGGGGGCAATCTGCCGGTCGAAATCTGGAGCCGCTTCATGAGCGTCGCTTTGAAGGGCCAGCCCGTCGCCGGACTGCCCTCGGGCGCCTGGCGGTCGGAGAACATTGCGCTCCCCGAGGAAATCGCCAAGCCGATGGACGACCTCATCGGCTTGTTCACCGGGGAGTCGAGGCCCGCGCCCCGGCCGCAATCCGCGAGACCGGCGCCAGCGCC
>NZ_JAMRYX010000167.1 GCF_024448135.1 Methylocystis suflitae
GGAAGCAATCGCCCGCGCCGTCAAGGGCGAGCCGAAGGCTTCGGAAGTCGTCGCCAAGCGCAACGAAGCCAAGCACCCCTTCGCGCCGAACTGAGCCGCGTAGGAATATGCGCAGCGGGGAGCCGAACGCTCCCCGCCGCCGCGCTCGCAGCCGACCGACGCCGCCGCTCAGCGGCCAAGCATCGACGCTGCAAGCCGATGACGCCGGCAGAGTTCTAAAGTCTGGCGCGCGGGGGCGGCCGCCAGCAGAAATTTCGTCTTCCCCGAGGGAGGGCGCAACTAGCAATAGGGGCATTCCGCGCGCGCAAAACCAGAGACGCCGCAGGGACGCGAACGCACCGGAAGGGATGGGATCATGGCTTCGTTCTTTGAGAAAATACTGGGCGCGCTCTTTCCGAAGCCGTCGTCTGGCTTCACGTCGAGCAGCGCCAAGACCAGCGTCGGCGAATCGCTCGTCGGCGATGGCAATGAGGTCGCGCATATCGACCTGATCATGGGTCCGCGCGGCTCCGCCGCCGAGAAGGCCTTCGCCAACGGCCTCGTCAACAACAAGGACGGCTTTACGACGCTTCTCGCCGTCATCGCGCCAAACCTGTTGGTGAAGCCCTATACGATGATGTTCAACAAGGTGACCATCAAGAACGCCAAGCAGGCCGTTCAGATGTTCGGCCCGGCGCAATATGGCGTCGCCAAGGCGGTCGCCGACAGCGTCGCCGAGGGCGTCATCCCGATGAGCCAGGCGGACGACCTCTTCATCTGCGTCGGCGTGTTCATCCACTGGGAAGCCAACGACGATCAGAAGATTCAGGACTTCAATTACTCTGCGACGAAGGAAGCCATCGCCCGCGCGATGAAAGGCGATCCGAGCGCGCGCAGCGTGTTGTCGGCCCGCGTCACCGCGAAACATCCTTTCGCCGCCAACTGAGTTTTGGCGGTTCGCTTTTCAAGGGAGCCTCAGGGCTCCCTTTTTTTGTGCGCCGATGTGAAGCGATCGAGGTCGGCGCGAATCAGAGCGCCATCGTGCAACGCCGTCGCGACCAGCGCGCCTGCGGCGCCGATTGCCTCAAGCCGTTCAAGATCGTCCGCGTCGCGAACGCCGCCAGCCGCAAAGACCCGCCGATCGCCCGCACGCGCAACGATCTGCGAGACGCGCGCGAAGTCGGGACCCGCGCTGACGCCGACGCGCGTGAGCGTCATGACGATGACCTGGCTCGGCCACAGCTTGGGACATTCGTCCAGCGCATCGGGACCCAAAAAAACCTCGTCGCGAAAATCGAGCGAGAGAACGACATTAGGATCATGCGTCGCGGCATGCAGGGATTCGCTGTCACGTAAGGATTCGCTGCCGATCACGCAATCGACGTGCGCCGCGCCGCGCCAGTCCCAGGACGCGGGGCCGGCGTCGACCATAAAGCGAAGCGATGGAAACCGCTCGGTCAGAGCGCCAATCTCGCGTAGATTGTCGCCGCTGCCCTGAATTGCGTCGAGATCGGCGATATAGATTTTCTCGAATGGATGAAGCGCCAAAAAGCCCGCAACGACATTGGCCGGCGCGCTTGTTTCGGCAAGTGGCGACACGATCGGGCTGTAGCTGTCGCGGTCGCCGGCGCGGGCGCGCATGACCGCGCCGTTGCGAATATCAATGACGGGGATGATCTGCATGGGGCATTATAGCGCGTCGCGATCCTGCGACGTCCGGCGAACCTCATGACGCATCGCAGCCTGCTTCTCACTCTTTTTTTGCTCGTCTTCGCCGACGCTGCGACGGCGCAGGGGCCGCCCCAGCAAAGCCAGCCGGATTGGCCGTGCCGACAGGTGCGCGTGCCCGAGCTCGCAGTCGGTGGCGTCTGGGCCGGCCCGCCGCTCGACGACGCGGTGAAACATTGGCGCGACGATGCAACAATCGCCGATCTGGTCACGCGCCTCGCGCAGCGACGCACGCCGATGGATGACGCTGAGCGGCTGGTTGCGCAATTCGCCAAATCGGCGGGCGATAGGCGCAAGGAGCGGCTGACGACGCTGTTCGCCGGCGTCTATGAGCGCATGAATGACGAGCGGCGCGACCTGGTCAACGGCCTCGACCGTTTTGGCCGGCGCCTGAAAGCCATGGCGGAGATGGCGCGCAAGGAGACGCAGACGCTGCGGGAACTGCAGGATCAAAAGCCGCCGGACCCCGAAGCGATCAAAAAGGCGAGCGAAGCCGTGCAGTGGCGCCTGCGGCTCTTCGAGGAGCAGCGGCGCATGGTCGGCTATGTGTGCGAGAGCCCGGCGCTGATCGAGCAGCGTTTCGGCGCGCTCGCGCGCGCGATCCAGCAGGCGATGGAGTGAGCGGCGCCTGTCATTGCGATGAGCGTAGCGACAAAGCAATCAAGTCTGGATCGCCTCGTTTCGCTCGCGCTTGACGGGAATGTGCGCGCGCCGCGACGTCTATTCGCGCGGCTCGGGCTGGCGCTCCTCGAGCGGATGACCGGCCTGCTCCCAGGCGTCGGCGCCGGGCGGATACCACAGCACATGCGTATAGCCGAGGGTGAGCGCGCGCTTCGCGGCGTTCCAGGACGCCCAGCAATTGGTGCGGCAATAGAAGACGAGCGGCTTCGATTTGTCGCCGCCGCTCGCGCGCGCCACGCCCTGCTCGAAATAGCGCGCCATCGGTTCGGAGAGTTCGCCAAAGCCGGTGTCGGGAAGCCAGACGCTGCCGGGAATGTCGAAGCGCTTCGGATCCCGCCACACCGCATTCTTCGGCAGGCCTTCCGGCTTGGGCGGCCGCGAAAGCGCGTCGATGAAAACCGCCTTCTTGCCGCTCCACAGTTCAAACGCCTGCGGCGTGTCGAGCACGGTCGCGCCCTTCAGCGTCGCGGGCGTCGGCGCATGATAATTGTCCATGCGATAGAATTCCGGCTCCGGCGGCGCTTGGGCAAACGCCGGCGAAGCGCAAAGCGCAAGCACTGCACAGATTGCGACAAGTCCGAGAACAGGAGGCTTGATCAAATTCATCGTGGAGCAGCGATCTGATGTCCCGACTCATCGAGCAGCGGGACGCCGTAGTCGCGAAGAATGCGCTCCAGCTCGGGCCTGTTCTGGGCGATCAGCGTATTGAGTTCGCGCTTCCAGTTCTGATCGGAATGGCGGACCCCGAAGCCGATGCGGAAGGCCATGCGGGCGCCGGGCGTCTCCGGCAGCGGCGTCACATTCAGCTTCACGCTCGAATGTTTGGCGTAGTAGCCGGCGATCGGCCCCCACAGCAGCGCGACGTCGATGTCTCCCTTTTCGAGATCATGCACCATCGCCGCGCCGGAAGATTCGACGCGCGTGTCGACCATCAGCGCATAGGGCTTCACTGAGGCCATCAGACCATTCATCGCCAGCACATTGCCGGGCGGCGTGTTGGCGACAAGGCCGATGCGATGCGGCTTTTCCTTCAGACCTGGGTCGTCGAGCGTCTTTAGGCCGTCAAGCTCCGAGCCCGCGCGGGTCACGATGGCGTAGGTCGTCCGGTAATAAGGATTGGTGGGCTGGACGAGGTCATTGCCCTGCGGCATGCCGAGGATGACGTCGCAAAGATGCGCGTTGAGCGTGTTGCGCACAAAGCCCGTGGCGCCCGGATAATAGGTATAGGCGAGATCCTTGCCGAGCTTCTTGGCGAGGAATTCGGCGATTCGATTCTCGAAGCCTTCGCCCTTGTCGTTCGAAAAGGGCAGATTGTTTGTATCGGCGCACACGCGCAGCGTCTTGGGATCGACGAGCTCGATCGAACCCTGATTGTCGTCGGCCTTGGAGCCCGAGTCCGGCCCCATATGCTGCGCCGGGGCGGGGGCCGCCACAAAGAGGATTGCGGCGGCCCAGCCCGTCGATAGCAGCGCGGATAAGCCGCGCCGATGAGTGAAGCGGATCATGCGATCGAAATGACGCTCTTATTTCTGGCTCATGCACTCGGTCTCGGCCTTGGCGAAGGCTTCCGGGCGATCTTCCTTCTTTCCCGGACGGCCGGGCTCGATGGCGCCGGTCGAGAGCGCGCGCAGATAGACATAGAGATCGTCGATGTAGCAGGAGGCGTTCTTGTTGTCGGCGAAGGCCGGCATAACGCTGTTGCCGTTCTGGCGGCCGCCGATGACGATGCCGGCGAACTCCGCGTAGTTGAAGCGCTTCACCGAATCCTTGAGCGCCGGCGCATAGGTCGAACCGCCGCCGTTGGGGCCGTGGCAGACGTGGCATTCCGCATGATAGCGGCGATAGCCGGAGAAGGTGTACCAGTCCACCTTGCCGTCAGGGCCGACGTTATAGGTGGGGTCGCCTTTGGCGTCGAAATATTTGCCGTCGGTCGATTTGACGGCCTTGGGGTCTCCCGGCGCCTCGGCCATGGCGGAGCTTCCCACGCACATGATGACGCCCAGAGCTAGCGCTCCGGCCAGCGACGATCTCATTACCTCTCTCCTTGGTCTCTTCTCTTCCCACACAGTGTAAACGCCGACGCTCGGCGGCACCTTGACGGTGCGCCGAGCGCCGGCTTCTAATTGCTTCGCGTCTCGCTTAGTTCGGCAGAGCGAAGACAGTCAGCACGCCGCCGAGAGCCGTATAGTTAGCCAGCGACGCATAGTTGCCCACGGCGCCGAGTCCCTCGTTGCTCTTCGAGAGGCCGGCCGCCAGACCGATGCCGGCCCAGCCGCCAACGCCCGAGAGCACCGCGACATACTGCTTGCCGCCGGACTCATAGGTGGTGACGTTGCCGATGATGCCCGACGGAGTCTTGTACTTATAGAGCTCCTTGCCGGTCTTCGTGTCGACGGCCTTCAGATAGCCCTCGAGCGTGCCGTAGAAGGTGACGCCGCCGTCCGTCGACGTCGCGCCGCCCCAGACCGAGAACTGCTCCTTATTGGACCAGACGATCTTGCCGACCTTGGCGTCCCAGGCGATGAAGTTGCCAGTGTGGGTCTCGCCCTTGTCCTTGCCCGCCGGGAACATTTCCAGCGTCGCGCCGACGTAGGGCTGGCCCGCCGTATAGCTCACGCGGAACGGCTCGTAGTCCATGCAGACGTGGTTGGTCGGAACCAGGAACAGCCCCGTCGTCGCGTCATAGCTCGCCGGCTGCTGGTCCTTGGAGCCAAGCGCCGCCGGGCAGACATATTGCGTGTTGACGTCTTCGCCGTTCTGCTCCGTCGAATATTTCGCCACGCCGAGCGGACGGCCATAGGTCTTGGAGCTCTTGTCCATATCGACCTTGCTCGCCCAGTTCACCGCCGGATCAAATTTCTCGGCGACAAGCAGCTCGCCGGTGGCGCGGTCAAGCGTATAGGCGAAGCCGTTGCGGTCGAAGTGGACGAGAGTCTTGCGCTTCTGGCCGCCCATGTCCTGGTCGGCGAGAATCATCTCGTTGATGCCGTCATAGTCCCACTCGTCGTGGGGCGTCATCTGGTAAACCCACTTCGCCTTGCCGGTGTCGAGGTCGCGCGCCCAGATCGTCATCGACCAGCGATTGTCGCCCGGACGCTGCTTGGGGTTCCAGGTCGAGGGATTGCCCGAGCCGTAGTAGACGAGATTCAGGTCCGGATCATAGCTGTACCAGCCCCAGGTGGTGCCGCCGCCGATCTTCCACTGATCGCCTTCCCAGGTCGTGATGCCCGAGTCCTTCTCGACCGGCTTGCCGAGATGGGTGGTCTTGCCCGGCTCGATAAGCGTATCGGCGTCGGGGCCCATCGAATAGCCGCGCCACACCTGCTGGCCAGTCTTCACGTCATAGGCCGTGATGTGGCCGCGCACGCCGAATTCGCCGCCGGCGATGCCCACGAACACCTTGTCCTTGAAGACATGCGGGGCCGCGGTCGAGGTCTGGCCCTTGGAAGGATCGCCGTTCTTGACCGACCAAAGGAGTTTGCCGGTCTTGGCGTCGAGCGCGACGAGCGTGGTGTCGGCCTGCGCCAGGAAAATCTTGCCGTCGCCATAGGCGAGGCCGCGGTTCACCGTGTCGCAGCACATCACCGGCACGACTGACGGATCTTGCTTGGGCTCATACTTCCAGAGGATCTTGTGGTCCGGGTCCTTCAGGTCGAGCGCATAAACATTGTTGGGGAACGGCGTATGCAGATACATGACGTCGCCGATGACGAGCGGCGCGCCTTCATGGCCGCGCAGAACGCCGGTGGAGAACTGCCACGCCGGCGCGAGCTTGCCGACGTTCTCGGTCGTGATCTGCTTAAGAGCGGAATGGCGCAAATTGGCGTAATCGCCCGTCGGCATCACCCACTGCTTGGGATCCTTCTGCAGGGTCTGCAAATCGTCAGCCTTCGCCGCGCCGGCGAGCGCGAGTACGGCCACCGAAGTCGACAACAACAGTTTATGCATGAGCTTTTCCTCCTGACGACGCCCGGGGCGCATTTTTATGCGCCGCCGCCGACGTCGTGCCTCCTAGGCGCCTCGACATTGGGAAGGCGATTTCCGTTTATGTCTCATGCCGGCGGGACAAAACGTCCGCCAGCGGCGAGAAGCTCCCGGTTCCCGTCCGGGAGACATCTTTTAACTCGGAAACGGCGGGATAATATGTCGCTAGCGCTTGAATCGCAATCGCAAAAAACAAAGGCGCGGCCGTGCGATGCAGCGCATCGGCTAGCCCGTAAAACAGCCAAGGCGAACAACATGTTGCGTCGCATGCTGGCGCTCGTCGCGGCGCTCGCGCCGCTTGTCGCCGGCTATCCCGCCAGCGCCTTTTCCTTAAGCGAAATCGCCCCCGGCGTTTACGCGCATCAGGGCGAAACTTCCCTCATGACCCGGGAAAATGCGGGCGACATCGCCAATCTCGGCGCCATCGTCGGGGACGAAGCGGTCGCGGTGATCGATACGGGCGGCAGCCTGATCGAAGGCCGCGCCTTCCTCGCGGCGCTGCGCGAAAAGACCCAAAAGCCCATTCGCTACGTCATCAACACCCACGCGCATCCAGACCACACATTCGGCAACGGCGCCTTCCTCGAGACCGGCGCGACCTTCGTCGGGCACAAAAATCTGCCGCGCGCACTCGCGGCGCGCGGGCCGCATTATCTTTCGGCGTTCCGCGCGCAGATGGGCGACGCCCTCGACGGCGTCACCATCGTAGCGCCGACACTGACCGTCGACCAAATAATGACGCTCGATCTCGGCCATCGCGAGATCGTCCTGCAGGCGTGGCGCACGGCGCACAGCGAATGCGACCTCACCATCCTCGATCCGAAAAGCGTCGTGCTGTTTTCCGGCGATCTGCTCTTTTTGCAGCATGTGCCGGTCGTCGACGGCAGCCTGCTCGGCTTTCTCGACGTGGCCGACAGGCTCGCGGCGATCAAGGCGACGCAGGTCGTCGCCGGGCACGGCCCCCTCCCCGCGCCCTGGCCCAAGGCGCTCGAGGACCAGCGCGCTTACCTGATGCGCCTCACCGCCGATCTTCGCGCCGCGATCAAGAAGGGCGAGGGAGTCGGCACGGCCGCCAAGACCGCTGGCGCCGAAGAGCGGGAGAAATGGAAGCTTTTCGAGGACTACAACGCCCGCAACGCAACGGCCGGATTTGCGGAGTTGGAGTGGGAGGGGCCGTGAGGATGACTTTGTCACGTGACGGCGAGCGGGGTTCGCGCTTATTCTTGCCAGTAGATCAGCGCTCTTGCCGTCAGTGCGAGCAGCGCCGCGACGAAGCAATCCAGAGCCGGGGCGCCTTTCAATGGATCGCTTCGCTACGCTCGCAATGATGAAGTTGTCAGGAGGATGCCGGATGAACAAAGCAGCTCTTTCCGCCGCCGGCGCCCTCTTCGCTCTCGTTTCGACCGCGGCCCTCGCCCAGTCGACGCCCGATCCCTGGCCCGAACTCGCCGTCGATATTTTCCACAGTCGCCCGATCGCGACGGCTGACGGCGTCATCGCACTCGACGCGCCGGCGCGGGCGGAGGACGCGGCGATCGTGCCGATGACCATGCGCTTCGCCGACCCGGCGCAAATCAAACTCGCGACGCTGGTCATCGACCAGAACCCGATGCCGATGGCCGCGGCCTTCACGCTCGGCGACAAGTCCGGCGTCGGCTTCATCGAAACCCGCGTGCGGGTCAATTCCTATTCCAACGTCCATGCGGTGGCCGAGACAAGCGACGGCAAACTGCGCGCGGACGCGAAATTCGTCAAAGCCTCGGGCGGCTGTTCGGCGCCCGCCGTCAAGGATCAGGACGAGGCGGTCGCCAATCTCGGCAAGATGAAATATCGCGAGTTCAAGAGCGCCGATCCGGCGAGGCGCGAAGCGCAGATCATGATCCGCCACCCGAATAGTTCGGGCATGCAAATGGACCCGGTCTCGCGCGCCTATCTGCCGGCGCATTTCATCGACGCTGTCGAAGTCTTTCAGGGCGACACGCCGATCTTCAAGATGGAAGGCGGCATCTCGCTCTCGGAAGACCCGACCTTCCGCTTCACCTATGCGCCGAATGGCGCGAAGACGATTCGCGTCGAAGCCCATGACAACAAGGGCGGCGTCTACAAGGGCGAATGGCCGATCGGCGAAGCGTCCTGAGCCGCGCTCAATAGGTCGCGGCGAGATAATCGACGATCGCGGCGGCGTCGGGTTCGTCGATCTGCGCATGGTAGGACGTGATCATCTTCTTGACGACGCCCTCCCAGAACGCCCGGCCCATCTTCGGCGGCTGGCGCTCGATATAGTCGACGGAGTGGCAGGCGGCGCAATTGTTCTGCGCGGTTTCCTGGCCCGGTCCGGCGCGCAGCGTCGCCGTTTCTTCCGGCAGCGAATAGGTCCGTGTCTCGGCGGCGCCAAGCGCCGGCGCGAGAGACGCCGCCGTCGCCATCAGGATGAGCGTTTTGCGAAAGCGCGGCATGTTTCGTTACACCGCCTCTATCCGAACCGTCTCCACCACATTCCGCATATAGCCGGCGTGGTTCCATAAGGGCGCCAAGGGCTGCGACTGGCCGACGCGATTGACGGCGCGGGATTTCAAATGATGCACGCCGGGCCGCAGGGACAGTTCGGTCCGCCATTCGCGGAAGGAATACCGTCCGAGATCCTGGCCAAGCCGAGCCGCGGCCCAGCTCGCGCCGTTATCGGCTGAGATCAGCACCGCTTCGACGCCATGGCCGCCATCGAAGGCGATGCCCCTGACCTCGAAGGCGACATGGGCCGCGACTTTCGCGTCTTCGGCCGGCCGCGTCATGAAACTGCGGACATTGAGCCGCTTGATCGGCCGCGTCGCCCCCTTCGGCGCGCCGGGCGTGACGCAGACGCAGTCATTATCGGGGATGCGATAGGCGCTCGACATCCAGAAGCCGCTAAAATCGCTGTCGAGCACCTCGATGTCGTTGAGGTGCTTCACCCAATAGGTCCCGTAGCAGCCGGGAACCACCAGCCGCAGTGGGAAGCCGTTGAGCCATGGCAGGTCTTCGCCATTCATGGCGTAAGCGAGCATCACTTCGCCGTCGCCGGCGTGGCCGAGGTCGAGCGCCTTCATGAAATCCGGCGTCTCCGGCGCCACTGGAGAGTCGAGCCCGTTGAAGGCGACGGACCGAGCACCCGGCTTGGGTCCGGCTTTATCGAGCAGCGTCTTGAGCGCGACCCCGCGCCAGCGAGCATTGCCCATCGCGCCATGGCCAAATTGTCCGCCGCCGACGCGTGGCTCGACGAAGCCGCGGCTGTTGCCGGAACATTGGTTCACGGCGACAATCTCGATCGGCTCGAAGTCGCGCTTGAGCGCTTCGAGCGAGAGCGACAGCGGCGTCTCGACATGGCCCCGCACCTCGAGGCGAAAGGCTTCCGGATCAATGCCGAGCGGCACGCCGGCGAGGTGATAGCGCACGAAAAATGCGTCGTTCGGCGTCAACACGCCTTCGTCGAAAACGGCGAAAGGCGTTTCGAGCTGAGGCGGCCTGACGGTCTGCTCTATGAGCGCGCGTTTCCCCGGGTAGCGCACGAGGGGCCGCTCGCCATTAGCGAATCCCAGTCGAGCGCTTTCCGCCGAGAACGCGCGCCGTCCATCTAGCGAGGACAGAGCTGCGAGGCCAAGGCTCGCGCCTTGCAGAAATGATCGCCTGCTCGTGGCTCGGGGCATCGTTCACGCCGCTCGCGCTGTCGCTCTGCAGCGACTGCGCGGCTAGACCGTCACGAACCCCAGATCGTCAGCGCCGCGCATAGCGCGAACGGCAGCGTCGCAAGCGCGAGAACGCCTGTAACGCACAGAAACCGCTCCGTTTCGCTCGCCCCACTCGGAGCCTTGTCCTGCCAGTTGATGAACGCCATCTCGACCCCCTTACAATTCCACGCGGGCGCCCTGCCGTTTGGCCTCAGCAAAAGAGGCGCCCGCATAGCAACGCGCGAGGCGGCGAATCGTTGCAATTTCGTTAAAAAAGCTGAACCGCCGGCTGT
>NZ_JAMRYX010000168.1 GCF_024448135.1 Methylocystis suflitae
GGAGCGCGCGGTGATCAAACTTGGGGAAATCGTCATGATCCTGGAACTACACCGTCAGGGGATCTCCGTGTCCGCGATCGCGCGCCAGCTCGGAATCGATCGGAAAACCGTGCGCAAGCACATCGCGGCGGGACTGACGGCGCCCAGCTACAAGGCCCGTCCGCCGCGCGAACGCGCGATCGCATCTTTCGAACCCTACCTGCAGGAGCGGCTTACGGCTTATCCGACGCTGACCGGACGCCGTCTCTGGCGGGAGATCAAGGAACGCGGATATGCCGGCGGCTACACTGCGGTCACCGACCTTCTGCGCGAACTTCGGCCTCCGCGCGCGAAAGGCTTCGAGGTCCGCTTCGAGACGCCGCCCGGCGAACAGGCGCAGGTCGACTTCGCCCGCTTCGACGTCGGGTTCTTCGATGAGCCCAGCGTCAAACGGATCGTTTGGCTCTTTTCCATCGT
>NZ_JAMRYX010000169.1 GCF_024448135.1 Methylocystis suflitae
GGAGGCGCGCGCTTTAGATCCCGGCATTGCCGAGGAAGCCTTGGCCCTCCTGCGCAAGCTGGGGGTGCAATCACAGACGTTGGAGCGCGGCTCGGTGACGGCCCGTTCGCCGATTACTGGAGAGATCATCGCGCGCGTCGACGGCGCTGATTCGGAGGCTGTGCATGGCGCCATTGCTAGAGCGGCGCATGCCTTGCGCGTCTGGCGCAACGTCCCGGCGCCCCGCCGGGGCGAGTTCGTGCGCTTGTTAGGCGAGGAGCTGAGAGCCGCTAAGACCGAGTTGGCGCATCTTGTCACGATTGAAGCGGGCAAGATCACGACGGAGGGCCTCGGCGAAGTCCAGGAGATGATCGACATCTGCGACTTTGCCGTGGGCCTCTCCCGTCAACTCCACGGCTTGACGATCGCGACCGAGCGCCGCGGCCATCGGATGATGGAGACCTGGCGCCCGCTTGGCGTCGTCGGAATCATCACCAGTTTCAACTTTCCGGTCGCCGTTTGGGCCTGGAACGCGGCGCTTGCGCTGGTTTGCGGAAATACGCTGCTTTGGAAGCCTTCGGAAAAGACTCCGCTTGTGGCGCTTGCGACCCAAGCGCTGTTCGAGCGCGCCGCAGCGCGTTTCGGCGATGCGCCGGAGGGGCTTTCAACCGTGCTCGTCGGCGGGCGCGACGTAGGTGAAATGCTTGTCGAAGACGCACGGGTTCAACTCGTTTCCGCGACGGGCTCGACGGCGATGGGGCGCGCCATCGCGCCGCGCCTCGCACATCGCTTTGCGCGATCTATTCTGGAGCTCGGCGGCAATAACGCCGCCGTCGTTTGCGCTTCGGCGCCGCTCGATCTGGCCGTTCGTGCAATTGCGTTCTCGGCCATGGGCACCGCGGGCCAGCGCTGCACGACGCTGCGGCGGCTGATCGTTCATGAAGACGTCTATGACGAACTTCTCGGTCGCTTGCGGCGCGCCTACACCACGGTTCCGGTCGGCGATCCCCGAGACGGCGCCGCGCTTGTCGGCCCGCTCATCGATCAGAACGCCTATGCGGCGATGCGCGCCGCGCTCGACGAAGCGCGCGCAGCTGGGGGCGTCATCCTTGGCGGAGAACGCGTGCTGACGGAGACATTCCCCGACGCGTTCTACGTGCGCCCGGCCCTCGTGGAAATGCCGGGGCAGACGGACGTCGTTCGGCGGGAGACATTCGCGCCCATCCTCTATGTGATGAAGTTCCGCAGCCTCGATGCAGCGATAGAGCTGAATAACGATGTCGCACATGGCCTTGCGTCATCGATCTTCACCGCGCGTCTGGACGAAGCCGAGCGCTTCATGGCCGCCGACGGATCGGATTGCGGCATCGTAAACGTGAACATCGGACCTTCCGGCGCTGAAATCGGCGGAGCCTTCGGCGGCGAGAAGGACACGGGCGGCGGCCGTGAAGCGGGTTCCGACTGCTGGAAGTTCTATATGCGCCGGGCCACCAACACGATTAACTATTCAGGCGAACTGCCGCTGGCGCAGGGCGTAAAATTTGACCTGAGCACGTGACGCTACGCTCATGATTTCCGCCGCTGATGGATTAAATACCCGAGGGTAGCGAAAGTCACAAAAAATGAATGACGCTTCCGCTGACGCCGTTCGGTCGATGTTCGCATCGGCGATCTCGGACATGTATCAGGCCGAAGCGCCGCAGTATCGCGCGATGCAGGCGCTCGTCGCCGAGGTCAACCGGCAGACGCTCGCCGACGCGCCGCAACTCAAGCGGCGCCTGGCGGAAAACAATGAGCTCGAGCGACTCGACGTTGAGCGCCATGGCGCGATTCGCGTCGGAACGGCCGAGGAACTGTCGATGCTGCGCCGGCTCTTCGCGATCATGGGAATGGCGCCCGTCGGCTATTACGATCTGTCGATCGCCGGAATTCCGGTGCATTCGACGGCATTCCGTCCGATCGGCGCGAGCGCATTGCGGGCGAGCCCTTTTCGAATTTTTACATCGCTTCTCAGGCTGGATCTCATCCCTGACCGAAATGCGCGCGAGATCGCCGCCAAGGTTCTGGCGCAGCGCGACATTTTTACGCCGCGCTGCCGAGCGCTGATCGATCTCTTCGAAAGACGTGGATTCGACGATGGCGAGGCGCGCGAATTTGTCGTAGAGGCGGCGAAGATTTTTCACTGGAACGGGCAGGCGACGGTTTCATCCGCGGTCTATCGGACGCTGCATGCGACGCATCCGTTGCTCGCCGACATCGTCTGTTTCAAAGGGCCGCACATCAACCACCTCACCTTGCACGCGCTCGATATCGACGCCGCGCACAGCGCCATGGCGGCGCGTGGCATGAACCCGAAAGCGATTGTCGAGGGGCCCCCGCGTCGCCGCTGCCCGATCCTGTTGCGCCAGACGAGCTTCAAGGCGCGCCCCGAGCCTGTCGAATTCATCGAGGAAGACGGCCGGCGCGCGACCGGCGCCCATACCGCGCGTTTTGGCGAGATCGAGCAGAGAGGCGCGGCGCTCACTGCGAAGGGACGCGCGCTTTACGACAGGCTTCTCGCCGAAGCTCAGGCCGCGGTTCCGCTCGCGGCGGACGGCGCCAATGCGCGCGCCTTTAACGAAGAGCTGGCGCGGCGCTTCGCGGCGTTTCCCGACGATGATGAGACGCTGCGGCGCGAAAAGCTCGCCTTCTTCCATTATTCCGCCGATCCAAGCGCGAGGGGCAGTGAGCCCCTGTCTCCTCCTTCGTTGGGAGGTCTTCTGCGAACTGGAGCTCTGCGCGCTGAACCGATCGTTTACGAGGATTTCCTGCCGGTCAGCGCCGCAGGAATTTTTCGCTCGAATCTTGGGGATCGGGGCGAAGAGGAATTGATCGAGTGCGCCGACCGAAGCGCCTTCGAGACCGCGCTCGGCGCGCCGGTTTTCAATGAGCTCGCGCTCTACGAGGATGTGGAGACGCGCTCCCTAGGCGCAAGCTTGCAGGCGCTTGGCGTCGATCA
>NZ_JAMRYX010000170.1 GCF_024448135.1 Methylocystis suflitae
GGAGGTGAAGCGCGGCGCGTCCTCAACTCTTCCCTCCAGCCCAGTTCATAAACGGTCCACAGAGCGGCGGCGACGAAGAGCGCGTCGACGCCCCAGACATACCAGCGCGACATGACCTCGGCGACGCGCGGCTGCAGAAAATGCGCGGCGCCGGCAAGCAGCGCAAGAAGCGGCGCGAGGCTCGCGAGGCCGAGCGGCGGCGTAAGGCCGCGGTCGCGACAGCGCTTGGCCGAAAGATTGATGAAGCTCACGACGATCAGCATCACGGCGAAGGCGTAAAAGATGACATAGACGTAAGCGAGAATCGTCATCGGCGCGAAGAACGGCGTCGTCGCCAGATCGTGGACCGAATAGGGCGCAAGCGCGAACCAGATCAGCGTCAGCGGCAGAAGAACCGCGACGAGGGCGCCGGCGCCGCGCCGCCAGGTCGCGCGATCAATGCGGCCCTGTTCGGTCCGGTAGAGAAAACGCAGGCGCTCGGCGTCCATCAATCCCTCAAAAGCTCATTGATGCCGGTCTTGCTGCGCGTCTGCGCGTCGACCGTCTTGACGATCACCGCGCAATAAAGCGATGGGCCGGGCGTTCCGTCCGGCAAGGGCTTGCCCGGCAGACTACCGGAGACGACCACCGAATAGGGCGGCACATAGCCCATGTGGATCTTGCCGGTGGCGCGATCGACGATCTTGGTCGAGGCCCCGATGAAGACGCCCATCGACAGCACCGAACCCTTGCCGACGACGACGCCTTCGACGACCTCGGACCGCGCGCCGATGAAACAATCATCCTCGATGATGGTGGGATTGGCCTGCAAAGGCTCCAGCACGCCGCCGATGCCGACGCCGCCGGAAAGATGCACATTCTTGCCGATCTGCGCGCAGGAACCGACGGTGACCCAGGTGTCGACCATCGTGCCGCTGTCGACATAGGCGCCGAGGTTGACGAAGGACGGCATCAGGATCGCGCCGGGCGCCACATAAGCCGAGTGGCGCACGATCGCGCCCGGCACCGAGCGAAAGCCCGCAGCGCCGTGCTCCGACGCGCCCCAGCCGACGAATTTCGAGGGGACCTTGTCCCACCAGGTCGCGCCGCCGGGTCCGCCCGCGATCACCGCCATGTCATTCAAGCGGAACGACAGCAGCACGGCCTTTTTCAGCCACTGATTGACCTGCCAGCTCTCGGGACCTTCCTTGCCTTCGATCTTTTCGGCGACGCGCAGCTTGCCGGCGTCGAGCAGACGCAGCGCGCCATCGACGGCGCGGCGGATGTCGCCCTGCGTCTCGGCGGTAATATTGGCGCGATCCTCGAAAGCGGCGGTGATGAGCGTCTCAAGTCCCGTGTGCGGCATGAAAATCCCGAAAATGATGCGGTGAAGGCTGGCGCGGTTGTAAGGCTATGGCGAGGGGAGTTCAACAAGGGGCGACGCGCCATGACGACGACCCGGCGTAATGAAGACAAGCATGGCGCGCACTCTCAGCATGCCCGGCCTTGTGCCGGGCATCCACGCGGCGCCTTTACGCAAGTCCCGCAGCATTGGCGCAACGTCCTGGCGTGGATGGCCGGGACAAGCCCGGCCATGACGCGGAAACTGTAGTGCAAGCGCCACTGCCCAAATGTTTGACGCGCCGGCCGCCGCCCCCTATGTTTAAACGAAGTAGATACGTAACGCCGTCATTGCGAGAATTGCGACGAGGCAATCCAGCGCCGGCTTCTGAAAGGGAAAGCATCGTGCGTGCGACAGTGAAGAAATGGGGAAATTCCGCCGCCTTGCGCATGCCCGCCGCGGTGATGGAGGAAGCGCGGCTTGAAATCGACCAGGCCGTCGACATTCGCGTCGAAGAAGGGCGCGTGGTGATCGAGCCGCTTGTGGCGCCAGAATTCACGCTCGATGCGCTGCTCGCAGGCGTCACACGCGACAATATGCATGAAGAGGAAGACTTCGGCGCGCCCGTCGGCCGCGAGGCGCTCTAATCGATGAATGACATGCGCTAAATGGATTATTGAAATGCCTTACGTCCCCGAGCGCGGCGATATCGTCTGGCTCAGTTTCGATCCGCAGGCGGGCCATGAACAGAAGGGCCATCGTCCGGCGCTGGTGCTCAGTCCCAAGGCCTATAACGGCAAGACGGGGTTGATGCTCTGCTGCCCGATGACGACGAAGATCAAAGCCTATCCATTTGAAGTCCCGCTCGCCGACGCGAAGCCTTCGGCCGCGCTCGCCGATCAGGTGAAGAGCCTCGATTGGCGCGCGCGCAAGGCGAAGAAGAAAGGCGCCGCGACGAAGGCGGAAGTGGCGCAGGCCTTGGCGAAGGCACAGACGTTGCTGCGATAAGCTTCCAGGAGGCAAGACAATCACATGACCCGTTCGACATTTGTAAAAACCATGGCGCGTTACAATCGCTGGCAAAACGCCAGCCTCTACGCGGCCGCCGACAGCCTGTCGGATGACGCCCGGCGCAAGGATCGCGGCGCTTTCTTCAAATCAATTCATGCGACTTTCAGCCATCTTCTCTGGGGGGACCATATGTGGCTGAGCCGCATTTCCGACGCCCCGAGGCCTTCCACGCCGCTGAGCGAATCGGCCTCGTATCGCGACGATTGGGACAGCTTGAAACAGGATCGAATCGCATGCGACGAACGGCTGATCATTTGGGCTGACGGCGTGACCAACGACTGGCTCGCCGAAGATCTCATCTGGCGTTCAGGCCTAATGCAATCGGATGTCATTAAGCCGAAGTGGTTTGTCGTCAGCCACATCTTCAATCACCAGACCCATCATCGGGGCCAGATTCATGCGATGCTGACGGCCGCCGGCGCCAGGCCGCAAGACACCGATTTGATGTTGATGGAGCCGTTTACGGCCTAAGCTCCAATTAATCCCTCCAAAAACCCCACGAGATCGTCCGTCACGAAATCCACATGCGGTTCGTCGCCGGTGGAGATTTCCCAGGCTTCCCGCTCGGGACCTTCGTCATGGGCCGGCAGCACCAGCACCGTCGCCATGCCGCGCGCATGGGGCACGACAAGATTGCGGTCGATGTCCTCAAAGATCGCGGCGCGCTTGGGCTCGATCTTCAGCTTTTCGAAAAAGCGCATATAGGCGCCTTCCTCGGGCTTATTGATGAAGTCCGCGGCGATGATGTCGAAGATGTCCTCGAAGCAATGGTCGATGCCGAGCTGCTTCGCGGTTTCGACCGCGTGATGGCGCGAGCCATTGGTGAGGATGAGCTTGCGTCCGGGCAGCGCGGCGATCGCCTCCGCCAGCGAATGATTATGCGCCAGCGACGAGCGATCGATATCATGCACAAAGGCCAGATAGGCCTCGGCGTCGATCCCATGTTCGGTCATCAGCCCGCGCAGCGTCGTGCCGTATTGTCGATAATAATGTTTCTGCAGCGCGCGCAGCGAAATGGCGTCGAGGCCGAACAGCCGCATCATGAACAGCGTGATGCGCGCGTCGATCTTGGGCCAGAGGTCGGCGGTCTGCGGATAGAGCGTATTGTCGAGATCGAACACCCAGGTGTCGATCTCTGCAAAGCGCGATCTAACGGGCAAGGGTTTGGTCATTGTGCGGCCAGTTTCATGTCATTCCCGCGAAAGCGGAAATCCAGAACAACGCCAGCGATCGTTGTGGTCGCCCTGGATTCCCGATCGCGCGTCGCGCGTCGGGAATGACACTGATTCATCGCGCTAGTATCTCCTCAGCCCATGACGGCACGATCTCGCTCGCGCGGCCGTAGCGCCTGTCCTCAAATTGGCCGGCATTTTCAGACGGCTCGAGATTGAACTCGCAGCAGCGCAGACCTCTTGCGCGCGCCGCGCGCACAAAGCCCGCCGCCGGATAGACCGCGCCCGACGTGCCGATGGCGACGAAGAGATCCGCCGCTTCCAGCGCCGCGTAGATCTCTTCCATATAGAGCGGCGTTTCGCCGAACCAGACGACATGCGGCCGTAGCGCGCCGGCGCAATCGCATCGCGAGTCGGTCGAAAGGTCTTCGCGCCGATCGCTCACCGCGCCGCATGAGGCGCAGCGCGCTTTGAGCAATTCGCCGTGCATGTGAATGACGCGCGTCGAACCGGCGCGCTCATGCAGATCGTCGATATTCTGCGTCACGAGAGTCAATGCGCCGCCGCGCTGGACGAGGCCGGCTTCGAGCCGCGCCAGCGCGGCATGGGCGGCGTTGGGCGAAGCGGCGAGCAGATTGCGCCGACGCGCATTGTAAAAAGCATGCACCAGCGCCGGATCGCGGGCGAAGGCCTCGGGCGTCGCGAGCTGCATCGGATCGTAGCGCTTCCACAGCGCCGCGCCCGGTCCGCGAAAGACGCCAAGGCCGCTTTCGGCGGAAACGCCCGCGCCGGTGAGGACGAAGAGGTTCATGTTGCGCGCCCGCTCTCCTCCACCCGTCATGCCCGCGCTTGTCGCGGGCATCCACGCCGGGACATTGCGAGCCGGCCGGCGCATCACGCTGGATCATGCAGCATAGTGATAGCGATTACGCGGCTCTTCGGCGTGGATAGCCGGCACAAGGCCGGCCATGACGTGGAAACCAACGCCCGTCACCGCGTGATCAGCGTGCCGGCGCCGTGATCCGTCAGCAATTCGATCAGCACGGCGTGCGGCAGTTTCCCGTCGAGAATGACGACGCCCTCGACGCCGCGCTCGATCGCGTACATGCAGGTCTCGACCTTTGGAATCATGCCGCCGGTGATCACGCCCTCGGCGATGAGGCCGGGAATGTCGCCGACCTTCAGCTCCTGGATGATCTGCTTGTCCTTGTCGAGCACGCCCGGGACGTCGGTGAGAAAGATGAGACGCTTGGCGTGAAGCGCGCCGGCGATGGCGCCGGCGAAGGTGTCGGCGTTGACATTATAGCTTTCGCCGCGCGGACCTTCGGCGACGGGCGCCAGCACCGGAATGAGTTCGCGACCCAGCACCTGATCGAGCACAGTCGTGTCGACCTTGTCGGGTTCGCCGACAAAGCCGAGGTCGACGCCGTCGGGGCGTTCGATCTTTTTGGCGGTGACCATGCGTCCGTCCTTGCCGGTCAGCCCGATGGCGCGTCCGCCCTCCGAATTGATGTAGCCGACGATCTGCTTGTTGATGGAGCCCGCGAGCACCATTTCGACAACGTCCATCGTCTCTTCGTCGGTGATGCGCAGGCCGTCGGCGAAGCGCGACTCGACGCCGAGCCGCTTCAGCATCGCGCCGATCTGCGGCCCGCCGCCATGCACGACGACGGGATTAACGCCGGACTGTTCGAGCAGCACCATGTCGCGCGAAAAATCGCGCGCGACCTGATCGTCGCCCATGGCGTGGCCGCCGTATTTCACCACGACGATGGCGTCGTCGTAGCGCAGCATATGCGGCAGCGCCTGCATGAGAATGCGGGCTTGCTGGAGCGCGGTGTCGACGGCGTCGGTCATTGGGGAGCCTCGCGGGGGCGCTACCCTTTCGCAAAGGGAGAGGGTGCTGCGCCCAACTAGCCCGCCGCGGCTGTCGCTTTCAAGCGTTTCGTTCGGCCAGGAGCTTCGCGACGGCGGCGCGAAATTCGGCAATTCCCTCGCCGCTCTGCGCCGAGGTGAAAATCACTTCAGGAAAGGCCGCGGGGCGCTTCTCCAGCGCTTTCGTCGTCGCGGCGATGATCTCGTCGCGCTCGGCAATCTTCAATTCGTCATGCTTCGTCAGAATGACCTGATAGGAGACGGCTGACTGATCGAGGAGATCGAACATCTCTTCGTCGAGGGGCTTCACGCCGCGGCGCCCGTCGACGAGCACAAAGACGCGGGCGAGACTCGCCCTCCCCTTCAGATAGTCGCGCATCAGCTGCGACCAGCTCGCCACCTTCTCCTTGCCGACGGCCGCGTAGCCATAGCCGGGCATGTCGACGAGGCGCAGGCGCTCCGCGCCCGGCGCGCCGCCCAGCGCAAAGAAATTCAGCTGCTGCGTGCGCCCCGGCGTGTTGGAGACGCGCGCCAGGGTCTTGCGATTGGTCAGCGCGTTGAGCAGCGAGGATTTGCCGACATTGGAGCGCCCTGCGAAGGCGATCTCCGGCGGGCCGATCGGCGGCAGATCGCTCGCCTTGGCGCTCGCGAAAATGAAGTCGCAGGGGCCGGCAAAGAGCAGCCGGCCCGGTTCGCTGAAGTCGGTTTCGGTCACGCTCTCTGGAACGTCTTGCGCAGATTGTCCCAGAACTCGAACTTCACGCCGGCGCGCTTCATGATGACGCCCTGCTGCACGATGGACAGCAGATTGTTCCACGTCCAGTAGATCAGCAGGCCGGAGGCGAAGCCGCCCATTGTGAATGTGAAGATCACCGGCATCCAGGCGAACATCGTCTTCTGAATCTCGTCGGCGGGCTCCGGATTCATCTTCATCTGCAGCCACATCGAGACGCCCATCAGCAGCGGCCAGACGCCGAGCGCGAGATAGGGGCCGAAGATGGCGACATGCGTCGGATCGAACGGCAGCACCCCGAACAGGTTGAAGACATTGGTCGGGTCCGGCGCCGAGAGGTCCCGGATCCAGCCGAAGAACGGCGCGTGACGCATTTCGATCGTTACGACCAGCACCTTATAGAGCGAGAAGAACACCGGGATCTGCACGATCACCGGCAGACAGCCGCTCGCGGGGTTAACCTTCTCCCGCTTGAAGAGCTCCATCTGCTCCATGTTGAACTTGTGCTTGTCGTCGCCGTATTTTTCCTTCAGCTCTTTGATTCTTGGCTGAATCGCCTTCATTTTGGCGATCGACTGATAGCTTTTGTTGGCGAGCGGCAGGAAGGCGAGCTTGACGATAACCGTCACCGCCAGAATGGCGAGGCCGAAATTCCCCAAGAGCTTGTAAAGGAAGTCGATCAGCCGGAACATCGGCCTGGTGATGAAGTAGAACCATCCCCAGTCGATCAGCAGATCGAAACGTTTCAGGCCAGGATTGGCCTTATAGGCGTCAAGCACGTCGACGACCTTGGCGCCCGCGAAGACATAGGTCGTCGTCTCCGCTAATTTCCCGGGCTCGATCGTCTTCTGGTCGCTGACCGTATCGGCCTGATAGGTCTTCACCGCGCCGCCCATCGAGGCGTAGCGCGCCTCCATGGGCAGATTCTGGTCGGGAGCGACCACGGCGGCCCAATATTTATCCGTCAGCCCAACCCAGCCGCCGACGCCCTTATAGGTCGTGACCGCGTTGTCCTCTTTCTCGATCTTGTCGTAGGTGACTTCCTGCCCCGCGTCGCCGACGACGCCGACGAAGCCTTCGTGCAACGCCGCATAGCCCGCGGAGGGCGGGTGGCCGACGCGGCTGACGCGCGCATAGTTGAAAAGCGTGACGGGGTTGGCCGCCTTGTTTTCAACGCTGTCCTTGACGGTGAAGAGATATTCGTCGTCCACCGAGATGACGCGCTTGAAAACGAGGCCGCGGCCATTGTCCCAGGTCAGCGTGACCGGCTTTGCCGTCGTCAGCACGTCGGCATCCGTGGTCCACAGCGTCTCGGTTGTTGGGAGAACCGGCGCGTTTTCCGTTTCTGCGGTCAGATAGCCGAGCTCCGCGTAATAGGGGCTAGGGCCGTCCTCGGGCGAGAGCAGCGTGATGATCGGGCTCGAAGGGTCGACGGTCTCGCGATAATTCTTCAACGAGACGTCGTCGATGCGTCCGCCCTTCAGCGCGATCGAGCCGGAGATCGATCTGGTGTCGATGGCGATTCGAGGGCTCAGCGCCAGCGCTTCGGCGCGGGTCTTGGGCGCGACCTTAACGGGCGGCGCAGCCGCCGCCGTCTTCTGCTCGGGCGCGCCGAGCTGAGGAACCTTGGCAAGCTGTTCCTGCTGCGTCTGCGCCCGGCGCTGCTTGTCTATCTCTGGGAAGGCGTAAAAATAGTCCCACAGGCCGATGAAGACCAGCGACAACGCCGCGGCGAGGATCATGTTCTTGATGTTTTCACTCATGGCCGCGTAAGCCTGTCTTCCTGTTTGCGTCTCGAGGCCGCCCCGCCGCGATCATTCAATCTGGCGAGTCCTTCAGTCATTTGCGCGAGCAGTTCGGCGAATGGCGCCGCGAGGGCCATGCGCCGCGCGACGAAGACGTAATCGCGACCGGGCTTCGCGCCAAGGGCGCCGCCGAGCCGCATGGCTTCGCGGAGCCTGCGGCGAATCCGGTTGCGCCCAACCGCGCCGGCGACCTTCCGTGTGACGGTAAGGCCGAAACGGGCGGGCGCATGCGAGTCCGCGTTCTCCCGGGGCGCCATCTGCACCGTAAAGGCGGGCATGGCGACGCGCGCGCCGCGCGACACGCGCACGAAATCCCCGCGCCGGCGCAACGTCTCCGGGCGCGAGGACTTCTCATCTTCGGCGGGGACTTGCGCCTTCATGCAGTCATCCGCCTCGTCCGTTCAGAGCCGGATCAGGCCGAGAGACGCTTGCGTCCGCGGGCGCGCCGCGCGGCGATAACGTTGCGGCCGCCGACCGTGGCCATGCGGGCGCGAAAGCCGTGACGGCGCTTGCGCACGATCTTGCTGGGCTGAAATGTCCTTTTCACCGTTCTTCTCCGCTGGCGAAAGGGACTTACGCCCGCTCTCGCGCTCGTCTTGCTGTCGCCGTCGACGGCCTGGCCGCAGACGGCTTAAAAACGCTTCGGCGTCCCGGACGACGCACGGCCGTCACAAAACATTCGCCGCCCCTTTTGGAGCGGCGCCGATCGCAGGCATATAGGAGAAATCGCGCGTTCAAGTCAATGTTCGTCGCGGGGCGTTTTGCGCCTGCGCCCGTCGAAAACAGGCCAAACGCGGCGGCTCCAACGACCGGGGAGTCGGAGCTCAGAGCGCCTCGAGAAAGGCGACAAGCGCCGCTTTTTCTTGCGCGGTCAGACCCAGAGGGCGGATTTTCGGGTCGAGCGATGGATTGGCTCCCCCGCCGCGATCGTAAAACTCGATGACCTCGGCGAGCGTCCTCAAGCTTCCGTCGTGCATATAGGGCGAACTCTCGCTGACGCCGCGCAGCATCGGCGTCGTATAGGCCCAACGATCCGTGGGCGCATTGGTGATCTCGAAACGGCCGACGTCCCTGGGCGCGCCGGTCTGAGCGAGCCCGACCGCCGCGAGGTCGATATTCTGGAGAACTCCGGGCGCGAGCTGCACCAGCCTTTTGCCGCTCGTCGCCCCGGACCGAAACGCAACGCCTGTGTTATGCCAGGACTGATCAGTGAAAAGCGCCGTCTCAGCGCCAATCAGATGGCAGGCGGCGCAGCCCGCCTTGCCGATGAAAAGCTCGTAGCCTAGCCATTCCCGAGCCGTCAGCGCCGCGCGTTCGCCGCCATAGACGGCGCGATCGAAACGCCCGCCGCCGCGCAGCAGCGCAGCTTCATAGGCGGCGATGGCGCGCCCGAGCGTCATCATCGTCGCGCCCTCGCCCGGAAAGGACGCCTCGAACAACGGCCCATATTCGGCGTCGGCGCGAAGCCGGGCGATCAGCGGACCGATCCCGGAATTGCCCATCTCGTCGGCCGCGAGCAGCGGCCCCCAGACCTGCGCGGCAAGATCGGTCTCGCGGCCGTCGTGAAACAGGAAATTCTTGAAGGCGACATTATAGAGCGAGGGCGCGTTGCGCCGCAGCGACCGTCCCTCCATGCCGATCGAGAGCGCGCTCTGATTGGAGGCGAAGCCCTGCGCCGGAATATGGCACATGGCGCAGGACAGCGTGCCGTTCGCGGAAAGGCTGCGGTCGAAGAACAGCTTTTCGCCGAGCTTGCGCATGGCCGGCGTTCCCGCGACGGCGGCCGGGACGGGCGGAAGCCCCCGCGGCGACGGCTGCTGCGCGCCGGCCGGCGCAGCGAAAAGCATCAGGGCAAGGGCAAGAAAACTGGCAAGAAAAGCGGGCGCGGCGCGGCGCATCTCAGCGCTCCTTCAGCCGGTTGTCCGCCTCCGGAAACTCCATGGCGAGCGTGCGCGCGTCATTGAGCAGATTTTCGGGCGTCAGAAATGCGGCGCTATAGATCTCGCGCACCCAGCCGTCGGGATCGATGAGAAAGACTTTGAGCATGTGATTGATCGCGCCGGAGCGCCGCCCTGCCTGGTCGGTCTCGAAAGCGATGTCCTGACCCAGTTGCGCGACCAGCGGCGAAAGATCGCTCAGCGAACGGCTGGTGAGAAACGCCCAGGGCGCGCCGTCGACTTCGTTCTCGCTGCTTTGCAGCAGACGCATGACGGCCGGCGTATCGTGTTCTGGATCGAGGCTCGCGAAGACGAGCCGCACTCTCGACTTGAGCAGCGGATCGTCGTTGGCGTCGCGCGCGACCGTCTCGAACGTCGACCATGCGAGCGGACAGCCCGCCGGATCGACGCACTGCGCATAGAAGAAGGCGAGAGCCGTCACCGCGCCGCGCGTATAGGCGGAGAGCCGCGCCGCCCTGCCCTCGGCGTCGAGCAGTTGCGCATCGGGGGCGCGCTGAATGCGCTGAAGAACATAAGCGCCGGGCCGCGGGAGATAGGCGGCCTCGGCGTTCGCGGGCTGCGCGGGGGCCTCAGCCGCGCGCAGCGGCGCGGCCAAGGGTGCGGTCAAGAGCGCCGCCAAAAGCAGCGCGAGACCGACGAATGCGGCGAAAGGCGCGCTTGCGCCCTTCGCGTGTTCTGCTCCGCCCGTCACGGCAGCTCGGCCTTCTGGGCGCGCGCGGTGAATTTCATGTGATGGGCGCGGCCGAGTCCCTCCTTATGGAAGTCGACGACGAAATCTTCCCTAAGCTCCTTCCCGTCCCATGAGTAGCCCTTTAGGAACTGCTCATTGTCGGCGCCCTTCTTGTCCCAGTTGGCGAGCAGCGAGGTGGTGAAATACACGCGCTTCCCGTCCCAGCTTTGCGAGACCATATTCACCTGCGCGCCGATCTTTTTCGCATAGACCTGTTTGGGCGCTTCCGGATTGGAAAGATCGAAGAGCCGCGCCGTTCCGTCCATGAATGTGTTGACCCAGAGCGACGACGCGTCGGACGCAATCGAGATGTCGACGGGCAAGGGAATCTTCGACGGATCGCCGACGTCGGCGACGGCTTTCGCCTGCCACTCGTGCTTGTCGTCCTCTTTGATCAGATAAAGCTTCGAGGTGAGCGCGCCGGCGGTGATCGCCCAATTGGCGCCCGGCTTCAGCGCCCAGCGAATTTCAAGCGGCGCGCCGGGAACGGAAAACACCTTTAAAGGCTTCATCGCCTTTAGATCCCACATCACCATCGTGTTCCCGAAATTCTTCATCGCGGAATCGTCTTGGATGAGCTGGGAAAGATCCATCATGTAATTGGTCCAGCCGGTGAAGCTCGACGTCAGCATGCGGTTCTGGGCGGGATTGATGGCGATGTCGTAGCCATAGCCGTCGCCGCCGTCAGTGAGCGGCATCGGCGTTGTCGTGACGAGTTCGCCAGCGTTGTTGTAGGTGATCAACCCCGTGACGCCGCCGTGATCCTTCTTGTTGGAGAGCGCCTGCACCAGCATGCGGCCGGGCAGCGCATAAAATGTATGCGGGCCGACATAGCCTGTGCTCTCGGCAAGATTGTCGATGGTTTTGACGAGCTTGGGCGTCGAGGGGTCGGAGCCGACGTCGAAGATGAAAATCTTGCTGTCGTCGAGACGGCCGGCCCAGAGATATTTGCGATCGTCGGTGAATCCCATGTGATGCGCTTCGCCGCGCCCGCCGACGGCGATCGTGTGAATCACCTTTCCGTAGGTCGCGGAGCCGGGAATGACGTCGATCGTGACGAGCTTGTCGGATCCATCGCCGACGCCCTTCTCGCCGAGCGTCCAGACGTGGAGATATTGCTCCTGTCCCTTGATCAGGCCGCTCATGAACGGCGAGTTGCAGGTCTCATCCGCGACAGCCGGCGCAAGCGCCCAGGCGGATACAAGCGCACACACTGCTGCGCGCAACGGCAAGCTCTTCATTCAACCACTCTCCTTATTGGTCAGGCCGTCGCCGGGTCTATGATCGCCCTGATTTCGCTGATCCGGTTGGCCGGAAAGCCTCCTTGCGCCGCATGTTCTTTGATCGCCGCCGCGTTCTCGGCGATGTAGACGCAATAGATCTTGTCGTCGGTGACATAGCTTTCGATCCATTGCGCGCGTGGGTGAAGCGCGCGCAGGACGGCGCAGGAGCGCTGCGAGATCGCCTGGAGATCGGCCTGCGTCATCTTCCCCGCGCCGGGGATGTCCCGTTCGATGATGAATTTCGGCATCGTCTTTCCCTACTTAGAGCCTAAACTGATATGACCGGTCGTCTCAATTAGGCGCAAATCGATCACGCCTTGAAGTAGCCGTCGAGCAGCATGTCGCAGAATTGCGTGAGCGGACGCACCGAGCGCTCGATCTTCATGCGCAGCAACGCCCCCTGCCAGAAATTGACGAGAAGGTCGGCCATTTCCTTCGCGTCCATGTCGGTGCGGAAACTGCCTTCCCGCTGAGCGCAAGCGATTCCCTCGCGCAGCTTGTCGCGATAGCGATGCACGGCCTCGCGCAGCGACGTCTGGCAGAGATCGCTCGTGTCGCCGATCTCGCCGATGAGATTGCCGAGCAGGCATCCGCCCCGGAAATCCAGGCGTTCCGTCTCTTCGATCAGCTCGTCGAAGTAGGCGCGCAGCGCCGCCGCGGCCCCAAGATCCTTGCGCTGAAGCTGTGCGTCGAGCTGTTTGATGAACGGATCGATGTAATGTTTGACGACCTCGGCGCTGAAGGCTTCCTTGCTTTCGAAATAATTATAGAAGGAGCCTTTCGGCACGCCGACGCTCTTGACCAGCTCCTGCAGCCCGGTGCCGTGATAGCCCTGCGCCATCAGCAGGGCGACTCCCCGGTCCAGAAGCTTCTCTCTCAGCTCTTTGACGTCGCGTCGGCTCATGGCGATATAATACGACCAGTCGTCTCAGTTTGGCAAGCGGCGCTCATCGCAAGCATATCGTCGCCCTCGCCTCAGTGGCGCCGCGCATGGGACCGAATCATGACGCAGATGCGGCGAGGATCGCGCCCGCGAAGCGCGCGGGGGCGTCCGCGCATTTCGTTACGCGCTTCATATTTTGTCTTTGCCCAGCGGACTCGCGGCGGCGTATAGATTGGAAATGACGCGTGATTCGCGTCGCTGTCCGTGTCCTTCCAGACGTAGAGTGACGCGTCCGCCTTGCTTACCGCCCGAGATTAAGATTTAGGGCCGCGTTTGAGGCGTAAGTGAAGGTTTATTAACCAATTCCGCTTACCTTCGCTGGAAGGTCGGTCAGGTCGCTGGGGCGAGGACTCTCGCCGGCCGCCGGCGCGCGTCCTTGGCGCGGTCGGTCGCGGACGATGGAGCTCGGTGGGGAACCAACATGCGCGTTTTATTGATCGAAGACGACAGCGCGACGGCTCAAAGTATTGAGCTCATGCTCAAATCCGAGAATTTCAACGTCTATACGACCGATCTCGGCGAAGAAGGCATCGACCTCGGCAAGCTCTACGACTACGACATTATTCTTCTCGACCTCAACCTGCCCGACATGTCCGGCTATGAGGTGCTGCGCACGCTACGCGTCGCCAAGGTGAAGACCCCGATCCTCATCCTGTCCGGACTCGCCGGCATCGAAGACAAGGTGAAGGGTCTAGGCTTCGGCGCCGATGACTATCTGACGAAGCCCTTTCATAAGGACGAACTCGTCGCGCGCATTCACGCCATCGTCCGCCGCTCGAAGGGCCACGCTCAATCGATCATCATCACCGGCGACCTCATCGTCAATCTCGACCAGAAGACGGTGGAAGTCAGCGGCGCCCGCGTGCATCTGACCGGCAAGGAATATCAGATGCTGGAGTTGCTCTCGCTGCGCAAGGGCACGACGCTGACGAAGGAAATGTTCCTCAATCATCTTTATGGCGGGATGGACGAGCCCGAATTGAAGATCATCGACGTGTTCATTTGCAAATTGCGCAAGAAGCTCGCCAACGCCAGCGAAGGCCGCAACTACATCGAGACCGTCTGGGGCCGCGGCTATGTGCTGCGAGAGCCAAGCGAAGCGGAAGAACGCATCACCGCCTGATACGGCGCCATCGCCAACGTTGAAGCAAAAGCGCGATCACGAGCGCCAGGCAAAACGCCGCGTCCGAGGATGCGGCGTTTTCTTTTTGCTAACTGAAGCATCTCGCGGAACAGGCGTGTGCGCGATCGGTTTACGGTGCGGGGGCGAACGTCGAGGAGACGAAGATGAGGAAACCCCTGCTGGCCGGCGCCATGGCGCTTGCGCTTCTCGCGCCCAGTTACGCGCTTGCCGCGTCTGGGACGAAATCGGGCTCAACGGCCAATATGACCCGATCAAACAGGGCCGACGCCACAACCCAGAACTTCCTGGACAAGGCCTGGAACATCAACAATTTTGAAATCCAGGCCGGACGCGAAGCTCAGAACAAGGCAAACACGCAGGAGTTTCTCGACTATGCGCGTAGGATCGTGAGAGACCATACGAACATGGACAACGAGCTGAAGCCGATCGTGCAGCAAGACCGGCTTAACGTTCCGAACGCGCTCGACAAGGAACACCAGAATCTTCTGCAGCAATTGTCCTCGATGACTGGCGCGCGCTTTGAAGAGCGCTTCCGGACACAGCAAATCGACGGACACGAGAAGGCGGTGAAGCTTTTCGAGAGCTACGCCAAGAACGGCCAGAATCCTGAGCTAAAGAGGTGGGCGCACAGCGCCATTCCCACGCTGGAGAACCATCTGCGCGACGCCAAGGCGCTGCCGCGCGGCGCGCAAGGCACGCACGCAGAACGATAGCCTCGCGGCGCAAAGAACCGGTTCGGCCGAAGCTCCCAAGGATCCGCGCGGTGGCGCGGGTCCTCGGCTCTATTCGCCTCAGCCTCATTCGACCGGAGGTTGACCGCCGCCGCTCTGATGTGATCACCTTTGGCATGGCCAAATACATCGCATTGTTGCGGGCGGTGAACGTCGGAGGAACCGGCAAGCTCTCAATGAATGATTTGAAGGCGATGTGTCTCAAAGCCGGATTCGCTAAAGTCCAAACATATATTTCGAGCGGAAACGTCGTCTTCGAAGCCAAAGACCCGCCTGTAAAAGTGAAATCCGCTCTTGAGGCGCGGCTGCTCGCCTATGCCGGAAAGCCGGTAGGGGTTCTGGTCCGCACGGCCAGTGAGATGAAAGCCGTTTTGGAAGGGAATCCGTTCAAAAACCGACCGCCGAATTTCACCGTCGCAATTTTTCTCGACGGAAAGCCGGAGTCAGATGCGTTAGATCGCGCCGTGGGCAAAGCAGACGAGGACATGCGCTTGGGCGAGAAGGAAATTTATGTCTGCTACGGCCCTGGCATGGGCCGTTCAAAATTGAAAATTCCTGCGGCAAGGGAAGGCACTGCACGAAATATGAATACGGTCGCGAGACTTGTCAGCATGGCCCTCGAAGTTTGAGAACTTCTCAGGCGACGGCGCTCTCTGTCGACGCGTCCAACCCCGCCGCCGCTCGGACTGGGATCGCCTCGATCGTCACGAGTTCCGGCTCGCTCGAAACCACGACCTGCATGCCGCAGGATTTGGCGACGAGACCGGCGTAATAGGCCTGAATGGCGCGGGCGTCGATGGCGCCCTCTTCCGATTCGCCTTCGAGCAGGCGGGGGACGTTCGACGCGACGCGCGCATTGACGCCTTTCGCCTCGATCTTGAAAGTCACCCGATCGTCTTCGCCCGTTGAGCTAACGGCGATCACGCCGCCACGCGGAATAGCTGCGTCGGCCAAGACGCAAAGGTTCAGCAGCAGCTTGACCTTGTTCTTGGACATCAGCACGCGCGGAACGCTCCAAAACAGCTGCGTTCGCTCGTCGGCGATCAGCTGGCGCGTCACCAGTTCGGCGTCGCCGGTGTCGATCGACGCGCCTTTCGAACCCGCGGCGCCGAAGGCGAGCCGGCAAAACTGCAGCCGCGCCGACGCCTCATTCGCGCTCGATTTGATCAGCGCCAGCGCATGGCCGCGCATCTCGGCGTCCTTCTCCTCCTCAAGAACTTCCAGACCGTTGACGATGGCGCCCACCGGCGAAATCACGTCGTGACAGACCCGCGAGGACAGGAGCGCGGCAAGATCGAGAGGGTCGAGCGAGAATTTGGTCATGATGCCATCCAAAGCGGGTGAAGGCGGCGACGTCTGAAGGAAGCTTGGTCCGATCTTCCTGTATGATGCGCGGCGGACTGACGCGGCGCGCGAATCACTGCGTTCAGGCTAAGACGAACCTAGCTGGCGCCACGCGGATTGCAAATGACACGCGCCTTTAATCGTAAACAAACGTTGAGGGAATCGAACGATGGCGGCGGGAAAAACTTTTCAGTCGGCGGGCGCGCTCGATGACTTCGAAAATCTCGCCCGCCTGTTCGCGAACATCGCAGTTGCGGCGGGCGCCCTGGCGATGGAGACGCTGGCCAATCCAAATATTGAGTCGCGCCTCAAGGGCGACACGTCGCCGGTGACAGAGGCGGACGAGCGGATCGAAGCCTATCTGCTTCGCGAGTTGGAAGCGGCGCTGCCCGGCGTGCCCTTTTTGGCCGAGGAGAGCGTGTCGCGCGGCGCGACGCTCGGCGCCGGCGACGCCTTTTTGTTGATTGATCCGATCGACGGCACGCGCGAATTTCTCGCCCGCAGCGCCGATTTCACCATCAATGTGGCGCTCGCGGAGAAGAACGCGCCGCGCGTCGGCGCGGTTTACGCGCCGGCGCAAGGTCGCGTCTGGTTCGCCGGCGCGCACGGCTATGAGGCGCGGGCGGTCCCTGGCGGATCGCTGCCGCCATCGCAAGACTGGCGTCCGCTGCGCGCGCGGCCGCGTCCCGCCGAAGGGCTGGTCGCGTTGATTTCGAAGTCTCACCTTGATGAGGCGACGAAGGCGTTTCTCTCAAGACAGCACATTGCGCGCAGCGCGCCCGTCGGCTCCTCGATTAAATTCTGCCTGCTCGCCAACGGCGAGGCGGACGTCTATCCGCGTTTCGGACCGACAATGGAATGGGACACCGCCGCGGGCGACGCCGTGCTGCGCGCGGCCGGCGGCGTCACGCTCGATCCGGACGGCGCGCCGCTGCGCTACGGCAAGAAGGCCGACGATTATCGCAATGGTCCGTTCGTCGCCTGGGCCGACGCGGCGGCGCTCGAAGCCGCCGCAACGCTTCCTTAACTAGCGCGCGCGAATTTGGCGGGCGCAAACCCGCCTGTCGCCTTTGCGACGCAACTGCGCCGCGGGTCGGCCATCGTTGACGCCGACGCATGGCGCTTGAACACGTTCGTCCTGGAGTTCGTCGTCATGAGCAAAGCTTCGTTCAACGCCGCCTCGCGCCGCGACCTGTTTCGCCTCGCCGCCGCCTCGGCCTGCGCGTGGGCGGCTCCTGGTTCTTTCGCCCGCGCGGCGCAGCGGCCTGAAACCTATTCCAGCGATGAGATCGTCGAGAACGGCCACCGCTTTTTCGGCTCCATTTCCCGCGGCCTCGCCGAAGGCGTCGAGCGCGCTTCGCGGCAGTGGGGCCGTCCGAACGCCTACATCCTTGGCCAGGAAGCGAGCGGCGCGTTCGTCGGCGGGCTCCGCTATGGCGAGGGCACGATGTATACGCGCAACGCCGGTCAGCAGCGCGTGTTTTGGCAAGGCCCCTCGATCGGCATCGACGCCGGCGCCGACGGCGACCGGACGATGATGCTCGTCTATAATCTGCCGTCCGTCGACTCGATCTATCGGCGGTTCTCCGGCGCCGCCGGATCAGCCTATCTCGTCGGCGGCCTCGGATTCACCGCGCTCAACAATGACGAGGTCGTCGTCATGCCGGTGCGCTCGGGACTTGGCGCACGGCTCGGCCTTAATCTCGGCTATCTGAAATTCACGCCGGAATCGACCTGGAACCCGTTCTGATCGATCGGACGCGCCGACGTAACGCGCAAGGGCGCCGAAGGGTCCCGTTCAAAAGACCGGTAGGCGGCACGCGCCCGCGCGCGGCGGCGACGAACCCAGCGGCTCCCGGGCGACGAAACCGCAAATGCCGCAAGCCTCGTCGCCGCGCTGCCGGCGCCAGCGGCAGTCATGACGAATGCTGCAGTCGTAGGCCGGGCTCGGCTTCACCGGCGCGCCCGCCTCGGCGAGCAGCTGCGCGATGCGGCCCAGCAAGGCGCAGCCGCCGCCGCTCCAATGGGCGCAGTCGTTTTCAACGCACGTCGGCGCGAATCGGATGCGCGCGGCCGGCGCGGCCTGCGTTTGCGCGGCGGCAAGAAAGCCTTCATCCGCCGCAAGCGTGGTGGCGAAGACTCTTTCATTGGCGTCTTGCGGGCTCCTTTCGGCCGGTTCGCCGACAAGAAGCGCGGGAGCGCCGGGACAGCGCATGGCGCTCATCGGCGAGCCCGCCCGAATCGCGGCGCGCCGCGCGCGCGGCTAACGCAAAAAACGCCAGCGGATAACGTCATTTGGCTTCTCCTGCTTGCCGCGAGCAACGCCCGCGACGGGTGCTTCCGCCCTTCTGCGGCCCGCTGCGGGGAAAGTCGTCATCCAAATGGACGACGCCGCGAGCCGCGATCGCGGTAGGCGACGCCGGGTCGACGGACCGTAGCGCCTGCTTTGCGTTCCGCGTCATTACGTGGCAGAATCCGCAGCGCCGTCCGCCTTGAGACGGATCAAGGATTGCTGCGTCTTGATCGAACAAGCGATGTATTTCGCGCTCGGCTTCCTCGTCGCCGGGCTTTTCGCCTTGATGTTCCTCCCCGCTTTCTGGCGGCGCGCGCTTCGTCTGTCGATGCGACGGCTGCAGATGCTTGCGCCGATGTCGATGGAGGAGGTCGTCGCCGAGCGCGACCTTCTGCGCGCGGAATTCGCCGTGCGCGAGCGGCGGCTCGAACAAGCGATGGAGGCGACGCAAGCCGCGCGGGCGCACGATCTCGCGACGGTCGGCCGCCATGTCGCGCGGATCGCCGAACTCGAATCGCAACTCAATCGCGCCGAAGCCGACAATCGCGACATGAACATGCGCGTCAATGAGGCGGAGAAGGTTTTGGGCGAGCGCACCGAGCTTCTGAACGCTACGGAGCGAGCGCTGCATGAAATGACCGACCGCGCCGAAGGCCGCGTCGCGCAACTGCGCCTGATCCGGTCGGAGACCGCGGCGCAAGACGAAGGAGCCGGGGCGCAGCTGGACGGTTTCGTCGCCGCCTATGAGTCGCGCGTCGCGGCGCTGCATCAGCACAATAGCGAGATGCAGCGCGAGCTGCAGGTCTTGCGCGACGAGCATGCGCGCGCCGCGCAATCGGGGGCGCGGGCGACGGAGCTTGAAGATCTGTTGACGCGCATTTCGGGCGAACTTGCCGCGACCCGCGTGCTGGGAGAAACGCTCTCCGCAGAGCTCGACGCGGCGCGGGCGCAGCTCAAAGCCGCTGAAGAACGCCAAAAGAGCGACGGCGACCAATTGGAAGGGGCGCTGCGCGTGGCGCGCGCCGAAGCGAACGAGACCGCCGAAAAGCTCGAATCGGCGCGCGCCGACAACGCCATGCTGCAAGGCGCCGTCGAGGCTTTGCGCGCGGAGCGGGCCAATCTGCGCCGCGCCGCCAACGGGCCCAAGGGTTTGTCCATCGTTCCCGTCGCAGCGAGCGACGCCGAAATCTCCGCTCTGCGCGAAGCGATCATCGATTTCGGCGACCGCGTCGTCGCGCAGGGGCTCGAGGCGCCGGCAAAGCGCGCCTAACGCGCGCCTTGCCCAAGAGAATCGGGTGA
>NZ_JAMRYX010000171.1 GCF_024448135.1 Methylocystis suflitae
GGCCTTGGAGGGAAATCGCGCCGAGGCGTAGCGGATCGTGAGCACCGCGAGCGCGAGAACAAGAGTCGCGCCGGCGAGGATCAGTATCCCGACGTCAGGGACCGACTCCGTCTGCACATAGCCGATCATATGGCGGGTGAGCGCGGTGATGCCGACATAGAGCAGGAAGCGCACCGGCATGTGGTTGGTGCGGAAATAGATGCCGACCATCGAGCCTATTTCCAGATAGATGAAGAGCAGCAACAGGTCTTCGATGGTCGCGTGACCTTTTGACGCCATTTCGAGAAATGCTTTCGCCGCGGCCCAGACCGTCGCGCCGCCAATCGCGAACAGTCCCAGAAGGTGAAAGACTTCGGTGAGCAGGTAGCCGATCGGATCCATCAGATCCAGCAATCGACGCACCGTCGGGTGTTGCTTCCTGTCCAAGTCTTTCATCGCTTGCCTACAAGATGTGTGCAGCGCCCAGCATGGCCGTGGGCTGCATCGTCAACGTCGCCTATGGCGCCGCCGGGCGCAAACGACTTTGTCACTAAGCTGCTTCACGCCTATCCGCCAAGCTATTCGATAAGCTATTCTCCGAGCCGCCGCCCCCAGTCTTCCACCTTGCGGCTTTCGATCCGCCTGCGCGCGAGCGCCCGCCAGCTTTCCGCGAGCTCGGGCAACACGGCCATCTCAGTGAGTTCGTCGAAAGCGCGCGGCCGCACGTAGAGCAAGGCGAAAAGTCGGGCGAGCGGCCAATCGGCGCGCGGCCGCTCCATGAGCCGCAGACAGTCGCCCGGCTGCGCCGCGCCCGTTTCGAGAACGCGGTAGTACCAGCCGCAGCGCATGCTCTCCTGCGTGCGCCGCGCCATGTCGCGCCGGCCGAAGCGGAAATTGAGAGTCAGGCAGGGCTGTCGCCCCTGGCTCACCTGCAGGCGCGCGCCGCCGAGCGCGAAGACGTCGCCGACGCAGACCTCGGCTTCGGTGAGCCCGCTCGTCGAGATGTTCTCGCCGAAGGCGGGCGCCACAAATTCATTCGCAAGCTCCGGCAAATCCGCGCGCCAAGCGTCGTAATGTTCGCGTGGATAGTGGTGCAGCGCTTTCTCGACGCCGCCATGATGGCGCCGATCCGCCTGTCGATCGCCGACGAGGCCCTCCGCCTCGATGCGCCAGGGCGGCGCCAGCGGCGACTTGCGGATCGCGCTCCTGCGGCCTGGCGCGATCTCGCGCGGGCGCCCCGCGAAAAGCCTGTCGATCGGAAGATCACCCATCTCGATTCATTCCCGCGCCGGCGGCGCGCAGGTCTACCTCTGGATGGAGCCGAGATAGGCGAGCAGCGCTTCGATCTGCGCGGCGCTGAGCCGGAATTGCGGCATCTCGACGCCCTCATGGCCGACGACAATGCCCTCGGCCAGTGCCTCTTCGAGATTGTGCAGCGGATATTTTCGCGAAAGATCGCGGAACGGCGGCGACTTGGGATTGGCGCTGACGCCGCGCGCGCCGACCGCATGGCAGCGGCCGCAATTTGCTTGCGCGATCGCCCGCCCGCGCTTCAGCAGTTGGGCGTCGACAGGCGCTTTCGCCGCGGCGGCGCCGGCGGCGAACAAAAGGCAAGTCGTAATCGCTACAGCCGCGAATCGGAGCATTTTCGAAGTCTAGCCGCGCGCCCGGCGCCTGTCACCGCGCCCTATTTGCGCACGACAAGCACCGAACATTTGGCGTGACGCACGATGGTCTTGGCGTTGGAGCCCAAAAGATAGGTCGCCATCGTCGGACGATGCGAACCGACCACGATAAGGTCGGCGCCCCATTCCTCGGCCTCGGCGAGCACTTCCGGGTAGACCGCGCCGAAGCGCACGATCGAGGAGACGCGATCCGCCGGATAGGCGATTTTGCCACGCAGCACTGCGAGGTCCTTTTCGGTCGCCTCGCGCATCTCCTCGTCGAAATTGGGCGGAATGTAGTCGATGAAGGCCACCGGAACGAGCGGCTGGACATTGACGAGCCGAAGCTCAGCCTCATGCTCCACTTTTGCGAGCGCCACCGCCGCGTCGAGCGCGAGCTGCGTGACTTCCTCCTCGCCGATCTCCACCGCCACCAGAATTTTCTTATACATCCCCGCCTCCCGATGCGCGCGGCGTCGACGCCGACTCACTCCTTCATAGCGCGACTGGCGCCGCCGAGCCACAGCGCCGCATCCGGCGCAGGTCAATCATCGGATGGCTCCGCCGGCTCGGTGACGGAAAGGTCTCGTTCCCAGCCTTCGTTTTCGAGCACGAGCCGCTGAATGGCGACGGCCGCGCCATTGGCGTCGAGCGTCGGCAGCGCCTCGAAGCAAGACGGCCAACAGCGGCGGATGACATAGGCGATCGCCACCTGGCCTGCTTCGTTGAGAAGTTCGAGGACGACGTCCTTGCGGAAATCCTTGAGCGAAGATTCAACGCCTGCAGCGCCGTCAGGATTCCAGACCTTGTTCACCCAGCGCTCGAATTCAAGATCATGCGAGACTCCGCGTTCGACGACGATCGGCGCGAAGGTCGTCACGCCCGGCAGCTTGCGCGCCAATGACGGGCTGCCGCCCTCCCGATGTCCAACAACTTCAGTCGTGCGCCGCAACGGCCCGACGAGCGAGACGCCCGTGACATAGCGTCCGTCCCACTTCAATCGGAACTTGAAGTTTTTGTAGGGATCGATGCGAGCGGCGTTGACGGTGAATTGCGACATTGAAATCCTCTCGGGCAATTCGCGCATTAGCCATTTGACGGCCGCTTCACTCAAGCAGGCAAGGACGAAGCGCTGCGGTGGTGGAAAAATGGATTTGTCACGCTACCACGTTTTTAAAAGCTCGGACTAAGTTAAGCTCAATAGCAGTCTCAGATAGTCTTTGGAGGAGTTTATGAAGGCTTGGTTTGGAGCTGCCTTGGCGGCGTCACTCTTCGCGTCGGCCCACGCCTAGGCCGCCGAGAACGGCTGTCCGAACGACGACGCCAGAAGGCGCTTCGGCTTATGCAGCGAATCCGGCTTAACGAAAGATGCCGGCTGATGAAGCGCAAATAGCAGCGCTTCGGCGCCCGCGCAGCGATGGTTCGTGGGGACGACATTATCCCCAACAGCCGCTAAGCGCTTCCCGATCACATCGAACCATGTGGTCGATAAGGAATCGCTCAAAATGTCGGAGCAGGTTCTCATCGAAAAAGCCTGCAACTTTTTCGGAACCTGCTAATCAAACCTATTCGATCGCTTCGGCTTTGACGAAATTCCAAGACGCCGTATCGACGATCCGGCTTTCGCGACTCTCATTGCTGAGCTTGGCGCAGGTGCCTTCGACCGCTGTGACGGTCCACAGATCGATCTCTTCGTCCCAGGCGCCATCACAATTCACTAGCGTCGTGACTTTATAGATTTTGCCCGCCTCAAGCATATTGCTGTCCTTTGCTGAATGATTCCCTCGGGAAAATACGGCATTGGCTCAACGCGACGACTCTTCATCGTCGCCAAGAAACAGGCAAAATTAGGGAAAGCTGCGGGCGACACGTAGGATAGCGCTCGCCAATACTTAAGTTCACGGCGTGTTGACGCCGCAGCGCATGTAAAGCGGGACGCACAGCGGCAGATCCGGAGGATGCGCGCGCCAGGCCTCCTCCAACTCCCGATCGACGAGCGCCAGCGGATCGCGGCCATAATGCAGTCTGTATTTCTCGACCGCGGACCAGGTCTTGAGAAAGCTCACGAGATCGCTTTTCGATCGCGCAACGGGCGTCTGAAACGGCGGGCAGTCGATTTCCTTGAACGGAAACGGCAGGGTCTCGTAGCGCTCGAAATAGAGCGCCGAGTTCTCCGCCCAGAAGGGGCCGAGAATATCCTCTTTGAGCCTGCGCAGGATCGCATCGATCGGTGCGACGCCCGTGCATGGCCAGTCATAGGTCCATGCCGCGATGACTCCTTCCGGGCGCAAGGCGCGCCGCGCGTTTACGTAAAATTTCGGCAGGTCGAACCAGTGGATCGAACAGGCGCAGGCGATGAGATCGACCTCCGCGCGCAGGCCGAGATCGTCTTCCGCGCGCGCCAGGCGATAGTCGACATTGGGCTCTTTTGGCGCGAGCGCCAGCTGCCGGGAATCCGGGTCCGTCGCGAGCACGCGCGTGAAATGGCGCGACAGTCCGAGCGCCGCCTGCCCGCTCCCCGCGCCGCAATCCCAGGCGAGACGATCCTGCCGCGCGACGCTCGCGAGCCACGCGAAAAGCGCGTCGGGATAATGCGGGCGAAAGGCGCGATAGTCGTCGGCGTTGTCGCCGAACACCATCGTCTGGCGTGCATTCATTGCTGCGGTCTCACTTCGTCTCGAACATGCGTTGAGGGCCGAGGCCTTTTTGCTTGAGCCACTGCGCCGTGACGCGATCATGCCAGGGCGTCAGGCTGCCCGCGCCATGGAACCCCATATGTCCCCCGCCCTGCGTCAACGCCGTCTCGATCGCCGGCAGATTCGACCAGTCGATCGACCTGTAATTCTCCGCAGGGACCCAGGGGTCGTCGAGCGCGTGCAGGATCAGCGTCGGCAGCGTTGCGCCGGCGAGGAAATTCTTCGCGGCGTTGGATTCGTAATAGTCCTGTGCGCCCCGGTAGCCGAAATGCGGCGCGACGAAGCGGTCGTCGAATTCGTAAAGATTGCGGGCGCCGGCGATCGCGGCGCGCTCCGCGGCGGTGAGCGCGGCGCTTGGCGCCAGCGCCTCGCGTTTCATCTCATTGAGCATGTAGCGATGATAGACGAAATTGCGCGGCGCCATCAGGCGGGCGCAGGACGCAGCCAAGTCGATCGGCGTCGACACGGCGACGGCGGCGTGAACCGGCAGCCCATGGCCGCCTTCGCCGACGAATTTCAGCACGAGATTGCCGCCGAGCGAATTGCCGATCAGCACAATGCCGCGACGCACGAGTTCCGCCGGCAGGCCGCGCAGCGCCGCGACGAGATCCTCGGTCTTGCCGGCGTGGTACCGCCCGCCCGAGGTGGCGCGCGAGGGCGCCGCGCCGCGCAGATTGAGGCGCAGCACCGGCCAGCCTTGGCTCACGAGATAACGCGCCGTGGCGACGCCATGCGGGCTCGATTCGGAGCCGGCGAGCCCATGCGTCAGGACGATGAGCGGCGCGTTCGTTTCCGCAGCCGGCCGATCGAGCCGCGCCGCCAGAAGGTCGCCATCGGGCATGGCGAGCAGCAGCCGCTCGCCGCCCGAAAGCTCGGGCGGTCCGCCAATAATGATGTTGCGCAGGGTCTGCAGATCGCCGCCGAACCACGGCGCCCGCTCGCGAAAGGGAAGAAGCGAGGGGGTTGAGGAGGTAGGTTCACGGGACATTGTTCCTAGCCTACAACCGACTGGGCAGGCTGGCGAAAGCTGGTCGCAAGATCAGCTTTCCGCGTTGGATTTGGCCAGCGCTGCGCAGCCTCTCGCTCAGTTCGTGGGTGAGGCTCGTCGCCGACGGTGATTCGCCCCTCACCCCCCATTCACCCTTTTCATCACCGCATAGAGCTTCTTCAGCAGTTCCGGATCGCGCGCCTCCGGGGCGGTGATAATGGCGTTATCAAGCGCGCGGTCGGAGCCGATCGGGCAGCGCTCGTGTTCGCGCGAAAAATCGGTCAGAACCCGCGCCAGCAATCGCGCGACCGTCGCCGAATTCTTCTGAACGACCGCGATCACCGAGGCGATATCGACATTGTCGTGCTCGGGATGCCAGCAATCGAAATCCGTCACCATGGCGACGGTGGCGTAGGAGATTTCGGCTTCGCGCGCGAGCTTGGCTTCGGGCATCGCCGTCATGCCGATCACGTCATAGCCGGCGCCCTTGTAGGTGAGCGATTCGGCGTAGGACGAAAACTGCGGGCCTTCCATGCAGACGTAAGTTCCGCCGGCGACATGATCGATGCCCTCGGCCTTCGCCGCTGCGCTGATGCGAGCGGAGAGCAGCGGCGCGATCGGATGCGCCATCGACACATGCGCGACGCAGCCGTCGCCAAAAAAAGAGGATTGCCGCGCGAAGGTGCGATCGACGAATTGATCGATCAACACGAAGAGTCCCGGAAAAAGCTCGGATTTGAACGAGCCGCAGGCGGAGACCGAAATCAGATCGGTGACGCCGGCGCGCTTCATCGCGTCGATATTCGCGCGGTAGTTGATGGTCGAGGGCGAGAGCCGATGGCCACGCCCATGCCGCGGCAAAAAGACCGCCTGGGTCGCGCCCAGTTCGCCAAAGGCAAGTTCGTCAGAAGGTTCGCCCCAGGGCGTCGTGACCCGCTCGCGGCGGATGTTTGCGAGCCCTGGTAGATCATAAACGCCTGACCCGCCGATTATTCCGACGACCGCTCTGGTCATGAATTATGTCTCCTTCGATAGCTGTTGCTTGGCCGGATTTGGGCCGGCGCCAAAAATCGCGGCAATGTGACAGGGTTGCGCCCCCAAAACGCCTGTGTTAGGGGACGCTCGCCTTGGAGCTGGGGCGCAGCGGCCCTCGTTCCTTTTCCTACAGCATCCGTCGTTTGAGGCTAACCGCTTAATCGTCGCGACTGTGCAATTTGCACTGCGAGCGGCGTCTCCAAACGACGTAGATTGACGAGCGAACCAAGTGGCTCAAGACGGAGATTCCTTATCGGGCGTTGCGGGTCGCTACGCCTCCGCCCTCTATGATTTGGCGACGGAAAACAACGCCGCCGATGAGGTCGCCACGGCGCTTGATCGATTCAAGACTCTGCTGGACGGCAGCGACGATCTCAAGCGCATGGTCAAAAGCCCGGTGTTCTCCGCCAAGGAGCAGCTCGAGGCCCTCGAGCCGGTTCTCAACAAGGGCCAGATCTCCGGCATCGCCGCCAATTTCATCCGTCTCGCCGCCGCCAAGCGCCGCCTCTTCGTCATCTCCGACATGATCGCCGCCTATCGCCGCCTGCACGACAAGGCGAAGGGCCTGGTGCGCGCCGACGTGACGATCGCGGCGCCGCTGAAGCCGGATCATGAAGCCGCGCTGCGCGAGACGCTCGCCGGCGTCACCGGCGGCAAGACCATCGATCTCAAGGTGACGACGGATCCGTCCATCATCGGCGGTCTGATCGTCCAAATCGGTTCACGCATGGTCGACGCCTCCGTGCGCACCAAGCTCAACTCAATCCGCACACGCATGAAAGAGGTCGGCTGATGGATATCCGCGCCGCAGAAATTTCCGCGATCCTCAAAAAGGAGATCGCCAACTTTGGCGCCGAGGCCGAAGTCACCGAGGTCGGCCAGGTTCTGTCCGTCGGCGACGGCATCGCGCGCGTCTACGGGCTCGACAATGTGCAGGCCGGCGAGACCGTCGAATTTCAGGACGGCACCAAGGGCATGGCGCTCAATCTCGAAACCGACAATGTCGGCATCGTGATTTTCGGCGACGACCGCGCCATCAAGGAAGGCCAGACGGTCAAGCGCACCGGCGCCATCGTTGAGGTTCCCGTCGGCAAGGAGCTCCTGGGCCGCGTCGTCGACGCGCTCGGCAATCCGATCGACGGCAAGGGGCCGATCAAGACGGCGCAGCGCGCCCGCGTCGACGTCAAGGCGCCAGGCATCATTCCGCGCAAATCCGTACATGAGCCGATGGCGACGGGCCTGAAGGCCGTCGACGCGCTGATCCCGATCGGCCGCGGCCAGCGCGAACTGATCATCGGCGACCGTCAGACCGGCAAGACCGCCATCGCGCTCGACACGATCCTCAATCAGAAGTCCTTGAACGACGGCGACGACGAGAAGGCGAAGCTCTACTGCGTCTATGTCGCCATCGGCCAGAAGCGCTCGACCGTGGCGCAATTCGTCAAGGTGCTCGAAGAGCGCGGCGCGCTCGAATATTCGATCATCGTCGCTGCGACGGCCTCCGATCCGGCGCCGATGCAGTTCCTCGCGCCCTTCTCCGGCTGCGCGATGGGCGAATATTTCCGCGACAACGGCATGCACGCCGTGATCATCTATGACGATCTGTCCAAGCAGGCCGTCGCCTACCGCCAGATGTCGCTTCTGCTGCGCCGCCCGCCGGGCCGCGAAGCCTATCCGGGCGACGTCTTCTATCTGCATTCGCGCCTGCTCGAGCGCGCCGCGAAGCTTTCCGACGATCGCGGCGCCGGGTCGCTCACCGCGCTGCCGGTCATCGAAACACAGGCGAACGACGTGTCGGCCTATATTCCGACGAACGTCATCTCGATCACCGATGGCCAGATCTTCCTGGAGACTGATCTCTTCTACCAGGGCATCCGTCCTGCGGTGAACGTCGGCCTCTCGGTCTCGCGCGTCGGCTCTTCGGCGCAGACCAAGGCGACCAAGAAGGTCGCCGGCAAGATCAAGGGCGAACTCGCGCAGTATCGCGAAATGGCCGCCTTCGCCCAGTTCGGCTCGGACCTCGACGCGGTGACGCAGCGCCTCTTGAATCGCGGCGCCCGCCTCACCGAACTCTTGAAGCAGCCGCAGTTCTCGCCGTTGAAGATGGAAGAGCAGACCTGCGTGATCTACGCCGGCGTCAACGGCTATCTCGATCCGCTGCCGGTCAATCGCGTGCGTGCGTTCGAGGACGGCCTGCTCGCGCTGCTGCGCTCGCAGCACAGCGACATTCTCGAGAGCATCCGCACGACGAGGGATCTCACCGACGAGACCGCGGCGAAACTCAAGAACGTCGTCGAGAGCTTCGCGAAGTCCTTCGCGTAACGAGCGTCTCGTCCTGGCCGGGACAAGCCCGGCCAGGACGGGCGTTGGAAAAACGAGACAGGCAAAACGATATGCCCTCGCTAAAGGATCTTCGAAACCGCATCTCCTCCGTCAAGGCGACGCAGAAGATCACCAAGGCCATGCAGATGGTCGCCGCCGCGAAATTGCGCCGCGCCCAGTCGGCGGCGGAGGCGGCGCGTCCCTATGCCGAACGGATGGAGTCGGTGCTCGCCAATCTCGCCTCCGGCGTGACGGCGGGCGGACCTGCGCTGCTCGCCGGCAATGGCAAGGACGAGACGCATCTGCTGATCGTCGCCACCGCTGAGCGCGGCCTGTGCGGCGCCTTCAATTCCTCCATCGTGCGTCTCGCCCGCGAGCACATTGCGCGGCTGCAGGATCAGGGCAAGACCGTCAAGATCCTCTGCGTCGGCAAGAAGGGTTTCGAGCAGCTCCGCCGCCAATATGAGCGCAATATCATCGAGGTCATCGAGCTGCGCGGCGTCAAGCAGATGGGCTTCGACACCGCCGATGAGATCGGCAAGAAGATCATCCGCATGTTCGAAGAGGGCGGCTTCGACGTCGCGACGCTGTTCTTCTCGCGCTTCAAATCGGTGATCGCTCAAATTCCGACCGCGCAGCAGCTCATCCCGGCGCAAATTCCCTCAAACGAAAACGCGCCGCCCGTCGAAGGTCCGCAGGCTTCCTACGAGTATGAGCCGGGACAGGACGAAATTCTCTCGACGCTGTTGCCGCGCAACATCTCCGTGCAGGTGTTCCGCGCGCTGCTCGAGAACGCCGCCTCCGAACAAGGCGCCCGCATGAGCGCGATGGACAATGCGACGCGCAACGCCGGCGACATGATCAAGAAGCAGACGACGATCTACAACAGGTCGCGTCAGGCGATGATCACCAAGGAGCTCATCGAAATCATCTCGGGCGCCGAGGCGCTCTGAGTCATTTTAGGACGAGGACGAAACATGGCCGCCAATAAGCCCAGCGGGCGCATCACCCAAGTCATCGGCGCCGTCGTCGACGTGCAGTTCGACGGGCAATTGCCTGAGATTCTGAACGCCCTCGAGACGACGAACCAAGGCAATCGCCTCGTTCTCGAAGTCGCGCAGCATCTGGGCGAAAATTCCGTTCGCACCATCGCGATGGATTCGTCCGAAGGTTTGGTGCGCGGACAGGAAGTCACCGACACCGGCGCGCCGATTTCGGTTCCGGTCGGCGACGAGACGCTTGGGCGCATCATCAACGTCATCGGCGAGCCGGTCGACGAGGCGGGTCCGATGCTCACGAAATCGCGCCGCGCCATCCACCAGCCGGCGCCCTCCTACGCCGAGCAGGCGACGGAAGCGCAGATTCTCGAGACCGGCATCAAGGTCGTCGATCTGCTCGCGCCTTACGCCAAGGGCGGCAAGATCGGCCTGTTCGGCGGCGCGGGCGTCGGCAAGACCGTGCTGATCATGGAACTCATCAACAACATCGCCAAGGCGCATGGCGGCTATTCCGTCTTCGCCGGCGTCGGCGAGCGCACCCGCGAAGGCAACGACCTCTATCACGAGATGATCGAGGGCGGCGTCAACAAGAAGGGCGGCGGCGAAGGCTCGAAATGCGCGCTGGTCTACGGCCAGATGAACGAGCCGCCGGGCGCGCGCATGCGCGTCGCGCTGTCGGGCCTCACCGTCGCCGAGGATTTCCGCGACCGCGGCATGGACGTGCTGTTCTTCGTCGACAACATCTTCCGCTTTACGCAGGCGGGTTCGGAAGTCTCGGCGCTCTTGGGCCGCATCCCCTCGGCGGTGGGCTATCAGCCGACGCTCGCCACCGACATGGGCGCGCTGCAGGAGCGCATCACCACGACCACCAAGGGCTCGATCACCTCGGTGCAGGCGATTTACGTGCCGGCCGACGATCTGACCGATCCGGCGCCCGCCACCTCCTTCGCGCATCTTGACGCCACGACCGTGCTGTCGCGTTCGATCGCTGAAAAGGGCATCTATCCGGCGGTCGATCCGCTCGACTCGACCTCGCGCATGCTGTCGCCGGCGATCGTCGGCGAGGAGCATTACGACGTCGCCCGTAAGGTGCAGTCGACCCTGCAGCGCTACAAGTCGCTGCAGGACATCATCGCCATTCTCGGCATGGACGAACTTTCCGAAGAGGACAAGCTCGTCGTCGCCCGCGCCCGTAAGATCGAACGCTTCCTGTCGCAGCCCTTCCATGTCGCGGAAGTGTTCACCGGGTCGCCCGGCAAGCTCGTCGCGCTCGCCGACACGATCAAAGGCTTTAAGGGCCTCGTCGAAGGCGAATACGACCATCTGCCGGAGGCCGCCTTTTACATGGTTGGTTCCATCGAAGAGGCGGTCGAAAAGGCCGCGAAGCTCGCCAAGGAAGCGGCGTAACTTTTACAAAGCGTCTGGCCGGGCGTGCTCCGGCCAGGTCGCTGATCTGTTTTCGTGGATGGCCGGATCAAGCCCGGCCATGACGGGCTGGACGCAAAGCGCCGTCGGAGAACATCATGGCTGCATTCCACTTCGAACTCGTTTCTCCCGAGAAGCATCTCTTCTCCGGCGAGGTCGAATCGGTCGTCGCGCCTGGCGCCGACGGCCAGTTCACCGTGCTCAAGGACCATGCCCCGGTCATGACCACGCTGAAGGCCGGCGTGGTGACGGTCGCCGGCGGCGACGGCAAGGTCGAGAAGCTTTTCGTGCGCGGGGGATTCGCAGACGTCAACGCCTCCGGCTTCACCATTCTCGCCGAACAGGCGATTCCGCTTTCCGAAGTCGACATCGCCAAGGTCGACGCCGACATTCGCAACGCGCGCGAAGACTTCTCCGACGCCAAGTCGGACGACGCGCGTCTCGCCGCTTCCGACAAGCTTTCTCAACTGCAGGAACTGCGCGCGGCGATCGGCGCCTGATCAGACCGCGCGGGAAAGCCCCTCTCTACAGCTTTTGCCGAGCATTTCCGCGTCATGCCCGCGCTTGTCGCGGGCATCCACGCGGCGCCGCTTCGAAAGTTTCAGCGCTTGCGCTGCTTCTCGGCGTGGATGGCCGGGACAAGCCCGGCCATGACGGCTGAGTGGCGTAGAGAGACGACCAACTTCTAGTGTTCAATACGGCTTGCCCGCGACCCTTTGCTCGCGAGGCGCTTCCTCTCCGCGTCATGCCCGCGCTTGTCACGGGCATCCACGGCGCTCTCACGCGGAACCGCTCAAACCCAGCGTGATCTATGCCTCGTCCGTTTCTTCCGACGCCGCTGGTTCTTCGAGTTCGGCCTCGATGATATCGCCGTGCCGCTCGACGGGCGCGAATCCCGATCGCGACTGGGCGACCTCGCGTATCGCGTCGCCGATTTCCGGATTGCGCTTGGTCAGCGTCTGCAGATCATAAGCGTCGAGAATGAGGAGTTTCGTCGCCGCGGTCGCCCGCACGTCGGCGGTGCGTGACGTTTTGCGCAGCACGGCGATCTCGCCGAAAAACTGCCCTTCGCCGAGCGTGACGTTTTCATGCGGCAGCGCGACTTCAACCTCGCCCTCTGCGATGAAATACATCGAATGGGCGGGATCGCCCTTGCGCACGATCATTGCGCCCCGGGGTATGGATTGCGCCCGAAGGTAACGCATGATCTCGGCGATCCCGGCCGCATCGAGACCGCGAAACAGCGGCACGCTCGCGACCATCGTCCAGGTGACGACGAATTCGCGGCGGTGAATCTCTTCAGCGAAGGCGGTGGCGAGAATGCCGACCGGCAGGCCCAGCAGCAGAAAGCCCGTCACCATGGCGAAGGAGGCGATGAGCTTGCCCGCCAGCGTGAGCGGAATGACTTCGCCATAGCCGACGGTCGTCACCGTTTCGATCGCCCACCACATGGCGTCCGGAATCGTGCCGAATTTTTCGGGCTGCGCCTCATGTTCGGCGATATGCATCGCCGTCGAAAAGAAAAGCACCGCGCCAAACAGAATGATCAGCCAGGCGAGCAGCGCCTTGCGCTCGGCTTCGATCACGGCGAGCAAGGTGCGGATGCCTGGAGAATAGCGCGCGAATTTGAAGAATCGCAGCAGGCGCAGCATCAAAAAGACGCGCAGATCCGCCGAGAAGTAGAACGAAAGATAGAAGGGCAGGAAAGCGGCGAGGTCGATCAGCGCCCAGCCTGATGCGATGAAGGCGAGCCGCGCCGCCATCGGCGAGCGGCGCGCGTAGAGCGTATGTTCAGGCGCGCACCAGACGCGCAAGACATATTCGAGCGTGAAGGCGGCGACGGCGACATATTCAATGAGGTTGAAGATGTCCTCATAGCGGTCGCTGTATTCCGGCACCGATTCGAAGATCACCGAAACGACTGACAGCAAAACAAGACCGATCAGCCCGCGATGGACGACGCGCGCCACCCTGTCGTGGCTGCCGCCGTCCAGGACGACGTGGACGCGCCGCCGCAACAAAGCCAGACCGCGCCGCCGGTCCGGCTCGCTCATGGCGCTGCTGCTTTTCCGCGCAACGCGTCCTCGACGGAGGCGAGCGCCTGATCGATGGCGGCGGCGTTGGGGCCGCCCGCCTGCGCAAGGTCGGGGCGGCCGCCGCCGCCCTTGCCGCCGAGCATGACGCTCGCGACGCGTACGAAATCCACGGCGCTGTATTTCGCCGTGAGATCGTCGGTGACGCCGACGACGATGCCGGCCTTGCCGTCGGGCGAGGCGCTGGCGATCGCGACGACGCCCGAGCCGATGGCCTTCTTGGCGTCGTCGACCATCGACTTCAAATCCTTGGCGTCGATGCCTTCGACCGCGCGCGCGAGGAGCTTGACGCCGCCGATGTCCCTCGGCTTCTCGGCCGCGCCGTCGACAGCGCCGCCGCCCATCGCGAGCTTGCGCTTGGCGTCCGCGAGTTCGCGTTCAAGCCGCTTGCGTTCATCGAGAAGAGCGGCAAGCCGCGCCGGCGCATCTTCGAGCGGCGCGCGCATCAGCGCCGCCATGTCGCGCAGCGCGCGCGACTGCGCGACAAGCTGGCTGCGCGCGCCCTCGGCGGTCCGCGCCTCGATGCGGCGCACGCCGGACGCGACCGCGCCCTCCCCGACAATGGCGATGAGGCCGATATCGCCGGTGCGCGAAACATGCGTGCCGCCGCACAGCTCGACGGAGAAGGGATGCGCGGCGCCAGGGCTCACCGGCCCCATCGAGACGACGCGCACTTCGTCGCCGTATTTCTCGCCAAAGAGCGCGCGCGCGCCGGAGCGGATGGCGTCGTCCTGCGCCATCACCCGCGTCTCGACCGTCGCATTGTTCTGAACAATCTCGTTGGCGAGCGTCTCGACGCGCGCCAGCTCCTCATCGGTGAGCGGCTTCGGATGGGTGAAGTCGAAGCGCAGGCGATCCGGCGCGACGAGCGACCCCTTCTGGGCAACATGCTCGCCGAGCACCTGCCGCAGCGCCTCATGCAGAATGTGCGTGGCCGAATGATTGGCGCGCGCCTGCGTGCGCCGCTCGTGGTCGACGTCGAGCTCGAGCGCGAGGCCGGGCGTGATCTCGCCCTCTTCGACGACGCCCTCGTGAACGATGAGGTCGCCGAGCTTTTTGACGGTGTTTTCGACTCGGAAGCGCACGCCGCGGGCGCGCATCAGGCCGACGTCGCCCACCTGTCCGCCCGATTCGCCATAGAAGGGGGTCTGATTGAGGATCAGCGCGCCGCGCGCGCCCTCGTTGAGCGAAAAGGCCTCGCCGCCGTCATGAATAATGGCGGTGACGACGCCTTCGCTTCTTTCCGTTTCGTAGCCCAGGAATTCGGTCGCGCCGAGACGTTCCTTCAGCGCGAACCAAAGCGCTTCGGTCGCGGTTTCGCCAGAGCCGGCCCAGGCCTTGCGCGCGTCCGCACGCTGGCGCTCCATCGCGGCGTTGAAGACCTCCTTGTCGACGCCAATGCCGCGCGGACGCAAGGCGTCCTCGGTGAGATCGAGCGGAAAGCCGTAGGTGTCGTAGAGCTTGAACGCCGTTTCGCCGGAAAGCTTGTCGCCCTGCCCGAGCGCCGCCGTCTCCTCGTCAAGGATCGCGAGGCCGCGCGCCAAGGTCGCGCGAAAGCGGGTCTCTTCGCTCAGCAGCGTGTCGGCGATGAGCGACTGCGCGCGCACGAGCTCCGGATAGGCCAGGCCCATCTCGGCGACGAGCGTCGGCGCCAGCCTCCACATCAGCGGCTCCTTCGCGCCGAGAAGCTGCGCATGACGCATGGCGCGGCGCATGATTCGGCGCAACACATAGCCGCGGCCTTCGTTCGACGGCGTGACCCCGTCGGCGACGAGGAAAGAGGAGGCGCGCAGATGGTCGGCGATGACGCGATGGCTCGCGCCCTGCGGGCCGTCGACCGGCGCGCCGGTGAAATCGGCGACGGCGCCGGTGAGCGCGCGAAACAGATCAATGTCGTAATTGGAGGTCACGCCCTGCATCAGCGCGGCGATGCGCTCCAGACCCATGCCGGTGTCGATCGAGGGGCGCGGCAGCGGCGCGCGTTGCCCCGGCGCCACCTGCTCATATTGCATGAAGACGAGGTTCCAGAACTCCAGGAACCTATCGCCGTCCTCATCCGGGCTGCCGGGCGGACCGCCTTTGAGCGCCTCGCCCTGATCGTAGAAGATCTCCGAGCAGGGGCCGCAGGGGCCGGTGTCGCCCATGCTCCAGAAATTGTCGGCGCTGGCGATGCGGATGATGCGGCGGTCGTTGAAGCCGGCGATCTTTTTCCACAGATCATAGGCCTCGTCGTCATCGTGATAGACCGTGACGAGCAGCCGATCGACGTTGAGCCCGAATTCGCGCGTGATGAGATTCCAGGCGAGCTCGATCGCGCCTTCCTTGAAATAGTCTCCGAAGGAGAAATTGCCCAGCATTTCAAAGAAGGTGTGGTGGCGCGCGGTGTAGCCGACATTGTCGAGGTCGTTATGCTTGCCGCCGGCGCGCACGCATTTTTGCGCCGAGGCGGCGCGCGCATAGGCGCGTTTCTCGACGCCGGTGAAGACATTCTTGAATGGCACCATGCCGGCGTTGGTGAACATCAACGTCGGATCATTGTGCGGCACAAGCGAAGACGACGCGACTTTCTCGTGCCCATTATGCGCGAAATAGTCGAGGAAGGCGGTTCGGATCTGGTTGACGCCACTCATGCGGTCACGGCTCGCGAATGCGTCTCTGTCGCCAAAGCGGCTTTTGCGCCGATGCGGGAGACGCGTTTAAAACAATAACCTGGAGCGGCCTTTCGTTTCAACGAAACAGCCGACGGCCCAAGGTTGCGGCGAAGGCTGCGGCAGGCGGCGCCGTCGCGCGCTTCATCATGCGCGATATGACAGTTTCGGGGGGAAACGGCAATGGCGAGGGACCGCCAGGCAGGGCGATCGGATGAAGGGCTTCCTCATCCTTGGAACTTAAACCGTGCCGGCTCGGCTAACATCTCCTCGCGATCGCCCCCGGCCAAGAGGCCATGATGGCGATAGCGGCTTCGTTCAATCCTTCAGGTCAACGCGACCTAGCGGGAAGACAGGAGGCCGCCAAGCGGTCGCCGCGCAGCCTCAACGATCAGCGCGCCGACGACGCCGAGCGCGCCCATGAGCAGGAAGAAATACACGTTGGACAGGCTCGACCACAAACTGCCGAGCCATCCCGCCAGGAGATTGCCGAGAAACATCGACGTGAACCATACGCCCATTAGCGCCGAGCGCGATCCTTCCGGCGCGACATGCGACACGAGCGACAGGGCGATCGGCGAGAAATGCAGCTCCGAGACGGTGATGACGCCAAAAAAGGCGAGGAGCCAAAGCCAGCTCGCTGCGCCGCCGTCGCTCGTCCAGGCCGCGAGCGCCATGACGCCGTAGCTCACCGCGACGCCGAGACAACCAAGCGACATTTTACTGATTGTCGAGGGCTCGCGCCCAGCCCGAGAGAGCCGGCTCCAAAAGGAAACGAGCGGCGGCGTGAAGAGAAAGATCATCAGCGGATTGAAGGCCTGAAACCACGTCACCGGAATTTCGGCGCGCCATCCGAAAACATCGACGCCGCGGTCGGTGGATTGCGCCGCCCAGAGCGCGATCGTGTTGCCCTGCTGCTCAAAGGCCGCCCAGAACAGCGCGGAAGGCGCAAAGAGCAGCATGAGGATGGTGAATGACCGGCGAAACTGCGCGCGCGCCTGCGCCGTCGGCGCACGCCTTACGCCGCGCATCGGCTCGGACGGCAGGCTCGGAAGGCCCATCACGTAAGTCGCGAGGCCGATCGCCATGCCGACGCCCGCGCAGGCGAAGCCATAATGCCAGCCGATCCTCTCCCCAACTGTTCCGCAAACTAGCGGCGCGAAGAACGCGCCGATATTAATGCCGACATAGAAAATCGAATAAGCGCGGTCACGACGGGCGTCCGCGCGCGCGTAAAGCTCCCCGACCTGGACGGAGATGTTCGGCTTGAAGCCGCCGCAACCGAAGGCGATGCAAAGCAGCGCGATCAGGAACAGGCGATCAAAGGCCATCATGAAATGGCCGATGGCCATCAACGCCGCGCCGATCACGATCGTGCGCGTGCGCCCTAACCAGCGGTCGGCGATCGCCCCGCCCAGAATCGGCGCGAGATAAACGAGGCCGGTGTAGAGCCCGTAGATTTGCGAGGCGAAAGGTTGCGGACCGAGCGGGCCGGAAAGCGTCTCGAGCCCGCGCTTCAAGGCGTTAAGGCCGAGCGCCGTGTCCATGCGCTCCGGCGTGAGCAGATAATTCACCATGTAGAGGACGAGAAGCGCCCGCATCCCGTAATAGGAAAAGCGCTCCCACATTTCTGAAGCAAAGAGAAAGGCGAGCCCGCGCGGATGGCCGAGGAAATCGTCGCTTCGCTGCATTCGTTCCGCCGGACCATCGTTCGCGCCGGCCTGCGGCCCGCGCGGCTTCTATAGACGATGGCTTGATCGGCTCAAATGGCCCCCACGTCGAGGCCTGCCGCGACGAGCATACCCAGTTCGCGGCAGGCGTCCACGAAGTCCTCCCGCCATTCGCCCCGGCAGATGAGCGGCTCGCGGATCGCCCGCCAGCGCAGGCCCGTCACGATCGTCTCGACGCCGCGCCGCGTTCCTGTTCCATCATGGCCGGCGCGAATGTAAAGCGCGTATGGCAGGCCTTGCGTGCGCTCCAACAAGGGATAGTAGCAACGATCGAAGAAGTCCTTGAGCGCGCCGCTCATGTAGCCGAGATTTTCGGTGGTTCCGAGAATGACCGCCTGAGCGGCGAGAACATGTTCGGGCGTCGCCGCGAACGGGCTGAGCGTCTCAACCTCGATCCCCTCGATCTCGGGCGCCCGCGCGCCGGCAAGGGCCGCGTCCCTCAGCCGCTCGGTATGGCGCGACGGCGCATGCGCGACGATCAGCAGGCGCTTTGGCAAAGAATGCGGCTACCAGGGGTGGAATTCAGGCACGTAAATGATTTTCAAGCAGACCGCCAACGCCATGACCGCAAGCATGGCCAAGAGCGCGGTGTAGCCGATCACCGTATAGACCGAGGCGTTGTAGACCGAATCCACCAACCGCAGCGCATATGCCCGCAACGCGCCGTCTCTTTCCGCGACCTGTTTCGCCATGGCCGCTCCTCCTTTGGAAGCGGGCGCGAGTGATTTCGCCCTCAAATGCAAGGTAGGGACGATCAAGCTGGCGCCAATCCATTTCAAAGGATTATTTGCCGGCGCGCGCTTCTTTGCGACGTGCGGATTTGCGCCGCTCGGCCAGTTCGACGACCTTTGCCTTTTGCGCCGCCGACATCGACGTCCAGCCGGCGATCTCGGCGCGCGTGCGGCCGCAGCCGGCGCAAACGCCGTCCTGATCGAGTTCGCAGATCTTTACGCATGGACTGTCGACCATCGGCTCCCGCTTGCGACTGCGCTGCGCCCGAATTGCGGTGGACGCGTCCCGCCGCGCTATAGGATGGCGCGCCGCGCGCGTCAAAAACGCGTGAAGGTTCTTCGCGACAATCCTTTTTCTCTTTCGCCAAATCGATTAGATGCGGGCCATGACGACAAAAACGAAGATCTTCATCGACGGCGACGCCGGCACCACCGGGCTCGAAATCCGCGAGCGGCTCTCTGGTCGCGCGGACATTTCGCTCCACGCGCTCCCACAGGAGACGCGCAAGGACGTCGCCGCGAAGCGCTACATTCTCGCTTCCGTCGACATCGCGATTTTGTGTCTGCCGGACGATGCGGCCAGAGAAACCGTCGCGCTCTGCGACGCCCTCGGCGCGGGCGGCCCGCGATTGCTCGACGCCTCCACCGCGCATCGCGTAGCGGAGGGTTGGGTCTACGGCTTCGCGGAGCTCTGCGAAGGACAGGCGGCGGCGATCGCCCGCGGGCGCCGGGTGGCCAACGTCGGCTGCTACGCCACGGGCGCGATCGCGCTCATCCGTCCGCTCGTCGACGCCGGGCTTATCCGGTCGGACCAGCCGCTGACGATCAACGCCATCTCGGGCTATTCGGGGGGCGGACGGCAGATGATCGAAGCCTATGAGCGCGGCGAAGCGCCGGCGTTCGAGCTCTACGCACTTGGGCTCGAGCACAAACATGTGCCCGAGATCATGTCCTATTCGAAGCTTTCCGAGCGGCCTCTTTTCGTGCCCTCGGTCGGCAATTTCAGGCAGGGCATGCTGGTCTCGATACCGCTCGCGCTCGACGCATTGCCTAGCAAGCCCAAAGCCGAGGATTTCGAAGGCGCCTATGCGGGTCACTACGCCGAGGCGAAACATGTCCGGCTCGCGGCCGCGCCGGCGAGCGGCAAGCTCGACCCACTGGCGCTGAATGGAACCGACGATATGGAGGTCTTTGTCATCGCCAATAAGGCGCGCCGTCACGCCGTGCTCGTCGCCCGGCTCGATAATCTCGGCAAGGGCGCGGCTGGCGCGGCCGTGCAGAATCTCGACCTGATGACTGGGAAAACCGCCGTTTCAGCCTAGAGCGCTTCCCTATCACATGGAATCATGTGATCGATAAGGAATCGCTCAAAATCAAAATGTTGAGCAGGTTCTCATCGAAAAAGTCTGTCAACTTTTTCGGAACCTGCTCGAGCGCCGACGGCGAAGATTCGGCGCGCCTATTCGGCATAGGCGGTTGCGCCTCCCGGCAGTTTCGCAGCAACGTCCTCATAGCGGCTGGTGCGCTTGTCCATCATCGTCTCGAAGGCCTCGTGCACCTCACGGACCGAGCGATCCTTGAGCCGGCGGCCCTGCTGCTCGTAGAAGATCGGCCTGTTGGCGCGCGCCGGCCTCGGCAGCAGCGACGCCGCCGACGTGTGCGGCGCCTCGTCCATGGTCCGCATGAAGCGCTCTGCGTCGTCCGGACCCAGGAAATGGATGAGGTAGGTTTCGCCGCGGGTCAGAGGACGGCCGAGCTTCTCGGCGATCCTGGAGCTGTCCTTCTTAAGCATTTCGGCGGCGAGAACCGCGGAAAGATAGGGATCGTTGCGCAGGCCCAAGATTCGCGCCCGCTTCTGTCCGCTGACGCGCGCCGAATCGTCGCTCGCGATCACCGCCGCCGTCTCGCCATGCCCATGGCGCCAACCGAAGGTTTTCATCGCTTTAAGCCAGGTCTTCTCGACGAATTGGAAGAGCCCGCTGGCGGAAGACGTCCGCGCCTTCGCGGTGGAGGAGAAATTCGACTCCTTGTCGGCGATGGCCATGAGCAGCGCCGGGTCCATTTCAGTCGTCTGCGCCGCTTTCACGACACGCTCGACGATCGACTGCTGCACCTTGACCGACCCGAACCGCATCACGCCCGGCGCATCGAAGGCGTCGTCACTCCCCAGCCGATGCGACCAGGTGAGCGCCGCCTGGTCCAAAGAGAAGTCCGAGTCGAGCGCCGTATCGTCATCGGCGGATTGCGTCAGCGCCGCCAGCGTCGTCAGCGGAGAGGCGGCGACGCGAACGCGCGTAGTGCGCGCGGTCCGCTCCGGACGATGAGTCTCGTCGCGCTCAGCGGTCATCGCCAGGACAGCCAGCACCGATAGCAGGGTCGCGACGCAAAGCGCCCGCAACAAAGGGGAACAGGATTGATCCAGCAGTAAGCCCGGCAGGGTCGCGTGGGGCGACGCCTTGGACTGCCGGCCTGAGCGAGGCGACGCGACCTTCTCGTCCTTCGAAGGCGGCGGGGCGTTCGTCAGCGTGACAGTCATGCTTCGCGGGTTCTCCACAATTACGCAACGTTTGCGTAAACAGAAGGTTACCTGCGAGGCGGGGCGAAAGATCGGCGGCCGGAGCCATGCTCGCGCCACAATTACGGCCGCGCCAAAGCGGCGCAATCGCTAAAAAGCCAATTATTACAGAAAGCTGCGTAGATCGCCGCGTCGCTGCCGCCACAATGACGCCATCAGTTCGAGACGCGAACTCGCTGCGGCGTCTCGAAACGAGAGCGGGCGTCTCTAGAAGAGATTCGACACCTTGGAGAGCATGCCTTGGAGCAGATGATATTCGGGGCCGGCGGTCGGCGTCGTGCGGGTGATGAAGTCGATCGGCTTGCCGTCCTCCATGCCGTAATCGGCCACGCGCTGAACCTTCTTCGACTTGTCGAAGTAAACCGCATAGACGCGCTGATCGGTAATATTCTGTGGCATGAAGGCGAATTTGCGCTCAATACGCTGGCTGACGTAGTACCAGGCGTCGCCGCCGACCGTCGACGTTGTGGAGGGGGTGCCGAGAGTCGTCATCACCTGCTGCGCCGGCATGCCAGGCTTGATCTGCCCGGTGCTTCGCGAATCGAGCACGGCGCCGCGGTTGACGACGCCCTCATAGCCGAGACAAGCGGAAAGCGAAGCAGCGAGGCCGGCCACGGCCGCTAAACGAGAAACGACGCGCAAAGCCTGCGCCATGAATGTCTCCGAAATCTTACGCCGCAGCGCGCTTGCGCTTTGGTGGATAGTCCCTCGCCAAATCCGTAATCTTCGAACGCAGCGAAAGCAAGACGCTCTTCTTCCACTGCGCAGCGCTGGCTTCCGTGCGCCGAGGCACATATCTGGTTCTATGGAACCCCCGCGACTTGGAGACAGCGACATGGAGACAGCGCCATGAACAACACTTTCGACTCGCATCCGCCGCTTTCGCGCCGTCTCGCCCTCTCTGAAGTGCCCCCCGAAGGTCTCGACGTCGACATCCGGGCGACGCCGCTCGAATGCGCCGCGCTGGCGCAGCACAATGCGCTGCCCGCCGTCCATTCGCTCCAAGCAGAGCTGCGCGCGCGGCGGCGCGGCGACAGGTTGGAGATCGAGGGCGAGCTTCGCGCCAGGCTTCGGCAAACCTGCGTCACGACGCTCGAGGAGTTCGACTCGGAGCTCATCGAACCCATCCAGATGCGCTTTGCGCCGCCGCCGGAGGAGGCGCCGCGCGGCCGACGGCGCCACGAAGAGGTGACTGAAATTACGCTCGATGAGGATCCGCCTGATCCGTTGATCGGCGGCGTCGTCGATCTTGGCGCGGTGGTTTCGGAGTTTTTCACGCTGGCGCTCGATCCCTACCCTCGCAAGCCAGGCGCAAATTTCGTCGAGCCGCAGCCTGGCGACGGAGCTCAGGCAGCCTCGCCTTTCGCCGCCCTGGGACGGCTCAAGCCGCGCCGCGAGGCTTGAAGGCACTTGCGCCTATGGCCAGCAAATGGCAAGTCGCCCGCAAGGGCGGGAGCGCGAACGCGCTTCTCGGACGCGTCACAAAGGCCAGCCAAGAGTTAAGGCGGCGAATCCAGGCGCGCAGTCGGGAGAAACGAGTTAAATGCCGCAAACTGTTCGGATCGCGCTCGACGCGATGGGCGGCGATTTTGGTCCGAAGGTGACCATCGCGGGCGCCGCCAACGCGCTCGAACGGCGTCCCGAGAGCCGCTTTCTGTTGATCGGCGACGAGCCGGCGATCCGCGCGCAGCTTCAACGCCATCCGCGCCTCGCCGAATGCGCCGACGTGCGCCACTCGTCGGTGTCGATCCGCATGGACGACAGGCCGAGTCAGGCGCTGCGCTACGGGCGGCGGGTCTCGTCGATGTGGCTCGCAATTGAGGCGGTCAAGAAAGGCGACGCCGACGTCGCGGTTTCGGCCGGCAACACCGGCGCGCTCATGGCCATGGCGAAAATCTGTCTGCACACGATGGCGCGCGTCGATCGCCCCGCGCTCGCCTGCCTTTGGCCGACGCTGAGGGGGCAGTCCGTCGTGCTCGACGTCGGCGCGTCCATGGGGGCCAACGCCAGCCACCTCGTGGATCTGGCGATCATGGGCGCGGCCATGGCGCGCGTGATGTTGGGAGTCGAACGTCCGACGGTCGGTCTGCTCAACGTCGGCACCGAAGAAATCAAAGGCATAGAGGAGGTGAAGACCGCCTCGACCATGCTGCGCGACCTCGCCCTGCCCGGCTTCGATTATCGGGGTTTCGTGGAAGGCGACGGCATCGGCAAGGGCGCCGTCGACGTCGTCGTCACCGAGGGCTTCACCGGCAACATCGCGCTCAAGACCGCCGAAGGGACGGCCGCCCAGATCGCCGCCTATCTCAAACAGGCGATGGGCGGCTCGCTGCTCGCCAAACTCGGCTATTTTCTGGCGCTTGGCGCCTTTCGCGAACTGCGCGCCAAAATGGACACGCGGGCGACCAACGGCGGGGTGTTCCTCGGGCTCGAAGGAATCGTCATCAAAAGCCACGGCGGCGCCGATTCGGTCGGCTTCGCGCGGGCTGTCGAGATCGGCCACGAGATGGCCGGCAGCGACCTTCTCAATCGCATTCGCGACACTGTCGCGCTGGCGCACAGCCTCGAAGGCCATGACGGCGCCGTTTCAACCAGTCCTCCCCAGGAAGCCGCTCAGTGACGACAAGCATGCCTCAACTGCGTTCCGTCGTTCTCGGCGTCGGCGCCTATTTGCCTGCGAAGACGCTCAGCAATATCGAGTTGGCCAAGCTCGTCGACACGAGCGATGAGTGGATCGTGCAGCGCACCGGGATCAAGGAGCGCCATATCGCCGCGGAAGGCGAGACGACGTCGATGCTCGGGGAAATGGCCGCGCGCGATGCGCTCGCCAACGCGGGAATTACCGCCGACGACATCGACCTGATCGTCGTGGCGACGTCGACCCCAGACTGGACCTTCCCCTCGACAGCGACGCAGATTCAAGCGGCCCTGGGCATTACGCACGGCGTGGCGTTTGATCTGCAAGCCGTCTGCTCGGGATTCGTTTTCGCCGTCGCCACGGCGGAGAAATTTCTACGCTCGGGCTCCCACAAGCGCGCGCTTGTCATCGGCGCCGAGACATTCTCCCGGATCATCGATTGGACCGACCGCACCACCTGCGTGCTGTTTGGCGACGGCGCCGGCGCGATGGTGCTCGAGGCGCAACCGTCGCAGGGAGCTGCCGACGAGCGCGGCGTGCTGACGACTCATCTGCGCTCTGACGGACGCCATCGCGCGAAACTCCACGTCGACGGCGGCCCGTCCGCGACTCAAACCGTCGGTCATCTGCGCATGGAGGGGAAAGAGGTGTTCCGCTTCGCGGTCGGCCAAGTCACCGACGTCGTCAAGGACGCTTTCGCCGCGACTGGACTGACCCCCGAGGATCTCGACTGGTTCGTGCCGCATCAAGCCAATCGCCGAATCATCGACATGTCGGCGCAAAAGCTCGGGATTGCGCCGGAAAAGATCATCGCCACCGTGCATTTACACGGCAACACCTCCGCCGCGTCGGTGCCCCTGGCTTTGGCGGTCGCCTCGGCGGACGGACGAATCAAACGGGGAGATCTCGTCATGCTTGAAGCCGTCGGGGGCGGCTTTACATGGGGATCTGCGCTGATACGCTGGTAAGCTCGCGTAATACAACAACTATTTCTATGTAAGCAAATATTGGCGCGAAATATTACACGCGCGGTTACAGCCTGCGCTTGATTTCCGCATCCAATTCTGAAAAATTCTGACAATAGCCGGTGGCGAATACCCGCTGTGGGCGGGTTTCGGAGCGCTAACGCGCCGCCATTGATAGCGCCCCGTCGTCCCTCCCGGCGCGCTCCGAACAGCCCACGACCGTCGTTTTTGGTGAATTGTAAGGCAGAAGATGGCCAAGGGGGACGCGACCGCTAAGCCGAATGGCGAAGCGAAAGAAAAGCGCATGGCGAGAGGGGGCACCGTGACCCGCTCGGACCTTGCAGACGCAGTTCATCGGAAAGTTGGCGTGCCGCGGGCGGAGTCCGCGAAATGCGTCGAAATGGTGCTCGAAGAGATCTTCGAGCGCATCGTCGCGCGCGAAGACGTCAAGCTCTCTTCCTTTGGCGCCTTTACGATACGCTTCAAGAAGGAGCGGCTGGGACGCAATCCGAAGACTGGCGCAGGCGCCATGATTTCGGCGCGGCTGGTCGTCTCCTTCAAGCCCTCCAACATCATGCGTGCAAAAATCAACAGCGACGAGTGACGCTCGCGCCTTTAGTCGCGCTTACCCGCTTGACAAGCGTCGGCTCGCCATGCGCCAAGCAGGCATGGCCAAAAGCCGCGCGGTCTACGTCTGTCAGAACTGCGGCGCCGTCGCGTCGCGGTGGCAAGGTCGCTGCGACTCCTGCGGCGAGTGGAACAGCCTCATTGAAGAGTCGGACGCCGGCGCGCCCGCCGTCGCCCGTCGCGCCGCGCGCGGCCGCGTCTTCGAACTCGAGGGGCTCGCTGGCGAAGGCCGGTCCGCGCCTAGGATTGCGACGGGGATCGACGAATTCGACCGCGTCACCGGAGGCGGCTTCGTGCCTGGCTCGGTGCTGCTGCTCGGCGGCGAGCCGGGCATCGGCAAATCCACTCTGCTCATCCAGGCCTGCGCGACTCTGGCGCGCCGCGGCGCGCGCGTCGTCTATATTTCGGGCGAAGAGGCCGTCGCCCAGGTGCGCCTGCGCGCGACCCGGCTCAATCTCGCCGATTCGCCGGTGGAGCTCGCCGCCGCAACTCAGGTCGAGGACATTCTCGCCACCTGCGCGACAGGCACCCGCCCGGCGTTGATCGTGATCGATTCGATACAGACCATGCACACCAACATGGCGGAGTCGGCGCCTGGAACGGTGACGCAGGTGCGCGCAAGCGCTCAGGCGCTGCTGCGCCACGCCAAGACGACGGGCGCGACGATCGTTCTCGTCGGCCATGTCACAAAGGACGGGCAGGTCGCAGGTCCGCGCGTGGTCGAACACATGGTGGACGCCGTCCTGTCCTTCGAGGGCGACGGCGCGCATCATTTTCGCATGCTGCGCGCCTCCAAGAACCGATTTGGCGCGACAGGCGAAATCGGCGTCTTCGAGATGACCAGCCTCGGCCTCGCCGAAGTCGCCAATCCATCGGCGCTTTTTCTCGCCGGCCGAGACTCTGGCGCGCCGGGCGCTGCGGTCGTCGCCGGCATGGAGGGGCAGCGTCCGCTGCTGATCGAAATCCAGGCGCTCGTCGCGCCGACCTCCCTCGGCACGCCTCGACGCGCCGTCGTCGGTTTTGACCAGAATCGGCTCTCCATGATCCTCGCCGTGCTCGAAGCGCATGGCGGGCTGAAGCTTGGCATGCACGACGTCTATCTCAACGTCGCAGGCGGATTTCGGGCCCAAGAGCCGGCCGCCGATCTCGCCGCTGCCGCCGCCCTCGTCTCGTCGCTCACCGGCGCCGTCCTGCCGCCCGACATGTGCTTTTTCGGCGAGATCGGGCTTTCCGGCGCGGTGCGGCCCGTCATTCACGCCGGCATGCGACTGCGCGAGTCCGGGAAACTTGGGTTCCATCACGCCGTCGTCCCGCAATCCCAACAAATTTCCGACGATGGGCGCGGCGCCGGCGTGACGATCCGTCCCTGCGCAGACGTCGGCGGCCTCGTCGCCGCCATCGCCCGCATATCGGCGCGCGAAAGAACGATTGCGCGCGGCTAAAGAGGTCGCGCATTAGTGTTTCCGGCTGGCCTCAAGATGCGTTAGAAGGCTGCCAGTGCGAAAGCGAGACGCCTGCCGGACCGACGCTTGGCCGCCTGCGGCGGCGCAAAGTTGACACAGGTTCTGGAGAGGGTCGTGCGGATGTCGCCTGGAAGGCGGCCAACAGCCCGTTCAGAAGCGTTCAGAGCTCGGGGCGAACAAGCAAGGGGCTAGCGATGCCGTCATATCTTGATTTGGCTGTGATTACCGTCGTTCTGGTTTCGGGGATGCTCGCTCTTTTGCGCGGCTTCACCCGCGAAGTGCTTGCAATCCTGTCCTGGGTCGCGGCGGCGGCGGCGGCGTATTTCTTTTATCCGCTCGCCCTCCCCTACATCAAACCTTACGTCAGTAAGGACGAGATCGCTCTCGCGGCTTCCGTGGCCTCCGTGTTCTTCGTCGCTCTGATCGCCGTTTCTCTCATCACGGTGAAGCTCTCCGACGTCATCCTCGATTCGAAGGTCGGAGCCCTCGATCGCACGCTCGGCTTCCTGTTCGGCGCCGTTCGCGGCGCGCTGCTCGCCGTCGTCGCCTTCGTCTTTTACAGCTGGCTGGTGCCCGAAACGAATCAGCCCGAATGGATCAAGGATGCGCGCGCTAAACCGTTCCTGACGGCTGGCGGCGAGAAGCTGCGCGAAATGCTGCCCGACGACATCGACAGCCTCGTCGCCAAGATCAAGGCGAAGAAGGGCGCTCCGGCGAATGAGGAGCCGCCCGCCGACGTCGAGCCGGACAAGATTCAGCCAGCCCCGACCGACGCAAGCTCCGAGACGCCGGCCGAGGCGGCGCCTCCATCGGGCGATAAGCCTGAATGATGGTCTTGCAGATGAGCCCCGCCGCTGGCACATATGACGGGAATGCGACGCCCGGGCGCTTGGGAATGCTGAGCGGCGGCGCGTCATGGGGGACGAAGCATGACGGAGGCCGCCGAGGATCTTCAACGACCCTCATCCCGCGAGATTGACGCGACAGACGGTCTCGACGGCGACAGGCTTCGTGAATATTGCGGCGTTTTCGGCGTCTTCGATCTGCCGGACGCCGCAGCGATCGCCGCGCTGGGCTTGCACGCCCTGCAGCATCGCGGCCAGGAGGCCGCCGGCATCGTCAGCTTCGACGGCGGCCGCTTCCATACCGACCGCCGTCTGGGATTGGTCGGAGATCACTTCTCTCAGGAAAACACGATCAAGCGCCTGCCAGGCGCCACGGCGATCGGCCATGTGCGCTACGCCACCACCGGCGAAACCATGCTGCGCAACGTGCAGCCGCTGTTCGCGGAACTGAACACGGGCGGCTTCGCGGTCGCCCACAACGGCAACCTCACCAATGCCCAGACGCTGCGCCGCGAACTGATCCGCGAAGGCGCGATTTTCCAGTCGACCTCGGACACCGAGGTCATTCTTCATCTCGTCGCGCGCAGCCGCAAACCGCTGCTCATCGACCGCTTCATCGAAGCGCTGCGCTCGATCGAAGGCGCCTATTCACTGGTCGCGCTCACCAACAAGAAGCTGATCGGGGCGCGCGATCCGCTCGGCATTCGCCCGCTCGTCATTGGCGAATTCAACGGAAAATATATTCTCGCGTCGGAAACCTGCGCGCTCGACATCATCGGCGCGCGCTTCGTGCGCGACGTGATGAATGGCGAGATCGTCGTCATCTCCGAGGACGGAATTCAGAGCTTGCGGCCGTTTCCGCCGCAGCCGATGCGCCCCTGCATCTTCGAATATATCTATTTCGCCCGTCCCGATTCCATCGTCCATGGCCGTCCGGTCTATGAGGTGCGCAAGGCGATGGGCGCCGAGCTCGCGCGCGAGCGCCTGATCGAGGCGGACGTCGTGGTGCCGGTGCCTGACTCCGGCGTGCCGGCGGCGCTCGGCTATTCGCAGCAATCCGGCGTGCCGTTCGAACTCGGCATTATCCGCAATCACTATGTCGGGCGCACCTTCATCGAGCCGACGCAAATCGCCCGCGATTTCGGCGTGCGCATGAAACACAGCGCCAACCGCTGCGTCGTCGCCGGGAAACGCGTGATCCTCATCGACGATTCCGTCGTGCGCGGCACGACCTCGGTGAAAATCGTGCAGATGATGCGCGACGCCGGCGCGACGGAAGTGCATTTCCTGATTTCGTCGCCGCCGATCACCAATCCGGACTACTACGGCATCGATACGCCGCAGAAGGAGAATCTGCTCGCCGCGACGCATACGCTCGATGAAATGCGCGAATATATCGGCTGCGACTCGCTGGGCTTCCTGTCGGTCGACGGCATCTATCGCGCCATGGGCTACGAGCGCCGCGACCCCAACCGGCCGCAGTTCACCGATCACTGCTTCACCGGGGATTATCCCACGTCGCTGACCGACCTTGTCGGCGAAAACCGCGCGCAACTGTCGCTGCTGGCGGAAGCGAGCTGATACACGACAATCGCGTAAACGAGATTGCCATGTCGAGCGCAGTAAGTGCATCCGCGGTCATGCCCTCCGCCACGCCGACTGAAGCGGAGGTGGAAGAATGGCGGCGGCTGCCGCGAGACGAACAACTGCGCCGGCTGCGCGAAGTTCTCGCAAGCGCTGATAGCGCCGCTGCGTCAGAGGCGATGATGGACGAAATTTTAGCAGAAGCTCGTCGCCGCGCTGACCAGCGTCGTGGCTGAATTCCGTCTTTCTCGGCGCGCGCACGCGGATCTCCTCGACATTTACGCCTTTACCGAAGCGAAGTTCGGATCCTATCAGGCCGAAGCCTACCACTCGGGATTAGCGCGCACATTCGGCCTGCTGGCTGATTTTCCTGCTATAGGAGTTAGCATCCGAGCGCTGATCCATTTGCGTCAGGCTCTCAGGCCGTCCTTGTTTGAATAGATCATCATGACGCTTCTCCCTTCCGACCGCATCGCACTTGTCACCGGCGCGTCGCGCGGCATTGGACGCGCGCTCGCCCTGGAACTCGCGCGCGGCGGCGCGCATGTCGTGGCCTTGGCGCGCACGCAGGGCGCGCTCGAAGAACTCGACGACGAGATACGCGCGCTTGGCGGACAAGCGACGCTCGTTCCATGCGATCTGGCCGACTTCGACGCGCTTGACCGTCTCGGCGCCACGCTGTTCGAACGGTGGGGCAAGCTCGACGCCTTCGTTGGCAATGCAGGCGTTCTCGGCCCTCTGTCGCCGCTCGCCCACGTCGACCCGAAGGACTGGAACCGCGTCATGGCGATCAACGTCACCGCAAATTGGCGTCTGATCCGTTCCCTTGATCCGCTCTTACGCGCGTCGGGCGCCGGGCGCGTCCTCTTCATCACCTCAGGGGCGGCGCATCGCGAGACGATGAAGCCGTTCTGGGGCCCCTATGCGGTCTCGAAGGCGGCCCTCGAAGCAATGGCCCGCACCTACGCGTCTGAGGCCGCCGGCGATGGCGTGACCGTCATGCTCGCCAATCCGGGTCCGCTGCGCACGCGCATGCGCGCTCAGGCGATGCCGGGCGAAGATCCGATGACGCTCAAAACGCCTGAAGAATTCGCAAAAAAAAGCCTCGCGCTGCTGACGCCGGAATGGCGCGAGAGCGCGAGGCTTTATGATTTCCCCACCGACCGGCTGCTGAGTTTCTCGGCGCCGGTCTGATGCGACTTTAGAGCCGACCCTTAGCTGTGATGGCGGCTCGCGTGATCATGCGCGTGGAGCTTGTGCCAGCGGTGGTGATGATGCACGTAGCCGTGGCGCAGAGCGGGCGGCGCGGGCGGCGGGACATAGGCGAGCGTCAGGCGCTCGACGCCGGCCGTCCAACCGACGCCGGAGCCGGCTTCGACGCTAAATGGCTGCAGCGAGAAAGTGTTATTGGATCCGCCGACGAGCGCCGCGCCGCCGCCGCCAACCAAAACTTTGGCTGAAAAGCCAGGGCCATAATAGGCGCCCGCGAGCGCGCCCGGTCCAATGTGACTCGTGGCGGAGACGACGCCCCAGGCAAGTTCGCCAGGACCGTTGATCGTCACATTGGCGCCGACCTTGGTGAGCGCGCCGACATAGTGAGCAGGAACAGCGCCTTCAGCGTCATCGCGATAAATGCAATCGATCTGCTGATTTTCGACCAAAACGCTGATGCCGCTGCCGAGCAGCTGGCACTGCAAGGAGCCGATGCGGTCGCCCGCGAAGGCGCTCGCCGGCGCCAGCAGGGCCAGAGCGAAAACGCCGCTCAGCGCGCGACCCAATCCAAACTTCCGCATTTAGTTCTCCTCTTCCTGATCTGCGGGCCCCATCTGAAGCGGAGCCGCAGCAGCACGCCTTGCAGTACATCACGACCGGCGAAATGCAACAGCGCCGCTCCAGTCAGGAATGTATCGCGTCTTGAGGGCGGATCATGTGCGCGCGCGCACGAGCGCTGCGCCGCCTGCCGCTTCGCCACACCTTTGCCGCGCTTGCAAAGGCCGCGGAAGAGTCCGATTTTCTAAAGGTGAACTAAAAAACCGAGGCTTCCGTGTCGAACTCCTATCCGCTTCCCGTTCTCGTGGACCAGTGCCTGTCACAGTCCGACGTCGAAGCCCTGCACGCCGCCGTCGCGGCGCTGGAAAGACAGAGTTTTGCGACGCGGCTTGCCGGATTGGCCAGCCGGCAGCTCAGTTTTGGCTCGCTGACGCTGCCGCCGCGACTGCAGTCGGCGATCGCCTCGGCGACCGAAAAGGCGCTCGCCGCGGCGATGAAGATGGCCCTGGCGAGCCTCGACGCGCAGCCGGCGAAGGACTCCCTACGCATTCACCGTCGTCTGGCGGCGCTGACCGGAGGCGTCGGCGGCGCCGTTGGCCTCGCGAGCCTGCCGCTCGAATTGCCGGTGTCGACGACGATCATGCTGCGCTCGATCGCGGAAATCGCGCAGGCGGAGGGAGAGGACCTGCGCCACCCGGGCGCCGCCCTCGCCTGCCTCGAAGTTTTTGCGCTGGGCGGCCATTCCGCCGAGGGAAATGTGCTGGAGGGCGGCTATCTTGCGCTGCGCGCCGTGCTGGCGAAATCCGTGTCCGACGCCGCGCGCTTTCTGACTGTCCGGCAGGTTTCCAACGAGGCGGCGCCCGCTCTTGCCCGTCTGATCGGCGCGATCGGGGCGCGTTTCGGCATGGTCGTGTCGCAAAAGACCGCGGCGCAGGCCATCCCTGTCATCGGCGCGATCAGCGGCGCGGCGATCAATGTCGCCTTCACCGAGCACTTCCAAAGCCTCGCGCGCGGCCATTTCGTCGTGCGCCGACTGGAGCGGCTCTACACCCCTGCCGTGGTGCATGCCGAATACGCCAGAATCGCCCGTGCGGAAGGCTATTGGAACGATCCGTCGCGGGCCGCCTGAGCGGCGCTCTAATGTGAACGGCGCAGCGCCTCTGCGAGATGCCCGACCTGCTTCGTCGTAGCGATGCCGGCTTCGTTTTCTTCGAGCAGGACGAAGTCGGCGCCGGCGAGGTTCTCATCGAGTTCCTCTGTCGTGGCCGCCAGCCGTTCGCCATTCGAGGCGTCGCCCGGCGCGCGCCGATAATGACCGAGCTCGATCGTATTGTCCTCGGTCCGCATATAGAACCAATAGTCGATTTGCGGCGGACAGGGCGCGAGCGTCGCCGCCCCCAAAACTTGATGCAGAAAGCTGCCGCCAAGCGCGAGCAACCGTGGCGAGCGCGCGCAATCGCCCTTCTCCCCTGCCCGGCCGATTGCCGCCGTCGGATAGGACGCGTCGGGCCATAGGAGATTCAAAAGGTCCAGCAGGTCGCGGTCCGTGCCGACGGCTTCCGGCGCTGGCGCTGACGTAACGTCGAGAACGCCGATCGCCGCAGCCGGCGTCGCGCGCGTCACGTCGCGCATGGCGAGCGCGCCGCCGACGCTATTCCAATGCGAACCGCCGCGCGGAAACAGCGCGATCGGCTGTTTGGGTTTTTCCGCCGCGATGAGCGCCGGGCCGTCCACATAGCGCACATGCGATTCATCGAGCGCCGCGCGATAGGGCGCAAGCTTCTCCGGCATGATTGTCGCGCGCGCGGCGCAGGGGGCGGATTTTGGCAAATCTTCCGCATAGCGCGCCGCCTTGGACGGCGAAATCAGATAGACGAAGCTCTTCCCATGCGCCTGCGCCATGTCCTGAATGTCGCGCAGCGTCGAAGACCACGCGCCGAGACGCGCGGAATCGAACGCGCCGTCGCGTGCGCAAAATTCGTCGATGTAGAACTGCTCATAGAGCTGGCCATTGCGGCCAATCACCACTCCGGGCGCCGCCGAGCCGCCGAACAGCGAAAAGACGAGCTGATTTTTCGCGCGCACCGAAATCGGAAAAACCGGCGACATTCGGCCGAGATTTGTCGACACCGCCTTTTGCGTCTCGCCGGAAAGAAAGGCGTCGAGCGTCCAGGGCGCGGGCTTTGGCTTCGCGACGCCGGCGAGCGGCGAGGCGCTGCGGATGCGCAGCTTCGGCCAATCGCGTTCGACGGCGAAATTCCACAAATTGGCGAGGAACAAAAATGCGATGAAGCCCGCGCAACCGAAAATCGGCAGACGCGCGAGCGTCAGCGACTTCACAAAGACGACGACGCCCTCGGCGCGAACGCGCGACGGCGACGCCGCTCCAAATTCCGCCTCATGTTTCTCGATGCGCTTATCCATTTCGGCTAAAATCGCTCATTCGATTTAAAACCGGAAGTAGATGAACGGCTTGAAGGGATCGGCAAGTCCCTTCGCCAAAGCCGCAACAAAGAGCATGGAAAGCGCGCTGTTCGACGCCAATGCATAGCGCTGCGCCGCGCTTCCCCAATTGAAGTCCTTGACATAAAGCGACAGCCGCTGCGCGACGCAAATTGCCGCGGCGATCAGCGCCACGACCACATATTCGGGAGGAATGGCGACAGGCGCGCTGGCGTGCGCCCATGGATTCGCCATCAGCGCCAGCAGCGCGCCGGCTTGCGTGAGTGAGGTTGCGCGAAAGAATGTCCAGCCGACGATCACGATGATCATCGCAATGACGTTAGCGAGCCAGTCCGGCAACCGCTGCAGGCGATTGACGAGGAATAGCCGGTCGAGCACGAGGAACACGCCATTATAGGCGCCCCAGGCGATATAGGTCCAAGCCGCGCCGTGCCAGAGTCCCGAGGCGAAGAAGCAGATCCACAGATTGAGGTAGGTGCGCGCTTCGCCGCGCCGATTGCCGCCGAGCGGGAAATATAAATATTCGCGAATCCAGCTGGTGAGAGAAATATGCCAGCGCCGCCAGAAATCGGTGATGCTCGTCGCTACATAGGGCATGTTGAAATTTTCTAGAAGCCGGAAGCCGAACATGCGCGCGAGCCCAATCGCCATGTCGGAATAGCCCGAGAAATCGAAATAGATCTGAAAGGTGAAGAACAGCACGCCCGCCCAGGCCTCCGCGAAGCCAAGGGCGCTAACGTCATGCGCGAAGATCAGATCCGCGCCGCTCGCCAATGTGTCGGCGAAGAGCAGCTTCTTCACGACGCCGAGCATGAAGCGGGAAAAGCCTACGATAAAGTCGTCGACGTCGGCGTGCGGCATCGCCTCGAATTGGCGCGCGATGTCGTGATATTTGATGATCGGGCCGGCGAGGAGCTTCGGAAAGAAAAAGACGTAAAGCCCGTAGAGCAAGGGTCGGCGCGCCGGCGCGGTGACGCCGCGATAGACGTCGACGAGATAGGTGATCTTTTCAAAGACGATGAAGCTGACGCCGATCGGCAGCGCGATCTGCGGGATGTTGATCCCCGGCAGCGTCAGCGCCTTGAGCACCGCATCGAGATTGAGCGCGAGGAAGCCTGTATATTTGTAATAGACGAGGATCGCGAGATTGGCGACGACGCCAAGCGCGAGCCAGAGCTTGCGCTTCTTGTCGCCATCATGCTGAGGAGCGTCGGCGATCTTCTGCGCCACATAAAGGTCGAGCCCGACCGACGCGAAGACAAGGAAGATGAAGACCGGCTCGCTCCAGGCGTAAAAGACGACGCTTGCCGCAAGAAGGATGACGGCCCGCCGCGCGCGGACTTCTCCCAAGAAGAGATACAGGAGGTAAACCGCCGGGCCGAACAGGAACAGGAACAGCGGCTCGTAGAAAAGCATGAGTGTCCTGCGTTCGTCGGCGCGCGCCGGCGCGAGCGCGAAAGCCTGCGGCTTCTACCAAAAGCCCCGCAGTGGGGCAAGAAACCGGCCTCGGAGGGGGACGGTCTCTATGAATTTCTTGGATTCCTGTCGGTAGGCGCGGCGGCGCCGCTCTCCCTTCTCCCGCTTAGCGGGGGAAGGCGCCAAGAAGCGCCGGAAGGGGGCAAGGCGCGTTTCGTTGCGAGAATGAAACCCCGGCCCCCTCCCAGCCCTCCCCGCTTCGCGGGAGAGGGGGAGGCGACGCCCGTCATCAGAGCTGCGGACCGCTTACCAAGCAGTTCGACGCCGGCGAGTCGGGCGAACTTGCCGTCGAATGCGTCGCGGCTGGAGCTGTCAAATTTTAGCCGGAGTTATCAAGTCGGGATCGCTTGCGCAGGCGCCGCGTTGCGCCTATCACGCCCGCCATGGCCACTGATTTTTCTCCTGCGTCCGATTTCCTGCGCGCGCTGATCGAGCGCGGCTTCGTCCATCAATGCTCGGACTTTGCCGGACTTGACGAGAGGGCGCGGTCGGGGGCGCTCTCCGCCTATATCGGCTTCGATTGCACGGCGCCCTCGCTCCACGTTGGCTCGCTCCTGCCGATCATGATGCTCGCCTGGCTGCAGCGCACCGGCGGCAAGCCGTTGCCGCTGATGGGCGGCGGCACGACGCGGGTCGGCGATCCTTCCGGCAAGGATGAGAGCCGCAAGCTTTTGACCGTCGAACAGATCGACGCGAACAAGGCGTCGATCCGGACGGTCTTCGAGCGCTTCCTCACGTTTGGCGAGGGCGCGAGCGACGCGCTGATGCTCGACAACGCCGATTGGCTGGCGGGGTTAAACTACATCGACTTCCTGCGCGACGTCGGCCGCCACTTCTCCGTTAATCGCATGCTGACCATGGATTCGGTGAAGCTGCGGCTCGAACGCGAGCATGAACTCTCCTTCATCGAGTTCAACTACATGTGCCTGCAGGCCTACGACTTCGTCGAGATCAACAGGCGTTACGGCGCGCTGCTGCAGATGGGCGGCTCGGATCAATGGGGCAATATCGTCACGGGTCTCGATCTCGGACGCCGCATGGGCTGCCCGCAACTCTATGCGCTCACCTCGCCGCTGCTGACGACCGCGTCGGGCGCCAAGATGGGCAAGACCGCGGCGGGCGCCATCTGGCTCAACGCCGACATGCTGTCGCCCTATGACTACTGGCAGTATTGGCGCAATACCGAAGACGCCGACGTCGCCCGCTTCCTGAAGCTCTTCACCTTCCTGCCGATGGACGAGATCGCTCGGCTCGCGGCGCTGCAGGGCGCCGAGATCAACGAAGCCAAGAAGACTCTCGCGACGGAGGCGACGGCGCTCATTCACGGCCGCGCGGCGGCGGATGCGGCCGCGGCAACCGCGCGCACGACATTCGAAGAAGGCGCGCTCGCGCTGTCGCTCCCTAAGGTCGCCGTTTCGGCCGAGGAAATCGCCGCCGGCCTTGGCGTGCTGACGGCCTTCGTCAAAGCCGGACTCGTCGCGTCGACCGGCGAAGCGCGACGCCAGATCAAGGGCGGCGGGCTGCGCGTCAACGATATGCCGGTGACGGACGAACGCACTGTCATCGGCGAAGCGGCGTTTGCGAGCGACGGCGTCGCCAAACTCTCGCTCGGCAAGAAGAAGCACGTATTGCTTGAGCGCGCCTAGCGCGCGTCCCGGTCACGCCGCCATCCGCTCCCACGCCACGTCGGTCACAACCAGTCGATCCATCGCACCCAAGGCCGCCTCCCCTAAGGCCGCCTTGAATCTGATGTGCGCCTGAAATGTAGTCCTAGAGCCGCAGGACCTAGCCCTCGTTTTCATCCGGCGCGTCAAGAATACGCTCGGCGATCAGCCCGGCGTTCTCGCGGATCGCCTGTTCGATGCGCTGCGCGGCCTCGGGGTTTTGCTTCAAGAAGCTCTTGGCGTTCTCGCGGCCCTGGCCAAGCCTCTGGCTGTCGTAGGAGAACCAGGCGCCCGACTTCTCGACGACGCCGGCCTTGACGCCAAGATCGATCAATTCGCCGAATTTGGAGACGCCCTCGCCATACATGATGTCGAATTCGACCTGTTTGAACGGCGGCGCCACCTTGTTCTTGACCACTTTGACGCGGGTCTGGTTGCCGGTCGTCTCGTCGCGGTCCTTGATCGCGCCGATGCGGCGGATGTCGAGCCGCACCGAGGCGTAGAATTTCAACGCATTGCCGCCGGTCGTCGTCTCCGGCGAACCGTACATCACGCCGATCTTCATGCGGATCTGATTGATGAAGATGACGAGCGTGTTGGAGCGGGCGATCGAGGCGGTAAGCTTGCGCAGCGCCTGGCTCATCAGCCGCGCCTGCAGGCCCGGCTGCACGTCGCCCATTTCGCCCTCGATTTCCGCGCGGGGCGTCAGCGCCGCCACCGAATCGACGACGAGCACGTCGACGGCCCCGGAGCGCACCAGCGTGTCGGTGATTTCGAGCGCCTGCTCGCCGGTGTCGGGCTGCGAAATTAAGAGATCTTCGAGATTGACGCCGAGCTTGCGGGCGTAGATCGGATCCAGCGCATGTTCCGCGTCGACGAAGGCGCAGACGCCGCCCAATTTCTGCGCCTCGGCGATGACATGCAGGGTGAGGGTGGTCTTGCCCGAGGATTCCGGCCCATAAATTTCAACGACGCGGCCGCGCGGCAGGCCGCCGACGCCCAGCGCGATGTCGAGCCCCAGCGAGCCCGTCGAGATCGTCTCGATCTCGACGGCCTTCTGGTTCTTGCCGAGCCGCATGATCGAACCTTTGCCGAATGCGCGCTCGATCTGCGACAGAGCGGCGTCCAGCGCCTTGGTCTTGTCCACGGACGTCCCTTCCACGAGGCGGAGATTGGCTTGGCTCACGGCTGAAAATTCCTTCTGACACGGTTAGCTAGGCGCAGGCAATGCGGCTGCGAGGGCGTTCGCGAGGCAAGGGCGCTGGGCGAAAGAGCGCGCTCGACCCTGAACTCCAATGTGCACGATTTGTTCTTTTTGCCAAGTTCTTTTTGAAGGACCTCGCCCGGAAAATATGGGTCGACAACAAGTCGTGATCGGGGGCGCCTCTGCGCGAGGGCCGATCCCCAGCCACGCCCCCATTTGCGCCCTCCCCCACCATCCGTGTATCTCTTTGAGCGTGGCGGTTTCGCCATCCCATCCACGCGGCCAGATTCGCCGCTGATCGCAGGGCCGTTTCATGCCGCTTGCCGCCGCCATTCGCACCATTCCCGATTATCCCAAGAAGGGAATCCTCTTTCGCGACATCACCACCCTGCTCGGCGACGCCAAGGCGTTCCGCAAGGCGGTCGACGAACTCGTGCAGCCCTGGTGCGGCGGCAAGATCGACAAGGTCGCTGGGATGGAGGCGCGCGGCTTCATCCTAGGAGGCGCGGTGGCGCATCAGCTTTCCGCCGGCTTCATCCCCATCCGCAAGAAGGGCAAGCTGCCGCATCGCGTCGTCTCGATCGCCTATGAGCTCGAATATGGCGTCGACGAAATGGAGATGCATGAGGACGCGGTCCGCCCCGGCGAGCGGGTGATCCTCGTCGACGATCTCATCGCCACCGGCGGCACCGCCGAGGGCGCGGTGAAGCTCCTGCGCCAGGCCGGGGCCGACGTCGTCGCCGCCTGTTTCGTCATCGACCTGCCCGACCTCGCCGGCGTGAAAAGGCTTCAGGCGCTCGGCGTGCCGGTGCGCACGCTGGTCGCCTTCCAAGGCCACTAAACCGCCTTTTTCGAATGGTCTTGCTCAGCCCAGGCTCGAAATTCAGAATCTCGGTTCAGAATCTCGGCTCAGAATCCAGGAGAGGCGGCATAGGCGCATGACGCCGCGACAGACCCAATTGGCGCTGGCGGCGATCGCCGTCGCCGCGCTCATCGGCGGAGTCGCGACCCTCCGCTATCTGCCCTGGGGCGAGAGCGCGTCTCCCGTCCGGAGCGACGCCGCGCGCAGCGCCTGGAGCGGCGCGCTGCCGACCGGCTTGCGCCGCATGGCCCTGCGGGTGCAGCCCGGCGCGTTCCCCCCTGCT
>NZ_JAMRYX010000172.1 GCF_024448135.1 Methylocystis suflitae
GGCGACACGCCATAATTTGTGACGGAGCCGTCTTCTTTTTAAGAGTTTGCGCGGCCCAATCGCTCAGGCGCGCTATTGCGGGAGCGGCGTGTCCTTGGTGCGTGGCGGCAGCACCGGATAGACCGCCTTAGGCTGATCGCCATTCAAGGTCCCGAGGAATGCGACGATCGCCTTGACGTCCTGATCGGAGAGATTTTCGCCGAGCTGGTCTTTGGCCATCAGGTCGACCGCCTCTTCCAGCGTCCAGACAGTGCCGGTGTGGAAGTAAGGCGCGCGCAGCGCCACGTTGCGCAGCGGCGCAGAGCGGAAGACGAAGTCGTCCGCCGCGTCATTGGTGACCTTGGCGCGGCCCTTGTCGGCGACGGGCATGATTTCGACGCTCGGCTTCTGCGCGACGCCGAAGGGGAAATAGCCATTGCCGCCGATGTTGACGCCGCCGTGACACGCGGCGCAGCCCTTGTCGATGAAAAGACGCAGGCCTTTTTTCTCAACGTCATTGAGCGCGTTGACATCGCCCTTCAGGAACTTGTCGAATGGCGCATTCGGCGTCGTCAGCGTCGCCTCAAAAGCCTCGATCGCCTTCGCCATGTTGTCGAAACTGACCGGTTTCGGGTCGGCCGGAAAGGCGGCCTTGAACTCCGCGACATAGGCCGGAATGCTATTCAGCATCTTTTCGACCTGCGCTGGCGTGTTGTTCATTTCGACGTCGGCCTGGACCGGGCCTTTCGCTTGCGCCTTAAGGTCGACGGCGCGCCCGTCCCAAAATTGCGCGACGTTGAATACGGCGTTGAGAACTGTCGGCGCGCGGCGCGGTCCTTTTGCCCAGCCATGGCCGATCGACGTCGGGCCGGCGTCAACGCCGCCGGTGCCGAGATTGTGACAGCTGTTGCAGCTGATGATCTGACTCTTCGAAAGTCGCGGATCGAAAAAAAGCTTGCCGCCGAGGTCGATCTTTGCCGGCGTGATCTCGTTATTTTTGACGACGCTCGCGACGCTCGCGGCGTCGATCGGCTTGAAGAGCGCGTTGGCGTCGGCGCGCAAGTCGCCCGCTACAGCCATAGCCGGCGCCAGCAGAGTCGCTGCCAGCGCGGCGAACCTGGTCAAATACATCCCTTACTCCTGCAGTTGATTTGCGGATGCGCTGTTTCGCGCCGCGAGGAAGGCCTCTCTGCGGACGTCAGCTACCACAGCCACGCTGCCGGCGGAAGGGCGTCTTGGGAGTGAGCTGTTTAAAAACAGTCCAGTGTAGCATGAACACGACCGGAAGACCGCAGGGTCAGAACGAAAAGCCAAGCACAAGCCAAGCACTGGATCGGGCGGTTTATTGCGTCACTCTAATGCAATGCACAATCATTACTCGCCAGGAGGGAATATTCGTCCGGCGAGTTCTTTCACGGCGGCGCCGAGCGTCACAGCCATGACTTGCCCTGTCGCTAAAAGCAGAGCAAACTTAACGCGAAAACAAAAGCCGGCGAGAAGCCGAGCGGTTGCGGAGGAGCTCATGGCGCGCGTTCTTAAGTTTCGCAAACCCGTGGAGACGACGCTTGTTGCGCTTCCGCTTGTGGCGCTGCTGGCCGCGGGCGGATGGGCGATGGCCGAGCCGCTCGGCCTGCCGAAACTTCCGGTTCCGGCGGACAATCCGCAGTCGCCGGAAAAGATCGCACTCGGCGACAAGCTGTTCCATGACGCCCGCTTCTCGATCGACGGCACGGTGAGCTGCTCGACCTGTCACAACGACAAAAAAGCTTTCACGGACAGTCCGTTGCGGGTTTCCGAAGGTCACCACAAGCTGACCGGCACGCGCAACGCCCCGTCGGTCATCAACGCGGCCTATTACACCTCGCAGTTCTGGGACGGGCGCTCGATCTCGCTGGAGGATCAGTCGCAGCACCCGATGGTCAATCCCGTCGAAATGGGGCTGCCCGATCACGAGCCGGTGCTTAAGGTCATTCGTGAAGATCCCTCTTATGTCGAGGGCTTCAAGAAGGCGTTCGGCAAGAGCGGCCGAGACGTGACGATGGATGACGTCAAGAAGGCCATCGCGAGCTTCGAGCGCACGGTCATCTCGGGCGATTCGCCTTTCGACAAATGGTATTTCGGCGGCGACCGCAACGCCATCAGCGATCAGGCCAAGCGCGGCTTCGACCTTTATGTCGGCCAGGGACGCTGCATCTCCTGCCATGTCATCGAACAGACGCAGGCGCTCTTCACCGATAATCGGTTCCACAATATCGGCGTCGGCATCAACCGCATCCAAAATGACGTGCCGCGCCTCGCCGCCGAATTCCTCAAGGCCAAAGCGGCTGGCGCCTCCGTCGACAAGACGGTGCTCGCCGATCCGAAGGTCTCTGAACTCGGCCGCTTCGCCGTCACAAATTCCTTCGACGAAATCGGCGCCTTCAAGACCACGACGCTGCGCAATATCGCAATGACCGCGCCTTATATGCATGACGGCTCGCTCAAAACCCTCAAAGACGTCGTCAAGCATTACAACGAGGGCGGGAAGAGCCCCGGCGATCCGGCGCCGGTCAACCCCTATCTCTCCGGCGGCATTCGGCCGTTGGACTTGAAGGATCAGCAGATCGACGATCTCGTCGCCTTCCTGGAGACGCTGACGAGCCCCGCTTATGTGACGGCGCAGACAAAATAGCCGCGAGACCAAAGCGCTGGAGAGAACAAGCGGCGTCGCCACGAAAGCGCGCAGCCGCGAGGGAGGTAGAAATGACCAGACTCATCACCCGCCGCAGCGTGATCGCCGCCGGCGCCGCCGCCGGAACGCTCACGACCCTGCCGATCTCCATGGTGCGCCTCGCCTTCGGCGGAACGCGCGAGGATTTCAGCTTCACTTATATTTCCGATTCGCACATCCAGCAGATCAAAGGCGCGAGCTTCGTGCGCAACTGGGACATGGGCCTGAAGCGCGCCGTCGCCGAAGCCAATCTGATCCTCCCGGAGGCCGATTTCGTCATGTTCGGCGGCGATCTCGCGCAGCTTGGCAAGAAGGAGGAGCTCGACCACGGCGCCGAGATGCTTTCCCATCTCAAGGGCAAGCTCCACTGCGTCATGGGCGAGCATGACTATTATCTCGACCTCGGCGAATATTGGTCGAAGCTCTATGGTCCGCAGTGGTACAGCTTCGACCACAAGGGCGTCCATTTCGTCGTGTTGAATTCGATTCTCACGACGGATGAATGGACGTTCCATCGGTGGCCGACGGCCGAGCAGCGCATGCTCGAAATGGCCGGACTCGACAATCCGAACGGTTCGCCGTTCATGGTCGGCGAAAAGCAGCGCGCCTGGCTTAAGGATGATCTCGGCAAAGTGTCCAAGGACACGCCGCTCATCGTCTTCTCGCATTCGCCGCTGCAGAAGATTTACAAGGGCTGGAATTTCTGGACCGACGACGCCGAGCAGGTGCAGGAGCTGTTGCAGCCGTTCAAGACCGTCAATGTGATCTACGGCCATGTGCACCAGATCCAGTACAATCAGATCGGCAACATCGCCTTCAATGCGGTGATGGCGACGGCCTGGCCCTGGCCATATCCCGACACCTATGCGCAAGCGGGCGCGCATGTTCCTGTGCTGACGGTTCCAATGAACCGCGCGGACCCCTTCTTCGAACGCGACGCCACAGGCTGGCAGATGATCGACGTCAACTCCGGCCGCGTCACCGCGCGCTATCAGCTGTGGGACAACCAGGAGCGCGTCGTCGGGTTCGATCCGAGGCTCGGGAAGCCCGTCGACAAGAAATATCAAGAGGCGATTGTCCGCAAGGCGCCGCAGCTGCATTACTAGGTCGAGGAGAAGGACGATGCGCCGCTACACGATTGCGCTTGTTTTAAGCGCTGTGCTGCTTTCGCCGGCAACGCGCGCCGACGAATTTACGACGACGGACGTCGACCGCTGGCAAGGCGAATTTGATTCGGTCGCGAAGAAAGGCCGCGAGCTTTGGACCAGCGGAGCCGTCGGCACGAATGGCGTGGCCTGCGCGCAGTGCCATCCCAACGCCGCCAACACCCATCCGGAGACTTACCCGAAATTCCAAAAGCAGCTCGGCAAGGTCGCGCAGCTCTTCGAAATGGTGAACTGGTGCATCAAAAACCCGCTGCAGGGGGCCGCGCTTCCGGCCGACGATCCGAAGATGACGGCGCTCGTCGCCTATATTCATAAGGAGCGCAAGGGAGTCGCGATCGACGCCGGCAAGCACTGACCCAAATTCGTGGCCAGTTGGAACCATCCGGCCGGCTGCACGTTTGCATACGGTTTATTTCAAAGCGCACGCGCCTTTAGCGCGACCGCCAGCAAGAGATATTGGAAATGGTTCAGGAACTTATCGATCGTATTTACGAATGCTCCTTCGCGCCGGACATGTGGCCCGACGTGCTCGACGAGCTTTCACATCTTGCCGAGGCGCAGGGCGGCGTGCTCTTCGCGGCGCGCGAAAAAGTCTCCCGCTGGACGGCGTCTCCCGCGATCTGCGAGCATGTCGAGAATTTCATGCGCGGCGACTGGCTGAGCAACTGCACGCGCGGCGGCAGGCTGTTCAGTCGTCGCCATCCGGGATTCCTCACCGACGACGACGTCTATACGGCGGAGGAGCTCGAGCGCGATACGAACTATAGCGACTTCCTGCGGCCACGCGGGCTGGGGTTCAGCGCGGCGACGGCGATCTCGCTGCCCACCGGCGACACCGGCATCATTTGCCTCGAACGCTCACATAACCGCGGACCGGTCGAGCCGTCCGTCATCCGCAAGCTCGACGAATTGCGGCCGCACCTTGCGCGCGCCGCTTTCCTCGCCACGCGTCTGCAACTCGAGCGCGCTCGCGTCGCCGGCGAAACCTTCGCGCTCATCGGCCTTCCGGCGCTCGTGCTTGATGAGGACGGACGCGTCATTTCCGCCAATGATCCGAGCAATGCGCTGAACAATTTTGTCCGCTGGCGCGCCCATGACCGCGTGTCGCTCGTCGACGCCTCCGCCGACGGGCTGCTGCGTCAGGCGATGGACTCACTCGACGACGATCTCGTCGGCGCGCCGAAATCCTTCGCCGCCCGGGCTGGCGAAGACGAAAGTCCAATGATCGCCAATCTGGTGCCGATCCGCGGCGCGGCGCGCGACATTTTCGTGCGTTGCGCGGCGGTTCTGGTGATGACTCCGGTGGGCTCGCCGCAGGCGCCGGCGATCGAATTGGTTCAGTCGCTCTATGATCTCACGCCGGCCGAGGCGCGCGGCCTCGTGGCGGGCAAAACGCTCGAGGAAATCGCCACCGAGCAATCCGTGTCGCGCAACACCGTGCGCACGCATCTGCGCGGCGTGATGGAGAAAACCGGATGCAACCGCCAGGCGGAAGTGGTCGCGCTTCTGGGTGGACTCGCCCCGCTCAACCCGCCAAAGGGCGAATAAGCGTATACATTTGATTTCAAGGAATTGAGGGGCCGGCCTCATCCGTTTGGATGATGCCGGCCCCTTTCTTTCGTCTTAACGTTTTCTCGAACGTCGGGGGGGCGGACGAAATTGCCGCGGACGCTTCAGTAACTCGAGGTTCGATACGACACGCTCAATTTTTAGCCCGCCTTTTTGAGCCGACTCTTTCAGCAGCCCTTTTGAGCTTAAATTTGGAGGGTCTTCGCGAGGCCCTCTAGTTTCTCCACGTCAGCTTAAGGGCGCGCCATCAAAATATTGGAGCAGGTTCTCATCGAAAAAGTCCGTCAACTTTTTCGGGACCTGCTCTCGGCGAATACTGGAGCCACGCTTCAAAAAAAACTGCCGTCATCATCAATTCGCATGACGCGGAGAAGCGATTCTGGTCGTAGTTTTTTTATGAACAGTGAGAGGCGCAAGGAGTTAGACCAGCGCATATGCTCTCATTGTTCGCTTATCTGGCGCTCACTTCTCAGGATACTTTTCCAGGATGTTTCCTCCTCGACTTTTCTCCCATCTCTTTAGGGGCCGTTGCGCGGCCCCATTTTTTTGCCCAGCCTCTCAGACGCCCGTCGGATAGTTCGGGCTCTCGCGGGTGATCGCGACGTCATGCACATGGCTCTCGCGCAATCCGGCGTTGGTGATGCGCACGAACTGCGCGCGCTCCTGGAACTCCTTGACTGTCGGCGCGCCGACATACCCCATCGCCGCGCGCAGGCCGCCCGCGAGCTGGTAGAGGATCGGCGCGATCGGGCCGCGATAGGGCACCTGTCCTTCGATGCCCTCTGGAACAAGTTTGAGCTGTTCCTTCACGTCGCCCTGGAAATAGCGCGTCGCCGAGCCTGCGGTCATTGCGCCGACTGAACCCATGCCGCGATAGGCCTTGAACGAGCGGCCCTGATACAAAAACACCTCGCCGGGCGACTCCTCGGTTCCCGCGAACAGCGAGCCGATCATGACGACGTCGGCGCCTGCCGCGATCGCCTTGGCGAGGTCGCCGGAATATTTGACGCCGCCGTCGCCGATCACCGGCACGTCGGCTTTGCGCGCCTCGTCCGCCGCCTCCATGATCGCGGTGAGCTGCGGCACGCCGACGCCCGCAACGATGCGCGTCGTGCAGATCGAGCCGGGGCCGATGCCGACTTTGATCGCGTCGGCGCCGGCGCCGATCAGCGCCTTGGCCGCTTCGGCGGTGGCGATGTTGCCGGCGATGATCGAGACCTTGTTCGACGCCTTCTTGACCCGCGTCACTTGGTCGATCACCGACTGCGAATGGCCGTGCGCGGTGTCGATCACCACGCAGTCGACGCCGGCGTCGATGAGCTGAAGCGCGCGCTCGAAGCCGTGGTCGCCGACGGTCGAGGCGGCGGCGACGCGCAGCCGCCCCTCGTGATCCTTGCAGGCGTAGGGATGCAGCGTCGCCTTCTCGATGTCCTTGACGGTGACCAGGCCGACGCAGCGGTGATCCTCGTCGACGACGAGCAGTTTCTCGATTCGATGTTCGTGAAGCAGCCGCTGCGCTTCCGCCTGCCCCACGCCTTCTTGAACCGTGATGAGCTTTTTCGTCATCAGCTCGGCCACGGATTGGCTGCGGTCCTGGGCGAAGCGCACGTCGCGATTAGTGAGAATGCCCACGAGCTTCCCCCTGCCGCCGTCGCTGGCGCGCTCGACGACCGGAATTCCCGAAATGCCGTGGCCCGCCATCAGCGCGAGCGCGTCGGCGAGGGTTTCGTCGGGGAAAATGGTGATCGGGTCGACCACCATGCCGCTTTCGTAGCGTTTGACCTTGCGCACCTCGGCGGCTTGCGCGGCGGGCGACAGGTTCTGGTGGATGACGCCGATGCCGCCCGCCTGCGCCATGGCGATCGCGAGACGCGCCTCGGTGACGGTGTCCATCGCGGCCGAAACGATCGGCAGATTGAGCGTGATCTCGCGCGTCAGCCGGGTCGTGACATCGACGGCGGAAGGCATAACCCGCGAATGGCCGGGCCGCAGCAACACGTCGTCGAAGGTCAATGCTTCGGTCAACGTGACGGGCGATATGGCCATTGGCGCCAACTCCTCTGAGCGGCGAAGCAAACGCGTCAGCCGCGGGATGGAAATTTGACGGCCTGCGCCGTCTGGGGTTGGCGCGTGCTCATAGCATTATTCAGGACGAAGGCAAATGACAGGAAAACGCGCCTTGAACAGCCGACGGACTGAGCCTTCGAGAATAGCTCCGATTGGAGAGTCCCCAGGCCGCGCACCGCTTCCTTGGGCGCGTTGGGCGTATAGGCGGCCGGCAGCCGAGAAAATTTGCTATGCTTTCAAGGAATGATCCGAACGCGAGCAGACGATGCGCCTTATTCAACTTAGCTTTGCTTCGCGCCTGGTGGCATTGGTCGCTGCGCTAAGCGTCGGCGCGACGCTGATGTCCTCGATACTGCTCTCCTGGTCCAACTACCGCGCCATGCTGGCCGAAGCCGAAGTTGAAGGCGAAAGCGTCGCGCGGCTGCTGGCGCGAAGCGCGAGCCTCGCGCGTGAACTTCCGCTTGAAGTCGAGCAAATGCTTTCGCAGCACATGATCGTCTCGGCCGAGCTTCTGGCGCAATTTGTCGACGCCGCGGAAAAAGCTGGCATGACGTCGGCTGAGATAAAAAGCCGGCTCAGCGCAATCACCGAGAAAACCGTTCTCGATGAGTTCTGGGTGACTGACGAAAAGGGCTACGCCTACATTCACGGCGACAACCACACGGATTTCCAATTCAGCGCGTCCGCCGAGGACCAGCCACAGGCGCATGAATTTTGGAAGCTGTTGAGCGGCAAGACGAACACGGTCGTCCAGGACGCCAGAAAGCGGGAGATCGACAATGAGCGGTTCAAATATGTCGGCGTGCGCGGCATAGACAAACCGCGGATCGTGCAGGTCGGCTACAATGCGCGCATTCTTGAGAAAGTTGACGAGCAGATCGGCCTTCCGCGCGCAATCGACAACCTGCTGGGCAGCGGCGAAATCGACGCGATCTTCGTTTTCAACAAGGATTCGAAGCTGATCGCCAGCCCCAAGGCCGCACGGCTCAACAACGGCCGCGATCAGCTGACGGACGAGGAGCTGGCGCCCGTCCGGACCGTTATCGCAAGCGGGAAGCCACGGTCGGTGAATAGCGCCGGCAAGCTCAGCGTCATCTCCCCGATCGATGCGGAAGACGGCGGCGGCGCGATCGGCGCCGCTTTGATCAGAATGCCGACGGCGCGACTGAACAGCGCTCTCGCCTCGCAAATCGAAACGGCGCTCGGGATCGCTTTGGCCGCAACCCTGCTCGGCGGCGGCATGGCGGTCTGGATTGCGCGAAAACAGACAGCCCCTGTCGTGGCGATCACCAAAGCCGCGCACAACGTCGAGCGCAGAGCGTTTTCGGCCGGCGAATTGTCGGATGTCGAGGCGCGCACCGACGAAGTAGGACAATTGGCGCGCGTCTTCAAGAAAATGGCGCTCGACTTTCTCGATCGCGAACGGACGCTCGACGCGCTCGTGACGCAACGAACCCAGGCGCTCCAAGAGAGAAATACGGAACTCGAAACACTGTCGGCGCGCCTCTCCAAATATCTTTCGCCCCAGCTCTACGGCACGCTTTTCAAGAACAAAACTGTCGCGTCCATTTCAGCAAAGCGGAAGAAGCTGACGATCTTTTTTTCCGATGTCGTCGGCTTCAGCGAAATGGCCGAGCGGCTGGAATCCGAAGACATCACGCGCATGCTCAACGATTTCCTCAACGAGATGGCGAACCTCGCGCTGGCCTATGGCGCCACCATCGACAAATATATCGGCGACGCGGTCATGATTTTTTTCGGCGACCCGGAGACGCGCGGCGTCAAGGAAGACGCCGTGGCGTGCATTCTCATGGCGCTCGACATGCAGGCGATGACCCGACAATTGGAGCGCCGCTGGCGCGAACAAGGCTTGGACCAGAGGTTCCAGATCCGCATCGGCGTCAACACGGGCTATTGCACCGTCGGCGATTTCGGCAGCCAGGAGCGGATGGATTACACCATCGTCGGTCATCAGGTGAATGTGGCGGCGCGACTTGAGCAGTCGGCCGCGCCGGGCGCGATTCTCATCTCGCATGAGACGATGACGCTCGTGAGCGACGCGATCGAAGTTGAAGAACAATCCCCGCTTCATGTGAAGGGCGTCAGCGGCCCGATCCACACATATAAAGCGATTGGCAAAAAGGCGCCGTCCATGACCGAGGCCATTCACGAGGAGCGTGAGGGTCTGCGCGTCGACGTTGACCTCCTGAAAGCCAATAAGGATGAGGCGATCAGTCTGCTGAAAGCCACGATCGAGCGCATCCGTTCAAGCGAATAACGGCATCCGCGCCTCAGGCGGCGGCGCCGGCGCGGTCGGTGTCGAACTGCAGTTTCGCAAGCCGCGCATAAAGCCCGCCAGCGGCGGTCAGGCTCGCGTGCGTGCCCTGCTCGACGATGCGGCCTTCGTCCATCACGATGATTCGATCTGCTTCCAACACTGTCGCCAGACGATGGGCGATGACCAGGCTCGTGCGCCCCTGCATGACGTCATGCAGCGCCGCCTGCACCAAAGCCTCGTTCTCGGCGTCGAGCGCCGAGGTGGCTTCGTCGAGGAGCAGCACCGGCGCGTCGGCGAGGATTGCGCGCGCGATGGCGAGGCGCTGGCGCTGTCCGCCAGAAAGCGTGATGCCGCGCTCGCCGAGCAGCGTGTCGTAGCCCATCGGCAGCGCCATGATGAAGTCGTGCGCCTGGGCGCGCTTCGCCGCGGCGACGATCTCCCCGCTCGACGCGTCGTCGCGGCCGTAAGCGATGTTTTCAGCGACGGAGAGTCCGAAGATCACCGGATCCTGCGGCGCGAGCGCGATCGCCCTGCGCAGCGCCACGGGATCAAGATCGCGCAGGTCGACCCCGTCCAGAGATATGGAGCCGGAGTCGACGTCGTAGAAGCGAAGAAGCAGCGCAAAGGTTGTCGATTTGCCCGCGCCGGACGGCCCGACCAGGGCGACGCGCTCGCCGGGCGCAACGACGAGCGAGAAATCCTGCAGCGCGGGCTTATCGGGCGCCGTCGCATAGGCGAAGCGCACATGATCGAAGACGATGCGTCCTTGCCAGCGCGCGGGCGGCGGCGTCGGCCGCGCCGGGGCCATGATGCGCGGTTGAATGGCGAGGATTTCGGCGATGCGGCCGCCGGCGCCGGCGGCGGCGGAGAGCTCGCTCCAGGTCTGAGTGAGCTCGCCGAGCGAGCTTGCGCCAAGCACCGCATAGAGGACGAACTGGGACAGAACGCCCGATGACATGTGCCCGGCGAGCACGTCCTGGGCTCCCAGCCAGAGCACGCCGACCACGCTCGTGAAGACGACGAGAATGGCTCCGGCGGTCACGAAGGCGCGAAGCATCGTCGCGGCCTGCGCCGCCTCATAGGCGGCCGCCACCGCGCGCGTGAATCGCGCCGTCGTCGACGCCTGCGCGCCATTCGCCTGCATGGCGCGCACGGCCGAGAGATTTTCCCCGGCGTAGGCGGAAGCCTGCGCCAGCGTGTCCTGAGCGGAGCGGGAACGCCGGCGCACCGCCCGGCCCGACGCGATGAGCGGCAGAACGATGATCGGGATAGCCGCGAGCGTCATACCGGCAAGCTTGGGGCTCGTCGCCACCATCATGACGATTGCGCCGAAGAACATGAAGAGATTGCGCAGCGCGACCGACGCCGATGAGCCAAAAGCGGACTTCAGCTGCGTCGTGTCGGCGGTCAATCGGGAGAGTAACTCGCCCGTTTTCGCGGTATCGTAGAAGGCGGCGTCGAGCGCTGTGAGATGTCTGAAGAGATCGGCGCGCAGGTCGGCGACCACACGTTCGCCGAGCGTCATGACGAAATAGTAGCGGGTCGCGGAAGCGATCGCGAGCGTCGCGGCGACTGCGATCATCGCGCCGAAATAGGCGTTCACCGCGCCGGCGCTGTCGGCCGAAAAGCCGTGGTCGATCATGCCGCGCACGGCGAGCGGCAAGGTGAGAGTCGCGCCCGCCGCCATGAGGAGCGCGACAAAGGCGAACACGATCGTTCGCTTGTAGCGCAGCGCATAGGGCAGCAAGGGCCGAAGCGGAGAGAGTGTGGCTTTCAAACCGCGATCCGGTTTGCGCGCCACGGGATCGACGGAATCGACGTCAGCGTTCTTTTTTGTCATCGGCAGGGGGTATAACGTCCGAGTTCGACGAAAACGAATTGAAGCGAGCGCCCCGCGACCGAAACCGCCGCAGAAGCATGTTGAAATCGAAATTTCTTTTTCGCTATTGAACGGCCTAAATCGCGTCAACCGATGAACAGTATTTTTTATCAATTAGTTACATGCGCGACATCCTGTCGCATGCGCAATTGACTCAGCGCCAACTTGTGCTAACCTCCAGCCTGCGTCGAAATGACGCGCCCATGGGATGAGAATGCGCCGGCGGACAAGGCGCAACTCAGGGAACGAAAATAAGAGGAGTGAAGAACGATGGCTCAGAAAGAACTCGAAATCACCACGAACACCTACATCTTCGCTGGCATCGGCGCGGTGATCCTCGGCGGTCTCGCCTCTGTCGCGCTTGGCGGCCTGCCCAACACGATCGCGGCGGCTGTCGTCGGCGCTCTGGCTGGCGGCTGCCTCGGACTCTTCTTCTAGATTTAAGCGACATAGCGGGGCGCGGAAAGTTTCGGCCTTCCGCCCCCGACGCGAAGCCGGCAGTCGTAAAGACCGCTGGCTTCTCATTTTAGGCCGCTCCTTCGGCATTTTTTAAAGGGACGCCGTTGTCGCGCTCGCCGGCCAGATTTCTCGAGCGCGTTCGCGCAGAACATATTTGCGAATCTTCCCCGTCGAGGTCTTCGGCAACTCGCAAAAGACGACGTGGCGCGGGCATTTGAAATGCGCCAGATGCTGGCGCGTCCAATCGATCAGCTCCTCCGCGCTCGCCTGTTCGCCATCCTTCAGCTCGACGAAGGCGCAAGGCGTTTCGCCCCATTTGTCGTCAGGCGCGGCGACCACCGCCGCGGCGCGAACCTTGGGATGGCGAAACAGCGCGTCTTCGACCTCGATCGAGGAAATATTTTCGCCGCCCGAAATGATGATGTCCTTCGAGCGGTCTTTCAGCTGGATGTATCCGTCGGGATGTCGCACGCCCAGATCGCCTGAATGAAACCAGCCGCCGTGGAAAGCTTTCTCCGAGGCGCTCTTGTTCTTCAGGTAGCCCTTCATCACGACGTTGCCGCGGAACATGACCTCGCCCATCGTCGCGCCGTCGCGCGGCACCGGCTGCATGCTGTCCGGGTCGATCACGTCGAGATTTTCGAGAACGAGATAGCGCACGCCTTGGCGGGCCTTCATCTGCGCCTGTGCGGCGCCGTCCAGCGAATCCCAGTCGTCGTGCCATTCATTGACGGCGGCAGGGCCGTAGGTTTCGGTCAGTCCATAAAGATGCGTGACTTCGAATCCGGCGGCTTTCATGCCGGCGAGCACCGCCTGCGGCGGCGGGGCGGCGGCGGTAAAGAATCGCGCGGTTCGCGCTAGCGGCTTCTTTTCAGATTCGGCCGCATTGAGAAGCGTCGACATGACGATGGGCGCGCCGCACAGATGCGTGACGCCGTGCTCCGCCATCAGCGCATAGATATGGCCGGCGCGCACTTGCCTTAGACAGACATGGGTTCCGGCATTGACCGAAATCGACCAGGGGAAGCACCAGCCGTTGCAATGGAACATCGGCAGCGTCCACAGATAGACCGGGTGTCGGCCCATGTCGCCGGTGAGGACGTTGCCGAGCGCGGTCAGATAGGCGCCGCGATGATGGTAGACGACGCCCTTCGGATCGCCCGTCGTGCCGGAGGTGTAGTTGAGCGAGATCGCGTCCCATTCGTCCCCCGGCGGGGACCATTGATAATCGGCGTCGCCCGAGTTCAGGAACTCCTCATATTCCACAGAGCCCAACCGCTCCCCGGGCCCGTCATATTCCGGATCGCTGTAGTCAATGATCATGGGCTTCGCCTTCGCGAGCGAGAGCGCTTCGCCAATGACGTCCGAGAACTCCCGATCGACAATCAGCGCCTTCGTCTCGGCGTGGTCGAGCGTGAAGGCGAGGATCGAAGCGTCAAGCCGCGTATTCAGCGTGTTGAGCACCGCGCCCATCATCGGAACGGCGTAGTGGCATTCAAGCATCGCCGGCGTGTTCGCGAGCATGACGGAGACGGTGTCGCCGCGCCCAAGTCCCGCCTTCTCAAGCGCGCTCGCGAGCCGCAGGCTGCGGGCGTAAAAATCGCGATAATTGCGCCGTAACTGGCCGTGCGCGATCGCGATGCGTTCGGGAAAGACGGCCGCGGCGCGCTCCAGAAAACTGATCGGAGTCAGCGGCTGGAAATTGGCGGGATTTCGTTCGAGGTCGCGATCATAAGGCGAGTTGGTCATCCGGGGAGTCCAAAGGTTCGCCAGCGAGAATGTGATCACGGCGAGAGCGACGCTCGCAGCGCGATATGCGTAACGCCCGCGCGGCTAAGCTCTGTGTGAAAGATACGCGCGAGCTACCGGTTGATCAATCGGCGCTCGCGCGAAGACCCGCGTCGTTACTCGCCGAAATCGACGTCCTTGAGCCGTCCGAACACGCGATCGGCGTCGAAATTATCTTCATCGTCCGACGGCGCCGCTGGCTTGGCCTTGCCGAAGACGTCCTCGGTCGTGGACGGCTCGGGCCGCGGACTGGTGGTGACGCTAGCAGGCACCAGCGTCTGGCCATGATCCTCGACGGTCGCCGGCTTGTCCTTCGCGGCGCGATTGACCTCAAAGTCGAGATCAATCTGCGAGCAAAGCCCGAGCGTCACCGGGTCCATCGGCGTCAGCGCCGCGGAATTCCAGTGGGTGCGCTCGCGGATCGCCTTCAACGTCGTCTTTGTTGTGCCGACGAGACGCATGACTTGGGCGTCCTTCAGCTCCGGGTGATTGCGCACGAGCCATAGAATCGCGTTCGGACGGTCCTGACGGCGCGAGAGGGGCGTATAGCGCGGACCGCGCGCCTTCTTGACCTCCGGCACGACGACCTTGGAGACGGAGAGATGGAGGCGATGGGCCGAGTTTTTCTCGGCCTTTTCGATCTCCTCGCGCGTGAGCTGCCCGGAGGTGATCGGATCATGGCCCCGAATCCCAGCCGCGACCTCGCCGTCAGCGATTCCCTTCACCTCGAGCGGATGCAGTTTGCAGAAATCGGCGATCTGATCGAATGTCAGCGATGTATTTTCGACGAGCCAAACGGCCGTGGCCTTCGGCATCAGCGGGGCGTTGCCCATCTGCAAACTCCTTGATCAGGCATGGGGGCGACGTCTGGCGCCGCGCCGCCCGGCGCCAGCGACCCACAGAACGACCGTCCATGTTGGGATTTCGCCTATATAATCCGCCGCCGCCTAAAGCGCAATCAATCCGGAAACTCCCGCGAAAGCGCCGCCAACTCGGCAAGCGCTCAGGCCGAGTCTTGCTCGCGGGCATGCGCGGGGCGTAATCCGCGCAAATGCGCCGGAAACAGTTCGCCGATCGCTTCGCCGATGGCGGCGCCGTAGCGGTGAAACATGAGGCCGAAGACGATGAGCAGAACGCCGATGCCCGACAGCGCGAAGGGGAAAAGGATCGAATCCTTGAAAACGCTTGCGGCGAGATAGCTCAGATAGGTCGTGACGCCGATCGCGCCGAATACAGCATAGACGCGGCGCATCAGGAAGATCGACAGAAAGATCAGTCCGACGTTGACGCCGCAGTAGAGCGCCTTGCCCAATTCGTCGCCGCTGTGTTGGGCCGTCAGCCCACCCCAAAAGGCCAGCAGCCCGAAGAGATGCAGCCAGAAAGCGAAGTCGCCGTTCCGCCACCGCTTGAGATCGACGAGCCAGGCGACGGCGAGGACGCAGAGCCCAAAATACATGCTCACCGTCGCCCGCTGATCCCATGAAAATTCTACAACGCCCATCAGCCAGGGCGTCAGATCCATCGACATGAACCAAAGCGCGAAGGCGATGATCATGATGAGGAAAGGAAAGGGAAAGGCGAGCAGCGCGACAGACGCCGCGCCGATCGTTCCAAGCTCCATGGGCAGCCAGCTGGATTGGATCCAAACGTAAAAGTCCCGGTAGGGACGCGCCTCCCCGGCCGGATTGACGTCGTACATCGACTGCAGCGCAAAGATCGCGAGCGGCGCCATGCCGACCGCGCAAGCGATGAGCAGCCCGCCCGGCGTATGCAGGTCGCGCTTACGCCACAGATAGGCGCCGGCGAAGGCGAAGATGGCGGCGTAGACGATCGCGGTGACCAGCAGCGCCTTGTCGCCCCAAAGGCCAAAGGCCGTCGTCGAAAACATGCCCATGGCGCCGAGCACGATCAGCGCGCCGGCGTACCACAGCAGGTTGACGACGTCATAGCGCGGTGCTTGGGACGTCGCCTCCGCGGCGGCCGCGCGCCGCAACGCGAGAAATTGCGACAGCCGCTCGAAGGACGCCGCGTCAATCGCTCCGGCGTCGCGGGCGGCCGCGATATCGTCAATGGAGAATCGAATCTTCATGGCGCTGCTCCTTTGCGGCGACAGTCATATGCCGCGCTACGGAAAAAACTTTGTGCAAACGCACATGAGCGTAGCCGTTCCGAGCGGATTTGACAGCCGCCGCCGCTTGCGCCCATCTAACGCCGGCGCCCATGACGCGAAGGATGAAATGCAACAGAGAAATTCGGGCCTTACCTACGCCGGCGCCGGCGTCGATATCGACGCAGGCAATCGGTTCGTCGACATGATCCGACCCGCCGTGCGTTCGACGCGGCGCTCCGGCGCCGACGGCGAGATCGGCGGCTTCGGCGGCGTGTTCGATCTCAAGGCGGCCGGATTTTCCGATCCTGTCCTCGTCGCGGCAAACGACGGCGTCGGCACCAAGGTGAAGATCGCGATCGAATCCGGTCTGCATGACACGATCGGAATCGATCTTGTCGCCATGTGCGTCAATGACCTGATCGTTCAGGGCGCCGAGCCGCTTTTCTTCCTGGATTATTACGCGGCGGCCAAACTCGACCCCAACGTGGCGACGTCGGTAGTGAAGGGCATCGCCGCCGGTTGCGTCGAGGCGGGGTGCGCCCTGCTTGGCGGCGAGACCGCCGAAATGCCAGGCCTCTATGCGCGCGGCGACTATGACCTCGCCGGATTCGCCGTCGGCGCCGCAGAGCGCAATCGCCTTCTACCCCGCGACGTCCATGCCGGCGATATGCTTTTCGGGCTCCCCTCCTCCGGCGTCCATTCCAATGGCTATTCGCTCGTGCGCAGCGTTGTGAATCGCGCTGGCCTTGCGTGGAACGCCACCGCGCCTTTCGCGCGCGACCTCAATCTGGCCAAGGCGCTGTTGACGCCAACCCGCATCTACGTGAAGCCCCTGCTCGCGGCCTTGAAGGCGACGCCGCATATCGTCGCCCTTGCCCATATCACCGGCGGCGGCTTTCCCGACAATCTCCCGCGCGTGCTGCCAAGCGGGCTAGGCGTCGCGCTCGATCTGTCGACGTTCGCTCCTCCGCCGGTTTTCCGCTGGCTCGCCGAGACGGGAAACATCGCGGCAAGCGAGATGCTGCGCACCTTCAACTGCGGAATCGGCATGGTTGTGGTGGCCTCCGAGCCCGCCGCCGGCGAAGTGGAGACGGCCTTGCGCGCCGTTGGCGAGAAGCCCGTGCGCATCGGCGAAATCATCGAGACGGACGGCGAGCGGGTCGTTATGCACGGGACTCTGACGTTGTGACGCGGCTGCGCACCGCGATTCTCATCTCGGGTCGCGGCTCAAACATGGACGCGCTGATCGCCGCCGCCAGGGACCCCAGCTTTCCGGCTGAAATCGCCCTTGTGCTTTCCAATCGCCCCGATGCGCCGGGCCTCGCCAAGGCGAAGACCGCCGGCGTCGCGACGGCGGCGGTCGACCACAAGATTTATGCGGGACGCGAGGAATTCGAGCGCTCGCTCCAATTGGTGCTGGAAACCTATCGCATCGAATTCATTTGCCTCGCAGGCTTTCTGCGCATGTTCACGCCCTGGTTCGTTAGCCTCTGGCGCGGGCGCATGCTCAACATTCACCCTGCCCTGCTGCCCTCCTATCGCGGGCTCGACACGCATGAGCGTGCGCTGGCGGACGGCGTGAAGATTCACGGCGCCACGGTGCATTTCGTCGTGCCCGAGATGGACGAAGGTCCGATCGTCGCGCAGGCCGCCGTGCCCGTGCTCGACGACGACACGCCGCAGACGCTCGCCGCCCGTGTGCTTGCGCAGGAGCATGTCATCTATCCGATGGCGCTGCGGCTGGTCGCGTCGGGCGCCGTAGGGATCGAAGGCAATCGGGTGCTTGGCGCCCCGGCGCCGCAAGACACAGCGCTCATCGTTCCGGGCGCCGTTGCGCCGACCTAGGGAATTTCATGACGATCACGCTTTACTGCTTCCGCCCTGTCGCCGGACTGCCGGACGCATCGCCTTTCGTGACGAAAGCGATGGTGCTTTTGAAGATGGCGGGCCTCGATTATGTCGAAGACCGCAGCGGCTTTTCGAAAGCGCCGAAAGGCAAGCAGCCCTACATCAACGACGACGGCGAAATCGTCGCCGATTCAACCTTCATCCGTTTCCATGTCGAGAAGAAATACGGCGCGGACTTCGACGCGCAGTTGAGCGCCGCGCAAAAGGCCGTCGGCTGGTGCGTCGAGCAGATGTGCCAAGAACATCTCTATTGGATCATCGTCCATACCCGTTGGATGGACGAGGCCAATTTCGAACGCGGTCCGGCGCGCTTTTTCGCGAGCGTGCCCGCCGTGGCGCGGCCGCTCGCCAAATGGTTCATTCGTCGCAAGATCGCCAAATCGCTTTGGGCGCAGGGCATGAGCCGTCACAGCCCATCGGAAATCGACGCGCTCGGCGTGCGCGATATCGAGGCGCTTGCGACGCTGATCGGCGACAAGCCCTATCTTTTCGGCGATGCGCCCTGCGGCGCCGACGCTACGGTCTTCGCCTTTGTGGCGTCGGTCTTATCGCCGATGTCGGAGAGCGCCGTTCGCAACGCGGCGCTCGCGAACGCCAACCTTGTCGCCTATCGCGACAGGATGATGCAGGCGTATTTCCCTGGGCACGCGGCGGCCTAATTTCCGCGCCGGGCCGTGATGGCCGGGCTTGGCCGGCCATCACGTCGTCAGATCTCATGCCCGTGACAAGCGCGGGCATGACGCCTTGATTAGCCGACGATCTCGTTGCCGGAAAAGAACTGCGCGATTTCCACCGCCGCGGTTTCCGGCGCGTCGGAGCCATGCACCGAATTCTCGCCGACGCTCAATGCATGTTCCTTGCGAATTGTGCCCGGCGCGGCATTCGCGGGATTGGTTGCGCCCATGACTTCGCGGTAGCGCGCGATGGCGTTCTCGCCTTCAAGCACCTGCACGACAACCGGTTCGGAAATCATGAAGTCGACGAGCTCGCCGAAAAACGGCCGCTCCTTATGCACGGCGTAAAAAGCTTCCGCCTGTTCACGCGACATGCGGATGCGCTTCTGAGCGATGATGCGCAGGCCCGCATCTTCGATCAGCGCGTTGATCTTGCCTGTGAGATTGCGCTTCGTCGCGTCGGGCTTGAGAATGGAAAAAGTGCGTTCGATCGCCATAGGAGCGCATCGCCTCGTCGTTGGAGTATTAGTAGGCGCCGCGCTTATATCGGTCGCTCGCCGAGGCGGCAAGCCTACATCGCGTCGGCCTTTTCCGCTTCGCTGCGCGTTGGCGAAGGCCGGAACCTGGTCGCCGGATCGTTGCGATCGATGCGCCAATTGGGATGGTGGAAATGCAGGACGTGATCGCCGTTGTAGGAAACGACGGCATTGTCGAACGTCAGCGCGCCGATCCGCCGCCAATTGCGAAACGTCCCTTTCTTAAATCCGGTGCGGCCGGTCACTTCGCCATCCTCGGTGACCTCGATGGTGAAAACGATTTCGCGCCTCGGCGTTGGATCGCCCTTGTCGAACATCATCGCCAGCAATTCGTCGCGCGAATCGAGGTCATCTCCTTCAATTCGCGGATGGCCCGGCGCCAGCTTTAAGCGCATGAAGCGCGGCGCTCGGGTAGGAATGTCGCGAGGCTTGCCGAGCTCGGCGACTTCGTGGAGCTGCCGCTCGGTCGGATCCTTATCGGTGATCGCGAATATGATTCCCGCCGTCATGACAATTGGCGACGTCGCCCAATCGTTTGAGAGCGTGACGTTCGGCGCATTGACGAAATCGACATCGTTGATGTAGCGCGTCGACGCGCCGACGATATCGTCGATCGTGAAGAAGTTCGCCGTCTGCAACGGCTCTTTATGGTCTGGATCGGTCGTCGGAAAGAGCTTGCCGGCGATGCCCTGCCCGCGCGGTTTGCCGCGCTTCACCGCCCCGCCGTTGGAATAGCGCGCGACGACAAGCGCCTTGCTGCCCTTCTGGAAGTAGCCGGTGTAGCCGCTGTCCTCGGTGATTTCCCAGAAGCCCGTCAGAACGACGCCCCAGGGATGCACGATGCGTCTGAAGCCTTTCTTGTCAGGCCCCCACCTGAGGTCGCTGCGCGCGTCGACCGATCGCTGGGCGGCCTCAGTCAAAAAGTGCCTGCCCCGCCAAAGCGCGCGCAACACGTCGAAAAAGGTCGGCATCACGAAGGGGAGCGGCGGCTCGCCGGGCGCGCCCCAGACCTTTTGATAGGGATTGGCGAAAACAGCGTCGCGCACGTCGCTGAATCGCGAACCGGGATAGACACGGTCTTCATCGACCAATTCAATGACGCCGAAATCGTTCGGGCTCATGGCATGCCCCCTTATACAAACAATTTAGAGAAAACCGGCCCCCTCTAAGCAATCGACTTTATCGGCCCCCATCCGATTGTCCAGCTTTGCTTGTCAGACATAGGCGCTCGCGACGCCGATGAACTCCGTGGCCGTCAAACTCGCGCCGCCAACCAGCGCGCCGTCGACATTGGCGACATGCATCAATTCGCGGGCGTTCGACGGCTTGACCGAGCCGCCGTAGAGAATGCGCACATCGCCGCTCTTGCCGCCGCCGAGCCTGGCTTCGATCCGCTCGCGCGCGAAGGCGTGCATTTCGGCGACGTCATCGACGGTCGGCGTCAAGCCTGTGCCGATCGCCCAGACCGGCTCATAGGCGACGACGATATGCGCGGGCGCGTCAGCGGGCAGAGAGCCCGCAATCTGCGCGCCGACGACGCTCAACGCATCGCCTGCCTCGCGCTCGGCGCGCGTTTCGCCGACGCAAATGATCGGCGTGAGTCCGGCGCGCAGGGCGGCGGCGGCCTTCGCCCACACGTCGGCGTCGGTCTCGCCATGGTCCGAACGACGTTCACTGTGGCCGACGATGACGTAGGACGCGCCGGCGTCCTTGAGCATCTCGGCGGAAATGTCGCCCGTGTGAGCGCCGCTGGCCGCGGCATGGCAATCCTGTCCGCCAAGGCCCAAGCCTCCGCGCGTCGCAATCTCGCGCGCGAGGGCGATCAGCGTGGCCGGCGGACAGACGATCAATTCGGCGCGCGCGCGCAGCGCATCGTCATAGGCGGCGCCCATCGCCTCGATCTCGGCCAGCGAGGCGCGCAGCCCGTTCATTTTCCAATTTCCCGCGACGAGCGGACGACCGATCATGCGAAATGCTCCTGACAATGCGCCTGGGTAACAGAGCTACGGGCGCGCAACAATGCGGGCGCGCCCATGAGGAATGTCATTGCGCCGTCATTTATTTCAATATATCTGGATTTATGGAAATAGAAGCGGCTCTCGCCTGTCTTTCCGCGCTATCGCAGCCGACGCGGCTCGAGACCTTCCGTTTGCTCGTCCGGCACGAGCCCGAGGGTCTGCCGGCCGGCGACGTCGCGCGGGCGCTCTGCGTTCCACAAAACACGCTCTCCGCCCATCTCAACGTCCTTTCGCAGGCGAAGCTTGTCATCAGCGCCCGCACTGGCCGCAGCATCGTCTATCGGGCGGATCTTTCGCGGCTGAATGCGCTCGCGCGCTTCCTCGCCGAAGATTGTTGCGGCGGCGCGCCATGCGCGCCCGCCGATTCTCTTGCACGCATCAAATGTGAGTCTCGCCAATGACAGACAGGATCTACAACGTGCTGTTCCTCTGCACCGGCAATAGTGCGCGTTCGATCATGGCCGAAGCGCTGCTGCGCGAGCGCGGCGCCGGCCGGTTCAACGTTTTTTCCGCCGGCAGCCATCCCAAGGGCGAGGTGAATCCTTACGCGCTCAAAACGCTCGAGACGATGGGCCTTAAATCCGAAGGCTATCGTTCCAAAAGCTGGGACGAGTTCGCCCGCCCTGACGCGCCCCGCATGGATTTCGTGTTCACCGTCTGTGACAGCGCAGCGGGCGAAGCTTGTCCGGCGTGGCCCGGTCAGCCGATGACCGCGCATTGGGGCATCGAAGATCCGGCGGCGGTCGAAGGAAGCGACATAGAAAAGCAGCGCGCCTTCGCCACGGCGTTCCGCTATCTGCGCAACCGCGTCGATCAGTTCTGCGCGATTCCGCTGCATCGCCTCGACAAACTCGCGCTCAGCCAGCGCCTGCGCGAGATCGGCGAGATGGAAGGCGCAACATCGCCGAACGCGACCGCGGAGTAAGTCATGACCGTCTTCGAACGCTATCTTTCGCTCTGGGTGGCGCTTTGCATCGTCGCCGGCGTCGCGCTGGGCCATTTCTTGCCGGGCGTGTTTCACGCCATTGGCGCGATGGAGGTCGCAAAGGTCAATTTGCCTGTCGCGGCGCTCATCTGGCTGATGATCACGCCGATGCTGATGAAGATCGACTTCGCCGCGCTTGCGGAAGTCGGGCGTCACTGGCGCGGGATTGGCGTCACGCTCGCGGTCAACTGGGCGGTGAAGCCGTTTTCGATGGCGCTGCTCGGATGGATTTTCATCGGCTATCTGTTTCGACCCTATTTGCCGGCGGACCAGATCGACTCCTACATCGCCGGCCTGATCCTGCTCGCAGCGGCCCCTTGCACCGCCATGGTGTTCGTCTGGTCGAATCTCACCAAGGGCGAGCCGCATTTCACGCTGAGCCAGGTCGCACTCAACGACGCAATCATGATCGTCGCTTTCGCGCCCATCGTCGGGTTGCTGCTTGGACTGTCCTCGATCGTCGTGCCCTGGGACACGCTGTTTCTCTCGGTGGTCCTCTATATCGTCGTTCCGGTGATCATCGCCCAGGTCGCCCGCAAACGGCTGCTCGCGGCAAGCGGCGAAAAGGGTCTCGCCAGGACGCTCGCGCATATCGGCCCGGCGTCGCTCATCGCGCTGCTCGCGACGCTCGTTCTGCTCTTTGGTTTTCAGGGGGAACAGATCATCCGGCAACCCGCGATCATCGCCATGCTCGCGGCGCCGATACTGATCCAGGTCTATTTCAACGCCGGGCTCGCCTATCTGCTCAATCGCGCGGCGGGAGAAGCGCATTGCGTCGCCGGCCCTTCGGCGCTGATCGGGGCGAGCAATTTCTTCGAACTGGCGGTCGCGGCGGCCATCAGCCTCTTTGGCTTTGACTCGGGCGCTGCGCTCGCCACCGTTGTTGGGGTCCTGATCGAAGTTCCAGTGATGCTGAGCGTCGTCTGGATCGTCAATCGGAGCAAGGGCTGGTATGAGCGCGGAGCGCTTCGATCGGCTGATCGAATCTCCGCGCCCATCGATCTACCGTAAAGATCAGCAGAGGCGATAGCCGTACGCGGCGAGCTGGCGGCCGGTGATCCGCAGCATCGGCGCCGGAGCTTGATTGCCGTGGCGTCGCACGTGAGCCATGAAGGCCTCGCGCAGCCGGGGCTTATAATGCGCGGCGAAGATCGCGGTCATGCGCGGATCGACGACGCCCCCCTCGGGCCCGCCAAACCAGGGCGCATGGAAGCCGAAAACCGCGCCTTCGGAAACGCAGGACTGGGGATTCGCCAGATAGAGCGTGCATGAGGAATCGCATTCAGTCGGGCCAATCCGGATTGGCTCGCCCCGAGCTCGCGCCCTCGCGAGCCTGGCTTCATATTGCTCCACGCGTCCGCCATAATCCGGGGACATGACATCGAAAGCGTTCGCGGGCGCGGTCAAAAGTACAAGCGTCATCGTTCCTGCAAGACCAAGAGATCGCAGCATAGGATTTCCTTTTGGGGCGCTCGTATGGGGCGGCAGCGCCGCCCTCTGCTGTCAGGGCTCAGTCGACCGAGCGCATGTCTCGGGCCCATCGGGAAGGGGAAGGGCTACAACCACGCCTCTTCCAGCTTCAGCGTTCCCTTTTTAAACAAGCGATATCTGCAGTGCAAGCAGGGCCTTAACTTTATGGTTAAATATTTTTGTAGAAAGCGCTTGGCGAGATGGAAATGCGCCCTAGCGCCTATAGCCCAACGATACGTCGAGAGTCCACGGCGCGCGGGACGTTCGGCGCCTAGCAGGCACAGCAGCGGATCCATCTCTAGAGCTGCAAATTTATTTCCCGCATTTGCAAAACGCGAGGACGGCCTTCGCGCGCTGACAGCGCTCATGAGTGCGAAGGAGATTTTGGCGCGGCCGTTCCGGGCGCGATGTCCACGCGCCTATACCGTAAGCCCCTAGCGGGAACGCTTGCGCTTTTTCTCAATATCCATCGCAAGCGACTTGCCCAGAATGTGCTCGTCGCGGCCGATGACATGTGCGCTGGCGCCGACGATGAGCGGATCGGGCCCGTGTACGACGCTATGATCTTTGTTCGGATAATCGAGGCTCGATAAAAAGTGCTGCATGCAATTCAGGCGCGCGCGCTTTTTGTCGTCCGATTTGATGACGATCCACGGCGCGTCGGCCGTGTCGGAGAAGAAGAACATCGCCTCCTTCGCCTCGGTGTAATCGTCCCATTTGTCCATCGACGCACGATCGATCGGCGAGAGTTTCCACTGCTTCAAAGGATCGTTCATGCGGGAACGAAAACGACGCTGCTGCTCCTCGCGCGTCACCGAGAACCAATATTTGTAGAGGCGAACGCCGGAATTGACGAACATGCGCTCAAGATCGGGACATTGCCGCATGAAGTCGAGATATTCGTTCGGGGTGCAGAAATTCATCACGCGCTCGACTCCGGCGCGATTGTACCAGGAGCGGTCGAAGAACACGATCTCGCCGGCCGCCGGCAGATGCTGGATGTAGCGCTGGAAATACCACTGGCTGCGCTCGCGCTCGGATGGCTTTTCCAGCGCGACGACCCGCGCGCCGCGCGGATTGAGATGTTCCATAAAGCGCTTGATGGTGCCGCCCTTGCCGGCGGCGTCGCGCCCCTCGAACAGCAAGACGATGCGTTGACCGGTCTCCTTTACCCAGTTTTGCGCTTTGAGGAGCTCCACTTGCAGGAGCTCCATGTGCCGCAGGTAGACCTTCTCGCTCAGCCGCGTCTTGTAGGGAAATTCTCCTGACTCAAACGCCTTCCGGACCGCCTCGGCGTCAGCCCGCAGGCGGCGCACGTCCTGGTATGGCGCGTGGGGATGCGCCGCGCGCTCGGCCCCGTGCACGTCCCCGGGCTCAGCCTCGACTTTGGGACATGGAGCCTCCACGCCGGTCTCAGCGGCGGCGTTGACGGTTTCATCCATTATCGGCTCCGGTTTTCAGCGCGCGCTCCGAATTGGAGCCGCTCAGGCGCGGATTCTGGTGGGGGGAGACTGCAAGCATTCGAAACATAGGGCAATAGCGCGTTTTGGCGCGTCAGCGGTTCTGTGCGGAGCGCATTGCCACGCGCCCGCCCCCTCCCTATAGTCCGCCGCCAAAACCGGGAAGCCGGATTCCAACGCACCCAAGGAAGCAATACCTATGCTAGAAGGCCTGCGCGTCGCCTCGCAGAACTGGATCGGCCGCACCATCATGGCGCTTGTCATGGGCGTCATCGTCATCAGTTTTTCGATCTGGGGCGTCGGAGACGTGTTTCGCGGCATGACGGCGCAGCGGCTCGCCCGCGTCGGCAGCGGCGAAGTGACGGTCGACACCTATCGCAGCGCCTATCAAAACGAACTTCGCCGCATTCAGCAGCGGATGCGGCGCGCGATCACCAATGAGGAAGCCCATCAGTCAGGACTGGATCTGCAGATCCTGGAGCGCCTGGTCACCGAGGTCGCGCTCGACCAAAAGGCGCGGCAGCTCGGACTGGCCGCAAGCGACGAGACCACCCAGCGATTGCTCGCAGCTGAAAAGGTGTTTCAGGGCCCCGACGGCAAATTCGACGCCGCGCGGTTCAAGCAGATCGCCAATGACTCCGGCTTCACCGAGCGCGGCTTCGTCGCGGATCAGAAGAATGTTTACCTGCGCAAAATGATTACCGACATCGTCGTCGCCGGAGTCGAGCCGCCGAAGTTGATGGTCGAGGCGATTTATCGCTTCCGCAATGAATCACGAACGATCGACTACGTCGTTCTGCCGCCGTCGCTGGTTAGCGCCGCGCCGACGCCATCCGACGAAGAGCTGAAAAAATACTTCGACGAGCGCGAGCAGACCTTCCGCGCCAAGGAATACCGCAAGCTGACGGCGCTGGTCGTCAGCCCTTCCACGGTCGGGAAGCCGGAGAGCGTGTCTGCCGAGGAGGCGCGCAAGCTTTATGACGAGGTTAAATCGAAGCGCTACGGAACGCCGGAAAAGCGCGAAGTGCGGCAGATCGTGCTCAAGACCGACACGGAAGCTGAAGCCGCGCTCGCCAAGCTCAAAGCCGGCGCCGATTTCGACGCGCTGGCGGCCGAGCTCAAACTCAATCCCAAGGACGTCAATCTCGGCCTGGTCGAGCAGCGCGACTTCGGCGATCCCAAAGTCGGAGCGGCCGTTTTTGCGCTCCCCCAGCCGGGGCTCACCGCGCCGGTCCATACCGCTTTTGGCGCCGTCGTGTCCCAGGTCAGGAGCATCGCCCCGGCCGTCTACAACAAGACTTTCGAGCAGGCCGAGCCGGAACTGCGCGCGGAAATCGCCGCGCAAGGCGCCATGCCTGAAGTGCGCCGGCTCCATGAGGCCATTGAGGATCAGCGCGCCTCCGGCAAGACTCTCGCCGAAACCGCAAAGGCGGTGGGACTGGAGACGCAGGTCTATGACGGCGTCGACGATGCAGGCAATGACCGCAGCGGCAAGCCGATCGCCGGGCTTCCTGCCGGTCCGGACCTCGTGAAGGCCGCCTTCGCATCGGACATCGGCGTCGACAACGATACTGTCGCGACGCGTGACGGCGGCTATGTCTGGTACGAGGTTAACGGCATCGAGCCCGCCCGGCAGAAGACATTCGAAGAGGTGAAGCAGGCCGTCGCCGACGCCATGCGCAGCGACGCGGCGCAAAAGGCGCTCGCCGCCAAGGCCGACGAAATCGTCGCCAAGCTGAACGCGGGGCGGCCGATCGAAGACGTCGCCAAGGAGCTGGGGGTTCAGACCCAGCGCGCCAATGACGTGAAGCGCGAAGCGCGTCCCGACTTCAACACCAACGTCATCGTTCGTTTCTTCGATGTGGCGCCGCGCAACGCCGGCTCCGTCGTCGTCGACAATGGGCGGCTGGTGTTTTTCGTGCGCGACTCGACAACGCCCGTGTTCGACCCGAGCTCGATCGAAGCGAAAACGATCGCCCAGCAACTGAAGCCTGCATTTCACAACGACCTGCTGGAGCAATATGTCGGCGGCCTCGAGAAGGCGCTCGGCGTCGATATCAATCAGCGGGCGCTCGAAGCCGCGACCGGAGCGGAACGCGACCAGTGAGCGGCGCGCTGTTTGAGCCCGACTTCGACGCCTTCCGCGCCGACTACGACGCTGATCGGCCGCTGCTGGTCGTGACGCGGCTGGTCGCCGATCTCGAAACGCCGGTCTCCGCCTATCTCAAGCTCACGCGCGATCAGCGCGGCGCGGCTTTTTTGCTCGAGTCCGTCGAAGGCGGCGCCGCCCGCGGCCGCTACTCGATGATCGGCCTCGACCCGGACGTGATTTTTCGCGTCGTCGGCGATAGAGCGGACATCAATCGCGCCGCGCTCGACGATGCGAGCATCTTTACGCCTTGCGAAGCGGCGCCGCTCGTCGCCTTGCGTCAGCTCATCGCCGAATCCGCCGTGCCGCAGGCCGTGCGGCTGCCGCCGATGGCGGCGGGCGTCTTCGGCTATCTTGGCTATGACATGGTGCGACAGATGGAGCGCCTCGCGCCGGCCAAGGAAGACAGGATCGGCGCGCCTGACGCGCTTTTCGTGCGTCCCACGGTCATGATCGTCTTTGACACGGTTCGCGACGAAATCTCCATCGTCACGCCCGCTCGGCCAAAAGCCGGCGTTGCGGCGAAGGCGGCCTATGAAGCGGCGCTCGCGCGCCTCGACAAGGTCATCGCGACGCTCGAGGCGCCGCTGGAGCATCGCGACGGCGGGGCCGACGTGCAGCTCCTCGCTCAGGAGCCTGTTTCGAATACGCCGCAATCGCGTTTTCTCGAGATGGTCGAGCGCGCCAAGGAATATATTCGCGCCGGCGACATCTTTCAGGTCGTGCTGTCGCAGCGGTTCACCGCGCCTTTCGCTTTGCCCGCCTTTACGCTCTATCGCGCCTTGCGCCGCGTGAACCCGGCGCCCTTTTTATGCTTTCTCGATTTCGGCGAATTCCAGATCGTCTGTTCGAGTCCCGAGATCCTCGTACGCGTCGCCGACGAAAAGGTGACGATTCGCCCGATCGCCGGCACACGCTGGCGCAGCGAGGTGAAGGCGGAGGACGAGCGTCTCGCGGCGGATCTCCTCGCCGACGAAAAGGAGCGCGCCGAACATCTGATGCTGCTCGACCTCGGCCGCAACGACGTCGGCCGAGTCGCAAAGACGGGCACGGTGCGCGTCACCGACAGTTTCACCATCGAGCGCTACAGTCACGTGATGCACATCGTCTCCAATGTTGAAGGCGAGCTCGATGCGCGCCACGATTGCATCGACGCGCTCGCCGCGGGTTTTCCCGCCGGCACCGTCTCCGGCGCGCCGAAAGTGCGCGCCATGGAGATCATCGACGAACTCGAGACCGACAAGCGCGGAATCTACGGCGGCTGCATCGGCTATTTCGGCGCCGGCGGTCAAATGGACACCTGCATCGTGCTGCGCACGGCGATCGTGAAGGACGGCAAGATGCATGTGCAGGCAGGCGCTGGCGTCGTCTACGACAGCGAACCGGAATATGAGCACCGCGAATGCGTCAACAAGGCCAAAGCGCTTTTCCGCGCCGCCGAGGAAGCGGTTCGCTTCGCAACGCGCGCGCGGCGGGGGCAATAGCCATTCCCGCCATAGCGCACGGACGGCGAAACAGGCGGCGGCGCATCTGATGGACGGCCCAACGATCTACGACGACGGCGACGATCCCTACCGCGCCATTCGCGTCGGCGAACCGAATGGCGGCGACGCCGCAAAATGGGGCGTGCTGCTCTCGCGCTTCATGCGCATCGTCGCATTATTTTGGCTCGTGCAAGGCTTGATGCAGTGGCGGATCATTCTCGCTGCGGAACGCTCGATCTTTGAAACCATGCCGCAGAGCGCAGCCTCCGCTGTTATTTTCTTCGCCGTGCTCGATCTCATCGCCGGCGTCGGCCTGTGGCTGGCGACGCCCTGGGGCGGCGTCTTGTGGCTGCTCGTTGCAAGCGCGCAGATCTTTCTGACGCTCAGCATGCCGGGATTCTTCACCGGGGGCTATTGGCTGATCGGCGTCAACGCCGTGCTGATCGCCATGTATTTCGGGCTGACCTTTGAGGCCGGACGCGACGTCGAGGCGCAGCACATGCGCGAACGCCGCCGTCGCCGCAGATTTGACAGAAAAACGCCAAAAGATTCCTGATCCGCAAGGTTTGCTTGAGGAATCATTAGCGTAAACCGAACCTTTAAGTTCATCCATCATTCACCGCAAACAGCCCTATCGCGGTAAACGCGGGATTCAGGCTGTTGTTTAAACCGACTTTCATCTGCGTCGATCTAATTTGGTTTCATCGAAGGCCGATCAAGAGATGCCCGACGCATCCGCTGTGATGGAGAAGACGATGAGCGCCATGTTGAAGACCGCCCCGCAGGCTCGCGAGGATCGCCCCAGCGAGATCCGACCGGTTTATCTCGAAGCGCTCACGCTCGTCGAACGCCTCCACCGCCGTCTGCTGGACGTCATCAAGGACGAATTCGACCGCCGGGATCTTGGCGACGTCAATTCCGTGCAGGCGCTGCTGCTTTACAACATCGGCGACAAGGAGTTGACCGCAAGCGAATTGCGCACGCGCGGCTATTACCTCGGCTCCAATGTTTCATACAACGTCAAGAAGCTCGTCGACATGGGCTATATGCATCATGCGCGCTCGCGTCTTGATCGCCGTTCGGTGCGCATCAGCCTGACTCCGAAGGGCAAGCAAATTCACGATATCGTGGCGCAGCTTTATGAGAAGCACGCGCTGACGGTCGAGCAGATCGGCGGCGTTTCCTGCGACGAGTTTCGCACCCTCAATACGTCGCTTTCACGGCTGGAGCGCTTCTGGACCGATCAAGTCCGCTATCGTCTCTGACGCGATTTCGCTTTCCTTCTCGTCTCTCAATTCTTCTCCGTCTACCGCCGGCAAGCGCTCACAGCCGCTTCGCCGGCGTTTTTCGTGCGTCCCCGCGCTCAGAGCAGGTTCCGAAAAAGTTGACCGACCTTTTGGATGAGAACCTGCTCCAGCATTTTGATTTTGAGCGCTTCCTTAGTCGATCACATGATCCACGTGAGCGGGGAGCGCTCTAGCGCAAGCCGCCGCTCAGTCCTATCTTACCGGCTGTTAACCACGACCGCAGGAGCTCAAATGCGATGGTCCCTCACGATCGGCTCCTTCATGGGAACCGCCGTGCGCATTCACGTCACGTTCCTGCTGCTCTTGGGCTGGATCGGCTTTGCGGCCTACCAGCGCGGCGGCGCCGTCGCAGCGCGCGACAGCATCATGTTCATCGTCGCGATCTTTATCTGCGTCGTGTTGCACGAGTTCGGCCACATCTTGACCGCGCGGCGCTATGGCATCGTCTCGCCAGTGATCACGCTGCTTCCGATCGGCGGCGTGGCCGACATGGAAAAAATGCCCGATAAGCCCCGTCAGGAGCTGCTGATCGCGCTCGCGGGTCCGGCGGTCAATCTCGTCATTGCGGCCTTGCTGATCCTGTTTCTGGGCGCCGTCGATTTGTCCGACGCGATCCAGATCGGCGATCCTTCCGTCAACCTTTTGAAACGCCTTGCCGCCGTGAATATCTTTCTGGCGGCGTTCAACTTGATCCCGGCTTTTCCCATGGACGGCGGCCGTGTGCTTCGGGCCGCCCTGTCGATCTGGATCGGCAAGGACCGCGCGACCCGCATCGCCGCCCAAATCGGTCAGGGCTTCGCTTTTCTGCTGGGTTTTCTCGGGCTGTTCGGGAATCCGCTGCTGCTGTTCATCGCGATTTTCGTCTATATCGCGGCTGCGGGCGAAGCGCAGATGACGTCGTTGTCCGAAGCCGCGCGTGGCCTGAAAGCGGCCGACGCCATGGAAATGCGCATCGCCGTGATCGAGCGCAGCGCAAGCGTGCGCGAAGCGGTGGACATCCTTTTGGCCACGTCTCAGGACGAATTCCCAGTCGTGGACGGCTCGCGCCGGCTCAGCGGCTTCCTGTCCCGCACCAACATCATCGAGGCCTTGCGGGCGTCCGAACCCGACGCGCCGATCGCGCCTTTCGTTCGCCTGGAGCCGGAGACGATCGATGGTCGAGAGAGCATCGACGCCGTCCTGCCTAAGCTTACGGGGGGAGAGGCGGTCGGCGTAACCGACGAGGAGGGTCGGTTCCTGGGTCTCCTGACCCGTCAGTCGCTGGCCGAGATCATGATGATCAAAGACGTTCGGCCCGACTGGCGCTTCTCGCCGCGGGACGATAGCCGTCCGACGGTTGCTTAAGCCCGCCACCCGGCCTATTGCACTGTTAAACCCGCGCCAGGAGGCTGGACAGCAGCCCAATGTCCAACGTCACGCTTATCGACAACTACGACAGCTTCACCTTCAACCTGGTTCATTATTTCGGCCAGTTGGGCGCGAACGTCACCGTACACCGCAACGACGCCGTTTCTGTCGCCGAAGTGCTGGCCGGCGGACCCGATGCGATCGTGCTGTCGCCCGGCCCCTGCACGCCGCATGAGGCGGGCATCTGCATGGAGCTGATCTCAGCGGCCGCCGAGACCGTGCCGATTTTCGGCGTCTGCCTCGGACATCAGTCGATCGGCGAGGTGTTTGGCGGCGACGTCATTCGGGCGCCGCTGCCGATCCATGGTAAAATGGCCACCATCCTCCACCAGGGCGACGCCGTGTTTCGCGGCATCGAGGGGCCATTCCAGGCGACGCGCTACCACTCGCTGATCGTCAGCCGCGACACCCTTCCCGACTGCCTGCGGGTGACCGCCGAGACGCCGGACGGCCTCATCATGGCGCTGTCGCATAAAACGCTCCCAACGCATGGCGTGCAGTTCCATCCCGAGAGCATCACCTCGCAGCACGGCCACAAAATTTTACAAAATTTCCTCGATCTCGCGCGAGAATGGAACGAGGGACCGCGGCGCCGTGAGAAGGTGGCGTGAGGGTCGCTTCGAAGATCGCCTGCAGCGGTCAGCCGGCCCTGCCCTTGCGCAACGGCGCTGGACTGCGGTGAGCGAGGATTTCAAATCCTACATCGCTGCGCTGGTCTCGGGCGCGCCGCTCGCCCGCGATGAGGCGAGAGCGGCGTTTTCTCTGATTTTTCGGGGCGAAGTGACGCCGGCGCAGCTTGGGGCCTTTCTCATGGGCCTGAGACTGCGCGGCGAGACGATTGATGAGATCATCGGGGCGGCAGAGGCGATGCGCGCCGCGATGACGCCGGTCGAAGCGCCGGCCGGCGCGATCGACATTGTCGGGACCGGCGGCGACGGCGCCGGCACATACAATATTTCCACCCTTGCCGCGATCATCGCCGCAGCCGCCGGCGCGATCGTCGCCAAACATGGCGGCAAGGCGGCTTCGTCGCTTTCGGGTTCCTCCGACGTGCTCGGCGAACTCGGCGTCAAGGTCGGCGTTTCGCCAGCCGCCGCCGCCGCATCGCTTCAAGACGCCGGAATCTGCTTCATGGCCGCGACGACGCACCATCCGGCCATGCGCCACGCCGCGCCGGTGAGAAGCGAGCTGGGCGTGCGCACGATTTTCAATTTGCTTGGTCCTCTGTGTAACCCCGCGCGTGTCGAGCGGCAGACGATCGGAGTCTTCTCCAGCGACTGGCTCGAACCCTTGGCCCGCGCGCTTCGCGAGCTCGGCGCAAAGCGCGTCTGGCTGCTGCATGGCGGCGACGGCCTCGATGAAGCGACGACGACGGGCGTGACCCATGTGGTTGCGCTCGAAGACGGCGAAATCCGCAGCTTTGACCTCTCGCCAGAGGAAGCCGGATTGCCCCGCGCGACGACGCAGGCGCTTGTCGGCGGCGACGCGGCGCATAACGCAAGAGCCCTGCGCGCCGTTCTGGAGGGCGCGAGGAACGCCTATCGCGACATCGCCGTTCTCAACGCCGGCGTGGCGCTGGTCGTCGCCGGGCGGGCTGCAAATGTGCGCGAAGGCGCGGCGCTCGCTGAGGCGGCGATCGATTCCGGCGCGGCGCGGGATAAGCTCGAGGCGCTGATCCGCTGCTCCAATCGAGACGCCTGAGCCACCCTCCCCTTCGATCGGGATAGGATTGCGCCCGTTTATCGGCTATTCATGAGCAGCCGACAGTCGGCTAAACGAATTCGAGCGATGGCGGTCGCGGCCCGCCCGCCGTAGGCGAGAAAATGACCGACATCCTGAGAAAGATCGAAGCTTATAAGCGCACCGAGATTTCCGAGGCCAAGGTGCGCATGCCCTTCGCGACGCTCGAGCGCAACGTGCGCGATCATGATCCGCCGCGCGGCTTTGTCCATGCGATCGAGCAGAAACTGAACGAGCGTCGCATCGCGCTCATCGCCGAGATCAAGAAGGCGAGCCCGTCCAAGGGAATCATTCGCCCAGACTTCGATCCGCCGAAATTGGCGCGCGCCTATGAAGCCGCCGGCGCGGCCTGTCTTTCAGTGCTGACCGACACGCCCTCGTTCAAGGGCAGGCTCGAAGATCTCGAAGCCGCGCGAAAGGCGACGCATCTGCCGGCGCTCCGCAAGGATTTCATGTTCGATCCCTATCAGGTCTATGAGGCGCGCGCTTACGGCGCCGATTGCATCCTGATCATCATGGCCGCCGTCGACGACGACGAAGCAAAGGCGCTGAACACGGCCGCGCATGATCTGCGCATGGACGTGCTCGTCGAAGTGCATGACGAGCGGGAGCTCGATCGCGCCCTGGCGCTGGAGACGCGTCTGATCGGCGTGAACAATCGCGATCTGCGCGACTTCAAAGTGTCGCTCGAAGTCAGCGAGAGGCTCGCCGAGAAAATTCCGCGCGACAAGATCATTGTCGCCGAAAGCGGCATCACGGTGCATGAGGATTGCGTGCGCCTCGAAAAATCGCACATCTTCACCTTCCTCGTCGGCGAAAGCCTGATGCGCAAGCATGACGTCGAAGCGGCCGCGCGCGAACTCCTGCAAGGCGCAACGGCCAATCAAAATTCGGGCGCGCATAAGTCCCCCGCCGGCGCGTGACATGAGCGCGCTGACTCACATCGGCGTGACGGGCGAAGCGCATATGGTCGACGTATCGGCGAAGACCGAGACGTCTCGCGTGGCGCTCGCCCGCGGCCATGTGGTGATGGCGCGCGAAACTCTGCGTCTCGCCGTCGAAGGTCAGGCCAAGAAAGGCGACGTTTTCGGCGTCGCCCGCGTTGCGGGCATCATGGCGGCGAAGAAAACGAGCGAACTCATCCCGCTGTGCCATCCTCTGCTATTGTCGAGCGTCTCGGTCGAGATCACGCCCGATGAGTCATTGCCGGGCCTGCGCGTTCTCGCCGAGGCGTCGGTCACCGGCAAGACCGGCGTCGAGATGGAGGCGCTGACGGCCGTTTCGGTCGCCTGTCTGACCATCTACGACATGCTGAAGGCCGTGGATCGCGGCATGCGCATCGAAGGCGTCGAACTCGTCGAAAAGCGCGGCGGCAAGTCCGGCGACTGGCGACGCGGCGAATAGTTCGACTGCGGCCGCAAGGCTCGCTATTGTTGCAGCTGATATATTTTATGATTGGTGGAGGCGCCGCCATGCGGCATTTCATTTTCGCCATTGCGCTGCTGTTGTTGAGCGCGCCAGCCTTCGCCGACCGCGCCAGCGAATGTCGGCGACGATGCGGCGACGATGCGGCCTGCTATCGGCGCTGCATGGGCTACTCCGGCGATTATCTGCCCAGAAGCAGAGAACACTACTACCACTACGGGCCCCGAGCCCGGCATCGGGCTCCCTCTCCATCGAACGCGCCTGAGGCGGTGGAAGATGCGCCTCAGGCGGAGCGACCGTCAGCGTCGCGCAACAGCGACAGGAGTTCGGCGGCGCGGCCAAGCATTCTGGGAACCGCCTATGATTATCTCTACGCGACAGGGACCGAGACGGCAGGCTACGGCCTCTATTCCTATGTGATCCTACCCCGGCCCAACGACCGCGCCGTCGCCTTTCTGAGCGAACTCGTAGGGCGCTTTCCCGCAGCGTCGGACGTGGCCGAATCGAAGTATCGGATCAACATTCTCTACATACCGACCAAGGCGGGCTCCCGCCCGCAGGCCGCCTTCCCTGCCGACGCCGCGCCCGCCGCCATCAAAACTTTCCTGACCAAAAACTATGATTTCGCCATGGCGCAGCGCCTGCTATTTCATTTGTGCGACAAGCCGGCGCCGGCGGTTGCGCAGCTCTGCGAGAACGATCTTTCCGGCGGTCCCTATCTCCTCACCTACGCGACAAAGATCAGCGATCTTTCGCCCTTGCCGCCGCCTTTCCTCTTCGTCGATCTCACGAATGTGCGGCCGCGCGCCTTTCCGCTGTTCGTCGCCGCCTACGCCGCTCAGGTGAAACGCCCCGACTTCTCGGACGGCGCGCGACTCGCCGATTTTAATCTGCAGCTCGCAAATATTCTTTTGACCGCCGCGGACTGGGTGCAGCCTGTGAGCGCTGCGGTCGCAGACATTACGCACTTCGCCGAAGCCAAGAAGAGCGACGGGGAAGCGCCCAAATGAAATTATCCCTCCCTCGGATCGTCGCCGTTTTTTTGCTGGCCATCGCTCTTGGCGTAATTTTCTCCTTCGCTTATCCCGGCGTCGATATTGACGCGGCCCTCGCGACGGTCATCGTGCTCGTCGCACTTGCGGCCGAAAGCCTCGCGGCGTTCATCTATCGCCGCGTCACGAACCGAGGATAAGGTTTCGATTGGACAAGCTTCTTTCCGTTCCCGACGCGCTTGCGCGCGTGCTCGCCGGGGCTTCAAGGCTTGGCGAAGAATCGACGCCGCTGGCGCGGGCGCGCGGCCGCACGCTGGCCGCCGACCTTGTCGCCCGCCGCAGCCAACCGCCCGTCGCCGTCTCGGCCATGGACGGCTTTGCGCTGCGCGCCGCTGACCTCGCCGCCGGGCCGCTGCGCATCGTCGGCGAAAGCGCCGCAGGCCACGGCTACGGAGCGGCGCTCCGGGCGGGCGAAGCCATCCGCATCTTCACCGGCGCGCCAGTCCCCGAGGGCGCCGACGCAATATTGCTGCAGGAAAACGCTGTCGTCGCCGACGGCGCGTTGACGGCAAGCGCCCCGCCCGGCCCGCATATTCGCGGCGCCGGCCTCGACTTCCGCGAAGGCGCGGTCGCGCTCTCCGCCGGCGTGCGCCTTGGCCCCGCCGAACTCGCGCTCGCCGCCGCGATGAACCACGCTGCAATTCCAGTCGCGCGGCGCCCGCGCGTGGCGATCATCGCTTCGGGCGACGAACTCGTCCCGCCGGGCGCCGAACCCGGCCCGTCGCAGATCATCTCCTGCAACAATCTGGCGGTCGCGGCCATCGCCGAAGACGCCGGCGCGGAAGTCGTCGATCTCGGCATCTTCCGCGACGATCTTGCCGAACTCGAACGCGGCGTCGGCCTGGCCCGCGAGGCCCGCGCCGACGTTCTGGTGACGCTCGGCGGCGCGTCGGTCGGCGACCGCGATCTGCTGCGCCCTGCCCTAGCCCGGCAAGGCATGTCGCTCGACTTCTGGAAGATCGCGATGCGGCCGGGCAAGCCCCTGATTTACGGGGCGCTGGGCGAGGCGCGCATCCTCGGCCTTCCCGGCAATCCGGTCGCGTCCTTCGTCTGCGCGCTGGTGTTCCTCGCGCCGCTCCTGCGCGCGCTGCAGGGCGATCCCGACGCCGGCGCCGACCGAACCGAGACGGCGGTCGCTGGCGCCGATCTTCCCGCCAACAAGGGGCGGCGCGACTACATGCGCGCGCGGCTCACCCTGGACGAAAATGGCCGCCTCGTCGCAACGCCGCAGCCGCTACAGGACTCGTCGCTGCTCACCGAGCTGGCACGATCGCAAGCGCTGCTGATCCGCGAGCCGGGCGCGCCGCCCCTGACGAAAGGCGACCCCTGCCGCATCCTTCGGCTGCCATGATCCATGCCGCGCGTCCGTGACTTTGGCGCCGCAACATGGCAAAGGAAACGCGCGCGCTGATCAGCCCGCCACGAAAGCAGGCCCGCATGTCGATCATCGATTCCGTCCGTAAATCGCTCGTTCCGATCCATCCGGAAGGCTACGTCTTCATCGCCGGTTTCGCCGCTGTCTCCTTCCTGCTTGACTGGCTGTCGCCGACGCTCGGCTGGATGGGCTTCATCGCCACCGCGTGGTGCGCTTATTTCTTCCGCAATCCGCCGCGGGTGACGCCGCTGCGCGAAGGCCTCGTCATCTCGCCAGCGGACGGCGTCGTGAGCGCAGTTGGATTCTTTCTGCCGCCGGCCGAACTCGGCCTCGGCGCCGAGCCGATGCAGCGCATCTCCGTGTTCATGAGCGTCTTTGACGTGCATGTGAACCGTGCGCCGATCACCGGCCGCATCTCGAGGATCGCTTATAAGCCGGGTCTGTTCCTCAACGCCGACCTCGACAAGGCCAGCGACGACAATGAACGCAGCGGCATGGTCATCGAAGCGCCGTCGGGACGCTTTGGGGTGGTGCAGATCGCAGGACTCGTCGCGCGGCGCATCGTCGGATTCGTCAAGGAAGGCGAGCAGATCGGCGTCGGCGACCGTTTTGGTCTGATTCGTTTTGGGTCGCGCGTCGACGTCTATATGCCGTCATCGGCACGGCCCATGGTGGCGGTCGGCTCGCGCGCCATCGCCGGCGAAACGATACTTGCCGACATGACCGCCGGCGTCGCCGCGCTGACATTCAAGGCGGGTTAAACAAGCCATGGACGATCCCTTCTTCTCCGGGCGCGATGCGCAAGAAGGAACCCTGACGCCCTCGGAACAGCGTCGGCTGCGGTTCCGCAACATTCCGTTGCGCATCGTTCTTCCCAATCTCGTGACGCTGCTCGCCCTGTGTATGGGGCTGACGGCGATCCGCTATGGAATCGAAGGTCGATTCGAGACGGCCGTGACGGCGGTGATGGCCGCGGCGGTGCTCGACGGGCTGGACGGCCGCCTGGCGCGCGCCATCAAGGGCACGTCGCGCTTCGGGGCGGAGCTCGACTCGCTTTCGGATTTCGTCGATTTCGGCGTCGCGCCCGGCCTGCTGCTGTATCTGTGGACGCTGCACGAGATCAAAGGCCTTGGCTGGTTCGCCGTGCTCGTCTTCGCCATCGCCGGCGCACTACGGCTCGCCCGCTTCAATGTGACGATCGACGATCCGGCGAAGCCCGCCTGGCAGGCCGAATTCTTTGTCGGCATGCCGGCGCCCGCCGGCGCCGTGACGGTGTTGCTGCCGCTCTATCTGCATTTCTCCGTCTTGGAGCTGCCGGCATCGAAGGCGATGACGCCGTTCTACATCATCTATGTGCTCGGCATCGCCTTCCTGATGGCGAGCCGCATTCCGCATTTCTCCGGCAAGCGCATCGGGCGCATACCGCGCGATCTGGTGATTCCGGTGCTTTTCGGCGTGGGCGTAACGGCGCTGCTGCTCGCGATCTATCCGATGGAGCTGCTTGCCGTGCTGAGCGTCGCGTTTCTGGCGGCCATTCCGCTCAGCGTGAGGCGCTATAACCGTCTCGCGAAGGCCGAGGCGGAAAAAGCGGCGGCGCCGAAAGAGGCCTGACGGGTTTGGTAGCGGCTATGATCCGCTTTTCGCGTCGGTGACCCGATAAGCCACTCAATCCACCCCGAAAAAAGGCAAGCTCACCGAGCGGCGGCGAGTGGCGCCAGGGGCTGGCTCTCGACCTTTTGATTGACAGGCGGTGAGGCGCGGTCCGGCTCCGCCTCGCTCCCACGCGCGTCAATCACCGCCTGCGTCTCTGACTCGCCAGGGCGCGGGGCTGTCAGCTGCGCGCCGATCTTTCGCACCACGTCGGGCGCTTCGGCGAAGGCGCCGTGGCCGACGAAGTCCGTCGAGAACGACGAGATGTCGTGCACGGCGACGCCCAATCGATCGAGCTCAGCCTTGTCTTCAGGATTGGTGGGATTCATCGCGCCGAGACGGGGACGGTCGCCGGCGATGCGCGACGCGAGCGACAGCGCGCGATCATTGTTGGCGACGAAGATCGACACATGCCGAGGATCGACGCGCGCGACCTGTTGGCGGAAAACATTGAGATCGATGTCGGGCGCGGCCAGCATGACCTCGCCAAGTTTGCCGTCGAGATCCGGATGGCCGGACTGCGCGACGCCGCGCAGCGTCTCCATCGTCAGCCATGCGCCCATCGAATGGGCGAGCACATGTATCCGTCCGACGCCCGGCGTGCGCGACAGTTCGACGACGAACTTCTCAAGCGCGTCGCGCGAGACTGTCGCCGCTTCCTTGTCGGACTCATAATTGAACAGCCCGCCTCGGGAATTCCAGGTAAAGAGCGCGGGAACGCCAGAGAAGCGGCCGTCAGCGACAATCTGCGCCAGACGAAAGCGCGCCTCCTCGACTCCTGTGTTGAAGCCGTGCACGTAAAGCAACACGTCGCGCGAATTGCCGATGCGCCCCGAGACATGCGAGGCGACTTCGCCGTAGAACTCCCGCTCGTCCATGTTGCGCTTCGACAGCACGGTGAAATGCCGCCGCCGATCGGCGCCGCCGAAGCTTGGACGCTCGAGGCTTCCAGCACGATGGTTGAGCGGGACGCCAATCGACGTTAGCGAAAAATGCGCCCGGCCGTCGTCTGTCGCGCCTTCGGAACGCCGCGTCGAAGCGACGAAAATGGCGACATTCGACGGCTCGCCCTGGGCTCCAGAGACAAGGGAAACGGCGTTGCCGACGTGGCCGTCGACCATGCGCATGCCGTCCGACACGCAGCCGGCGAGCGACGTCGCGATCAAGAGCGCGCATAAGCGCGTCAGCGTTTCTTGTCCATGCGTGCGCAAATGATTGGCTCGATCCAGCGCCTGCTCGGAACTGAATCCTCAGCGGCGCGCTTCGACCTGAGGCGCCTTGGCCTCACCGTTCCCTCTTGTGGCCTGAGAAAGCGACGAAACCGGGGCGAGACGCCCGCCGCAACAGGGAAAAAATCTCGACATTTCATGTAGCCCGCGCAAATCGGTCGCACTTGCGTGAATGCGGGCCGCCTGCGCATAGTGCCAGGAAAATAACACTCAGGGGAGATCCGACGTCGCGGCGCGCCCGCTATGTCGAAATGCCAATGCGGATCAAGATCTTGGGGTCGGGCGCCGGCGGCGGCTTCCCGCAATGGAATTGCAACTGCGCCAATTGCCGGGCTGTCCGCGCCGGCGCGCCCGGCTTTTTGCCGCGCACACAGTCCTCATTGGCGGTGAGCGTCAATGGCGCCGACTGGCTGCTGCTCAACGCCTCACCCGATCTGCGCGAGCAAATCGCCGCCGCGCCCCAGCTTGCTCCCAGCCCCGATGACGGTCTGCGCGCGAGCCCGATCAAGGCGGTGGCGCTGACAAATGGCGACGTGGACCATGTCGCGGGTCTTCTCAACATGCGAGAAGCCCAGCCGTTCAGCCTCTACGCCGCGGGACGCGTTCTCGACGCGCTCGGCGCCAATCCGATTTTCACGATCCTGCAGACGCAGCTCGTGCCCCGCATTGAGCTGCACACAGAGAAGGCGGCGCCTGTCACCGGAGCGGGCATTGATCTTGGGCTCGCGATCCGCGCCTTTCCCGTTCCGGGCAAGATCGCGCTCTATCTCGAAAACGCCAATGCGCCGAATTTCGGAACGAGCGCCGGCGATACGCTGGGCCTCGAGATCATCGAAACCGCGACTGGCGACTCATTCTTTTACATTCCGGGATGCGCCAAGGTTGACGCGAACCTCACTGAGCGGCTTCGCGGCGCCAAGCTGGTGTTCTTCGACGGCACGCTTTTCCACGAAAACGAGATGATCGAGCAAGGCCTGCTCGGCAAGACCGGTTCGCGCATGGGCCATATCAATGTCGGCGGCGCCGACGGCTCCATCGCCGCATTCAAGCCGCTCGGCGTGAAGCGCAAAATCTACGTGCACATCAACAATTCGAACCCTCTACTGAACGAGTTCTCGGATGAATATGCGACCGCTCAAGCGGCCGGCTGGGAAATCGGCGAGGATGGCATGGAGGTTAATCTGTGAACGAGATCGTAGCCATTGACTGGCGCGGCGCCGCGCCCCTCGCCCGCGACGAATTCGAAGCCTCCATTCGCGCCGTCGGCGCCGAGCGCTATCACGACAAGCATGAGTTTCATAAGCTGCTGCACGGCGGCAAGCTCAAGAAGGAGCAGGTCGCCGCCTGGGCGCTGAACCGCTACTGCTACCAGGAGGCGGTGCCGCGCAAGGACGCCGCCTTTATGAGTCGCGTCCATGATCGCGAACTGCGCCGCGAGTGGATACATCGCATTCATGATCATGACGGCCTCGGCGAAGAAGGCGGCGGCATCGAGCGCTGGCTCGTGCTGACGGACGCGCTCGGCTTCTCGCGCGATTACGTGACCTCTCGGCGCGGCGCTCTGCCTGCGACAAAATTCGCCGTCGAAGCCTATGTGCGCTTTGTCGTCGAGCAGCCGCTCGTCGTTGCGGTCGCGTCTTCGCTGACCGAACTCTTCGCGCCGTCGATCCATCGCGAACGCATCGTCGGAATGCTGGAAAATTACGATTTCGTCGACGACCAGGTGATGGCCTATTTCAAACGCCGGCTGACGCAGGCGCCGCGCGATTCCGAGTTTGCGCTCGGCTATGTGCTCGATAACGCCAGGACGCGCGCCGAACAGGAAGCCTGCGTCGGCGCCGTGCGGTTCAAATGCGACGTCTTGTGGGCGCAGCTGGACGCATTACATCACGCCTACGTCACGCCTGGGCTGATCCCGCCCGGCGCATGGCGGCCAGGAGAAGCAAATGTCTGAGGCGCAGGCCGCGCGGTTCGTGATCGGCCCGGACTCGCGCCCGGCCTTCACGCGCTACGCCCGGCTGCACGAAGATCGTGCGCGGTCTCGAACGGTTATTCTGGCGCCCGAGCGCGCCTATGAACTCGATCCGATTGGTCTCATCGTGCTGCGCGCGATCGACGGCGCAACGCGCCTCGCCGATCTTTGCGAGCGGCTCGCACAGCAATATTCCGCGCCGCTGGACGTTATCACGCGCGACGTCACGGCGCTGCTGCAGGGGCTCGCCGACAAGCGGCTGCTGCGCGACGGGACCGACGAATTGGCGGCGCCGCCGCCTTCCGCCTTCGCCACATCTATTTCGCCATTCGCGGGCGGACCTGCGGGGCTGCTCGCCGAGCTCACCCATCGCTGTCCGCTGCAATGTCCCTATTGCTCCAATCCACTGGACCTCGAGCGCTCGAACGCGGAGCTGACCGCTCGTGAATGGGGCGAGACCTTCCGTCAGGCGGCGTCGATCGGCGCGCTGCAGCTGCATCTTTCCGGCGGCGAACCGACGGTGCGACGTGATCTTGAAGAGATACTCGCATACGCGGTCGACGCGGGACTCTACACCAATCTCGTCACCTCCGCCGTTCTGCTGACGCGCGAGCGGTTGCAGCGTCTCGCCGAGATCGGCCTCGATCATGTGCAGGTCTCCATCCAGGATGTCGTTCCTGAGAGCGCCGACCGAATCTCGGGCTATCAGGGCGGCGTCGCCAAGAAGCGCGACGTCGCGCGATGGACGCGCGAATTCGGCATGGGGTTGACGATCAATGCGCCGATGCACCGGCAGAACATCGCGCATCTGCCGCAGATCATCGACTTCGCCGTCGAGGTCGACGCGCAGCGCATTGAGATCGCGCATATTCAATATTACGCCTGGGCGCAGGTGAACCGCGCCGCGCTCATCCCGACGCGCGAAACCTTCATGGAAACCGTCGGCATCGTCGACGCCGCGAAGAAGCGTCTCGCCGGCGTGCTCAATTTCGATTTCGTCATTCACGATCATTACGCGACGCGGCCGAAGGCCTGCACCGGCGGCTGGGGCCGATCAATCATGGCTGTGACGCCATCCGGCAAGGCCCTGCCCTGCCACGCGGCGCAGACCTTGCCGGGATTGGCCTTCGACAATGTGCGCGAGAGGCCGCTCGGCGACATCTGGCGACATGGCGCGGCCTTCAACGCCTTCCGCGGCACGGACTGGATGAAGGAGCCCTGCCGTTCTTGCGAGCGCCGTGAAATCGATTTCGGCGGCTGCCGCTGTCAGGCGTTCGCGATCGCCGGTGACGCCGCGGCGACGGACCCCGCCTGCCATCTGTCGCCGGACCATGCGCGCTTCGCCGCTTACGCCGAAATCGAATCGCACGTCACAGCGCCGGACTTCGTCTATCGCCGCTATGGCGGCGCCGCGGCGTCGACGACGCGCGCCAAGGAGCCCGCCTAGCCTTAGCGCTGAGGCGCGCGAGGATCGTCGCGCGGATCAAGATAGGTGATGTTCCAGGGGCCGACGCCGGTGACTTGTATCACCGTGTCGTCTTCGAAGCTGACCCAATGGCCAGTTTCCGCGGGCGTCGCTGCGAAGCCTCCAGCGGATAACGTTTTCTCGGCGTTTGGCTCGGGCAGATTTCCCTGACCGTAGCGGACAGCGCCCGTCAAGACAGTCATGGTTTCGATTCCGCTGTGTTTATGCGGCCCGATTTTATATCCCTTCGGCGCCCGCATGCGCAGGATATAGGGTCCGCCTTGCATCGGATTGCCGAACAGCATCGCCACTTCAGCGCCGCGCGGCAGTTCCGGCGGACCTGCCTGCCAGTCGAGTTTGTCTTGCGAAAAGACGAAGCCCGGGGCCTCTGCAAGGGCGGTTGACGCCGCGAGGCTGATCGCCACGCTCGCAACGATTGCAGTGAGATTTCGCATAGCTTGCGCCTCCAAAGCGCGCCCCTCGCTTGAGATAGGGCGATCTGAGAAGGCAGCGGCCTTGGCCGCAAAAAATTCAAGCCCGGTAACAAAAGAGCAACTTCCGCAGGGCATATTAAGCTTGTCTCGCGGAGTTAAGAATTTGTTTCGCATAAGTTGCGTAATGGAGCTTGTCGCATGAAGTCGCGGGATACGCTTGTCCGTCTCAAACGGTTCCAGGCCGAGGAAAAACGTCGGCGCGTCATCCAATTGAACGCAATGATCGGCGAATTCACGCGCATGGCGAATGAGCTCGACCGTGAAATTGGTCAGGAAGAGCGGCGCGCCAACATCGACGATCCCAATCATTTCGCTTATCCGACCTATGCACGGGCGGCGCGCACGCGACGCGACAATATCGTTGCGTCGATAACTGAACTGCGCGGGCAACTCGAAGAGGCCGAAGCGCAGTTCAAGGAGGCGAGCGAAGACTTCGCCAAGGCGCAAAATCAGGAAGCGCGGGATCGCGGCGCCGAGCGCATGGTTGATGTCGTCGCCGAGCGGCGCCACGTCGAAATGCCGGAAGTCTTGCGCAGGGCTTAAGGGCGAAATAGCCGCCAGCGCAGCCGGCCTCGTGGCAGGCGCGCCCAAACGCCAAATGTTTTTCGGCGCACCGCGCTAATCTCTTCGCCCCTGGCGAGAGCCTGGGCGATCGATGCAACATTGAAATCAAACGCTCGGAAGAAAAGAATCGCGCCGGAACGCCCGGCATCGATAAAGGCCAATTCGAAACGCGCGAGGTCGGCGACCCAGGGCGGCTCCGATCCGCACTTTGCGACACGCCTATCGAGAAACGCCGTCAGCGCCGCAGCGTCCGAGCAATTTGTTGCATCTCGCGCAGCGCCGCGGATCGCCTGGCGGAAAAGCGCATCGAATCGATCGCCCAACGCGCGCGCCGTGAGCGGCAGCGCTCTACGCGCATAAAGCGCGCGTTTGCCGATGAGGCTCTGCGCAAAGGCTTCGATTTCGCGCCTGTCTATTCCGGCGAGGCGCTGCGTGTCATGCATGCTCAGCCCAAAGCGCGACGCGACGGCGATCGGCGCTTCAAAGAACTCCCGCCGCAGATCATCGTCGGTGAACAGCCGCGCGAGCAGCGCCTGCGTCTGCGCTAACGCCATCGCCCGTTCTCCACGAGCGTTCGTCTCGCGCGCGCCACTTCATCGATGAGTTCGCCGAACGGCGGGATCTTTTCGTCGCGCTCGAGAATGACGGCCTTGACCGGCGCACGGGCGACAACGCGATCATAGAGCCGCCAAACCGCATCGCTCGTCGCAGCGTCATGGCTGTCGATCAGCAGGCCGTCGCGCTGGCGTCCGCCGGCGTAGTGGATTTGCACGAGCCTGTCCCATGGCCAGCGCTCGAAGTCGCGTTCGAGATCGACGCCGAAATTCGTCGCATTCACATGCATGTTGGCGACGTCGCACAGCCAACCGCATCCCGTCGCTTCGAGCGTGCGCCACAAAAATTCAGCTTCGTCCATTTCGCCGCCTGGAATGCGCACCACGCAAGTGATGTTTTCCAAGATCAACGGCGTCTTGATGCGCCTGCGCACAACTTCGACATTGCGCGCGACGACGTCGACGGCTTCCTGCGTATAGGGCAGCGACGCCAGATGGCCGATGCTGATTCCGCCCGCGCGCGTGAAGCAAAGATGTTCGCTCCACCAGGGCGGATCGATGCGTTCGATCAGCGCGGCGATTTTATCAAGATAGCAAGAGTCGACGCCGTCGGCGCTTCCGATGGAGAGATCGAGACCATGCGCGACGAGCGGAAAATGCGCCCTTAAAAGCTCGAGTTCAGCGAGCTTTTCTTTTGATGCGCCCAGATAATGATCGGCGATGATCTCGATGAAATCGACATCATCCCGATGGGCGAAGAGATCGGCGCGACATTGCGGGCGATAGCCGAGTCCGGACCCGAGTGCCGGCGCGTCAATCGCGAGCGCCACAATCGCTCGCTCCGCCGTCGCCGCAACTGCCGCCGCAGCTTGTTCCGCAATCGGAGCCATCGCTTCCCGAGCCGCGACTGAAGGCTTCGGCGAACATCGCCTCCGTCGTGCCCTTGAGCGGCGCGAATCCATAAAGGCCGATGAGAAACAGAGCGGCGCCGTGGAACGCGCGCGCTTCGGGTCCGGGCGATCCGATGTGACCGACCGCCTCCTTCAGACGGCCGCCATAGGCAAGCCGCATCGCGTCGAGATAGGCGTGGCCGCGACGGCTGGCATGGGTTCTCGTTAGCACATAGGCGAGCGCGAAAAGCGACGCGACCGACGCAACCGCGAGAAACACCAGATAGGCGACATTCACGGCGCCAGTTGTCCATTCCACATAGATTTTCGCAAGCGCCAGGCCGACGATGATCAGCGTTCCGCCGATCTGCACGCGCCGACGCCAGATCTTCACGGACTTGGGCTTGATCAGATCCTCCGCGGCGAGCTTGGCGCGCAGCGGCGCGAGCTGCTCCAGCAGCCAGCGCCGCAAGTTCCGATCTTCGAACAGCGCATGCGCCTTCGGCTTCGCCTGCACGGCTTCGAGCAGACGCGTCTCCAGGGCGTTGAGTTCGCCCGGCTCCGGCTGCTTCTCTGTGGGAATGACGTGATCCTCCGCGGCGAGGACGACGAAGCCGCGCTGCGCAAGGTCATAGATCAGCGTTCGGATGACCTGATTGACCCCGCCTTGCAGGAAGGCGACTTCCATCGCATCCGGGTTCTGCGGCACGGGCGGCGGCGGGCGGCGATCGGTGCGATCCGCCAAGCGAATGCAGACATAGGCAGCCGCCAGCACGAGAATGACGACGAGTCCGAAGACATTGAGAAATTCAGGCCCGGGAAGATTGAGGATCGCAATATTCTGCACGCCAGCAGCCTCAGTTCGAGATCACGTCTTGCACAAGACGTCGCGCCTGTAGCGTCGCGACCGCCAACACCGCCATGCCGATCGCCTGATGCGCGAGCGCCAGCGCGAGATGCGGGCCGCCGGCGAAGGGCGGCTCGACGAGCACCAACGTCGCAACGCCAAGCGCGATCTGCATGAGCACATGGCCGAACAAAATCGCTGCGCCGCGGCGCGCGCGTCCTTCCGCGTTCATCCACGCGTCCAGAAGATGCCCGAGCGCCAGAGCGAAGATCAGATAGGCGACCATGCGATGGAAGAATTGGACGGTGACCGGATTGTCGACGAGATTGGTCCAGAAAGGCTCCAGTCGCCACAAAACGTCGGCCGGAGGAATGAAGGCGCCGTCCATCAGCGGCCAAGTGTTGTTGACGAGGCCCGCCCGCAATCCAGCGACGAGGCCGCCGACAAAAATCTGCAGAAACACAAAAGCGAGGATCGTCAGCGCGACCGCTTTCAGCCGGCCTGCCCCCTCGTGCACGAGAGAGACGGCGCGCGGCCCGAGGCCGCCGGCCACCCATAAACATGCGGAGAAGATCAGCGCGGCGAGCAGCAAATGGATCGCGAGGCGCTCCTGCGCCACCTCGATGCGGTTGACGAGGCCGGATGCAACCATCCACCAGCCGACGCCGCCCTGGAGCGCCCCGAGCGCGAGAATGCCGACAAGCTTCGGCTTCGCCGAACGCGGCAGGCGGCCGGTCGCCCAAAACCATATGAGCGGGACGGCGAAAACGACGCCGATCACCCGTCCGAGAAGACGATGCGCCCATTCCCAGGCGTAAATGTATTTGAACCCGGCGACGTCCATGTCCGGGAATAATTCCCTATATTGCGGAATCTGCTTGTATTCCTCGAACGCCTCCTGCCACTCCTGCTGCGACAGCGGCGGCATCACGCCGGTGACGGGCTTCCATTGCACGATGGAGAGGCCCGATTCGGTCAACCGGGTCGCGCCGCCAACGATGACCATCAGAAAGACCAGCCCCGCGACGAGCCACAGCCAGTTGCGCACCGCCAGGGCGTTCGCCTCAGTCGCATGGTGCCTGATCGCCGGGACCGGTTGGGGGAAGTGCAGCCAATCTTCCATGAGACGCCGAGGTTTGGAGGCGGATGTCGGCGCCAGTTAAGGGATGCGGCCCTCGCTTGTCCACACCCCGGGGCCGTCTCCGGCACGTCGGGCCAATTTGGCTGAAAACTGCGCCGCTGCGGGTGTTAGAATAGCGCGGCTTGAGTCGAGGGATCAGGTGTCGGGCAAGAGCGATGAAGCGATGCGCACGATCGGCGAGGTCGCGGCGAGCCTCGACCTTCCCGCGCATGTGCTGCGCTTCTGGGAAACCCGTTTCAAGCAGATCAATCCTCTTAAGCGCGCAGGCGGGCGGCGCTTCTACCGGGAGCGCGACATCGAGCTCGTGATCGCGATACGCCGCCTGCTCTACGACGAAGGCTATACGATCAAGGGCGTGCAGCGCATCCTCAAGGAAGACGGGGTGGAGGCGGTCCTTGCCGGCGCGGGGCGCCGCCAAGGGGACCTGCCCGCGAGCGCCTCCCCGTTCCGTCCGGGCGGGCCAGCGCGAGATGAAGACGAGACGGACGCCGCCCTCTCGGCCGATGGCCTCGCCGCTCTGCGCGCGCAAAATCCAAATCTTGCGGGAATCGAGGCCCAGGACGCGGCTCCGATCGTCGAAGTTGACGAGCCGTTTGCGCCGCCTTCGGCCCACAGCGAACCGCGCTCTCTTGCCGCGCCGCAAACGCGCATCCTGCGCGAGGTTCTGGCCGAGATCGAGGAATGCAAACGCCTGCTCAGACTGACCAAGCGATAGCGGTCCAGGCGTTGCCAGCGCCGCGCCGCCTCACTATAAGGGCGCCAGTCGGAGTGTAGCGCAGCCCGGTTAGCGCACTTGTCTGGGGGACAAGGGGTCGTGGGTTCGAATCCCGCCACTCCGACCATTCGGGCGGATCAGTTCGGCAGCGGCGAGAAAAGCGCCGCGCGATCAAACGCGCCGACGAGCGAAGCGTCGAAATTGAGCGGCCCGGCAAATGTCACGCGCACGGCCGCAGGCTCGAGCGGCTTGAGATGGCGGTCCATGACGCCGACGCCGCAAACCTGGGCGGGCGCGACGCCAGCGACGCATTGCGCGTAAAGAGGGTCGCTCGGCAAGAGCGAGCCATAGGCGAACGTGATTTGGTCGGAGCGCGAGTTGAAAATGTTGAAGGCGTCGACCTGCAGCCGCCAGCCGTCGCTCCATCGATAGCCCAGTCGCGCGTTCAACGTGCCGGTGGCTGGGGAATTGAAATAGCCATCCTCGGTGAGCGCCCTGGCGCCGAAGTAGCGATATTTCAGTGCGCCAAACCATCCGGTCGCCTCGCCGAGCTCCAATCCGCCCATCGCCGTCACCGCTATGGCGTTCGGTAAATAGTTGCCGGGCGCATTGCCGAGGAATGTCCCATAAGGCGCCGCGTCAGGCGTGATTAAATCGAGCCACGCCAAGGTCTGCGCAACGTCGACGCCGCGGTAGCGCGCCTGCACAAGCGCCACGTCGCCGTCAAATCTGATCCAGGAATTCGGGGCGTATTTGTTGGCGAATTCGAGGCCATATCTGCGACTGGGGCGACCGAAGATCGTCGTGCCGCTATCGCCGACAAACTGGTTCTCCGATTCGAGATTGAGCCAGAACAGGCTGATGCTGGAATCGAGCCCTTCGATGAATTTGGCGCGGGCGCCAATCTCGGCGCCGCGTGATTTCACCAGCAGCGGAATTGAAGCCGCCTGAACGAAGCCGTCATTGTCCGCAAGTTCGGATGTGGAGAATCGCAGCACCGCACCGCGTGCGTCGGTCGAGTGGAAGCCTTCGCCGTAATTGGCGTAGAATTCGGTTTTGTAGAAGGGGCCGACGATGATCGAGACCTTGGGGCTGAACAGCGCGGCGTTCTTGACGCCCTGATTGAACGGACCCGCGAGAAGGAACGCCGGCAGCCCGGCGCTCGTCACGAGTTTCGGCGCATCCAATAGCGTCTGACGGGAGCTGACGGCGGCGTTGTAATAGTCGAAGCGCGCGCCGGCGACGGTCTTCAGCCAGGGCGTCCAGCGCACAGCCGTGTCGGTCCAGAGGCCTATGCTCCCTTCGCCGACAGCATTGTTGCTGAGCGTGTCATACAGCTGCCGACGGACGCTCTCCTGCAATCCAAGACGAATGTCGTCGTAGCGGCCCTGGAAGCCGATGCGCGTCTCAACTGGCGCGCCATTAACGTCGGCCCATTTGATCGCATGCTGAGCGTTGACGCCGACGATCGTGCGATAGTCGAACTGTCGAATCTGATCGCCCAAATTCTGATGCGCGAGGAAATAGGTGTAATTGCTGTAGAGGTCCAATGTCGAGCGCACGACATAGCCCTCGACGCGCGTGGCGTGATTGCCTTCAGTCTGACTCCAGCGCGACGAGAGCGAGAAGCGCGAGGTCGCGCCGCCATCGCTTGGGTCCATCGTGCCCCACAGCGACAACAGCCCGGAGTTGACGGCGCGAAGCGGAATTTGATCCGTTGAGTACCATTTGTTGGCGTAGCCCATGAAGGTGACAGAGGCGCCGTCTTCCTGCGTGCCGCGCGACCAGCGCAACACGCTATTGATGCGGCGCATATTGTCGCCGCGCTCCCAGGGTCCGTTGTAATATTGCGCCTCGGCCGCGCCATAGGCGGAGCCGCCAGCGAAATCTCGGTAAGGAGCGACGGCGAGAGCCCTGGCGTAGCCGAAGCTGCCCCCGGTGACCTGAAAGAAGCCTTTGTCGATCGTGTCTTTGTACTGCATGTAAATCGAGCCGGCCGACGAAAAGTCGCCGTCTTGGGCGTCATAAGGACCCTTGTGGGCCAGCACGTAAGACAGAAGTTCGGGAATCAGGAAATTACTGTCCGCATAGCCCTGGGCATGGCCATGGGTGCGCAAATTCAGCGGCATGCCGTCGAGATAGAGCGCCAGATCGGTGCCGTGGTCGAGATTGAAGCCGCGCAGAAAATACTGGTTCGCCTTGCCTTCGCCGCTGTGCTGCGTGACGACCAGTCCCGGCACGATCTCCAGCGCATCGCCGGGGCGCGCGAAGGGAAGCGCGTTGACCTCCTTGCCCGTGAAGAACTTCTCGCTTGAAGCTGTGAGTGGCGGCGGTTTGGGTCCGGGCTCGCCGACTGCGGCGACAACCGGCGAAACGCGCGGCGCTTGCGGCGACGCATGGACGGGTCGTCCTGGCGCGGACACATGGGAACGCGCCGCGGGGGCGGCACGATGCGCGCCGACTTGTATTGTGGGGAGCGCGGTCTGAGCCAGCGCAGCTAACGGAGAAAGCGCCGCGAGTATCGAAGCAAGGCGGACCAGGGCTAAATGAACTGCCATTGCAAAGCTCGCAGCAACGTTCGACCGTCACTGCGACGGGCCACGCCCATCTAAGCGCGCAAAGCGCCAAGATAGGCTTCACCCGCATCGGTGCACCCCGCCCGACGCTTTCGCGCGTGACCACGAATGACGGCAGGTCTCCTGGCTCGCGGGTCCTCGCTCAAAGGCCGCCTTCCCGGAACATTTGCTCCAGTGGCTAATCGGCCTTTGACTCGCCGCTCACAGTTGCGGGGGCAGCAGCGGAATTGCGCGACGATGCGCTCACCGCATTCTCTATTGATCCCGTTGGGAACCGTCGCAAGCAGTAGGGTTTGAGTTTGCTTTTTAAGTCAAGTCGATTGAATAAGACTTAATTACCTATCGGCTTTTTTCTCAACGGTGATGCAGAAACATCACGGTTCGTCTTGAGGGCTCAGCGCGCTGAATCATCCTTCCCGACCATGAAGAACGGACGCGAGAACCCGCCTCGCCGTTCCCATAGGAGACGGTCGCAGGACAGGGTCTCGTCCCACGCCGCCGCAGACCGGTCCAGAAACGCCCTTCAACCCGATCGAAATGCGCCGCACCGCCCCATTGCTTGGGGCCGTGGACGGCGCCATTCGAAAATAAGGAGCGCATTTTGCATTGTCGCTTCACGCGGCCGCTCTAACTAACTTGCCGCTTTTGTAATCTGTGCGTGAGGCGTCAATGTCGCCGCGGCATAGTCGAGTAGCTGAGACGTTACTGATCGTCTTTATGTTGGCGACGGTCAACGCCACCTTATTCGGCGTGATTTATCGGATGGTGCGTTAGAGGGAAGGCTGCGCGTCTTCTTGGCTGTTAAGTCGGATGCCCTTTCCCGGCGACCAAGGGCGGGAGGGAACACTGAGCCTGCGCGTTCGTTTTAGTCTGCAGCCGCCGTTCACACCAATTGCAGAGCGTCGAATATCCGATGAATGTCGCTTTCGAAAGAAGTCGGTCCTATTGGACGGACCAGCCGGTCGTCGAGAACGCCGGCGCTCTTCTCAATGACGAACGCGCCGACGTTGTCGTTATTGGCTCCGGCATCGCGGGGATGTCCGTCGCGTATGAACTCGCCAGCGCAGGCAAAAAGGTTGTTATTCTCGATCGCGGACCGATCGGCAAGGGAATGACGGCGCGCACTACTGCGCATCTCGCTTCGGGAAGCGACGACGGATTTGACGAGCTTATCCGGTTGCGCGGCGAAGACATCGCAAGCGCCTGGCGCGAAAGCCAGCAAGCCGCCATTGATCGCATCGAGAGCCTGCAACAAACACTAAGTATCGACTGCGACTTTCGGCGGGTCGACGGCTATCTCTTTGCGGCGAAGGAAGAAGACGCAGCATCGCTCGAGCGCGAATTCAACGCGGCGAAAAAGGCAGGACTGCCGGTCATCAAGCAGACGGGCGCGCCTTTTGTCGGTCATGAAAACGCGCCGGCGCTTCGCTATCCCAACCAAGCGCGCGTGCATCCGCTCAAATATTTGCATGGTCTTGCGCGGGCAATCGCCAAGGCTGGCGGCCATTTCTACGCAAACACGGCGGTAGTTGCCGTCGAGGACGAAGATGGCGGGGTTCGCGTGGCGACCTCTGACGGCCGGGCTGTGATCGCCAATTACGCCGTCGTCGCCACGAACGCGCCGATCAGCGATCGCTTCGCCATTCATACGAAGCAGGCGCCTTACCGCACCTACGCCATGGCGTTCGAATTGCCCTCGGGCGCGCTTCCCGACGCTCTCTATTGGGACACGCTCGATCCTTATCATTATGTGCGACTGCAGCCCGGCGAAGACGGCCTCGACATATTGATCGTGGGGGGCGAGGATCATCGCTCGGGCGAAGCGAATGACGCAGATCGCCGCTTTGTGGCGCTTGAGGATTGGATGCGCCGGCTGTTGCCGCCACTGGGCAAAGAGCTGCGCCGCTGGTCCGGCCAGGTGCTCGAACCTGTCGACGGCGTCGCCTTCATTGGCCGCGATCCCGGAAGCGAACGCCTTTTCGTCGCGACGGGCGATTCAGGGCAAGGCATTACCCATGGCGCGCTCGCCGGATTGATCATCAAGGACCTGATCCTGACTGGCGCAAATCGCTGGACCGAGACCTATGACCCGGCGCGCAAGCCAATCAGCGCGATCGGCGAATATTTGAGCGAGAATCTCGCTACGCCCAAAAACTTCGCCGAATATGTCACGCCCGGCGAGATCGATTCATGGGATCAGTTGAAGCCCGGCGAAGGCGCGATCGTTCGCAGCGGCTTGAGCAAGGTCGCCGCCTTCCGCAATGAAGACGGGAAACTCTTCCTGCGTTCAGCTGTCTGCTCTCATCTTGGCTGTCTCGTGCATTGGAACGCCTTCGAGCGATGCTGGGACTGCCCCTGTCATGGATCTCAATTCGCGCCGGACGGCGAAGCGCTCAATGGCCCCGCTTTCGCGCCGCTGCAGGAATACAAGCCTTGAGAGCGGATGAGGATGGATCAGGATCCGACATTACTCTTGCTGATGTATTTTGTCGTCCCTGTCTGGCTGATGGCGGGTTTCGCCGATTGGCTGTGTCACCGCGCCACCAACATCGAAACAACCGCCGGCGCAAAGGAATCGGCCATTCATCTGCTGCTCTTTGCTGAAGCCGGCGGCCCTTTTCTCGCGGTCCTCTTGCTGGAAGTCAACGCGCTCGTGATCGCCTTTATGATCGTGATGTTTTTCGTTCACGAGGCGACGACGCTTTGGGATTTGAGCTATGCGGTTACGTTGCGTAAAATCACCCCCATTGAGCAGCACGTTCACAGCTATCTCGAACTGATGCCGCTGACGGCCGTGCTGATGATCTCGGCCAGGCGCTGGCCGCAGTTCCTGGCCCTTTTTGGACTCGGAGATGAAGCGCCGCGCTTTGATATCGCGTTTAAAGCCAATCCACTGCCGTTGGCCTATATCATAGGCGCTGTTGTCGCAGCGCTGCTGTTCGCGGTTTTGCCGTATATGGAAGAACTCTTGCGCGGCTTGCGCGCAAATCACGGCCGCTTCGTTCCGCTCGCCGCAAGATCGTCCACGCAATAGTCGAGGCCAGCCCCCATGAAGATTCTTCTCCTTGGCGCGACGGGCCTCATCGGGTCGAGCATCCTGGCCAAGCTCCTCTCAGCCGGACATTCGGTGGTCGCCGTTTCGCGACGCGCCAATGTCCGACGGCAATTTTCTCAGGCGCAATGGGTGTCGCTCGATTTGAGAGCTGTAGACTCGCCACAACAATGGCTTTCGCATCTTGAAGGCGTCGATGCGGTCATCAATTGCGCCGGCGTTCTAGGCGGAAGCGGGTCCGATTCCACGGACGCGGCGCATCACAAAGGCCCGGCGACGCTGTTCGCCGCCTGCGAACAGGCTGGCGTCAAGCGCGTCGTTCACTTCTCCGCCGTCGGGGTCGACCGGCAGACGCCGAGCGAATTCTCCAGGAGCAAGGCGGAGGGCGACGCCGCCCTAAAAGCAACGGCTCTCGATTGGGTCATCCTTCGTCCCTCGGTCGTCGTCGGGCGCCGCGCTTACGGCGGAAGCGCGTTGTTTCGCGGGCTGGCGGCGTTGCCGATGCTTCCACGCTTCGAGGATGCGGGAGAACTGCAGATCGTCCAACTCGATGACGTCGTGGCGACCGCGGTTTTTTTCCTGGAGCCGCGCGCCCCCGCCCGTGTGGAGCTGGAGATCGTCGGACCGCGACGCCTGACCTTCAACGAGGTCGTCGCGATCTATCGCAAATGGCTCGGATGGCGCCCCGCCCAGCTCGTCGACTTCCCCGACTGGCTGATCGACGGAATGTATCGCCTCGGAGATTTCCTCGCCTGGCTGGGCTGGCGCACGCCGATCCGCAGCATCGCAAAACAGGAAATGGTCCGCGGCGCCATCGGCGATCCCGCGCCATGGACGAACATGACGGGCATCACGCCGCAAGCTCTTGAAGCGGCGCTTATGGCCGAGCCCGCCGACGTGCGCGAAAAGTGGTTTGCGCGCGTCTATGCGCTCAAGCCGCTCATTTTCGCCGTTACGGCGCTGTTCTGGATTTCGACCGCGCTGGTTTCTTTCGGGCCGGGATGGGACATCGGGCTCGGGCTTTTGTACGAGGGCGGACTTTCGGGCCCAATCGTGCCGCTGGCCGTGATAGCGGGCGCCACATCCGATCTTATCATCGGCGTCGCCATCGCTTTCCGCCGCACATCGAAGATTGCGCTCGTCGCCGCGCTCGTCCTATCCTTCGTTTACCTCATCCTCGGAACCATCCTCGTGCCGCGACTCTGGCGGGACCCGCTGGGGCCCATGTTGAAAATCTGGTCGGTGATGGTGCTGAACGTCGTTTCTCTGGCGATCGTCGACGACCGGTGATTTATCTCCTCCTTAAATACATTCACATCATCGGCGCGGCAGTTTTGCTTGGCACTGGCGCCGGAATCGCATTTTTTATGCTGATGGCGCATTTCTCCCGCTCGGCGCCGGTCATTGCCGGGGTCGCGCGTATTGTTGTAATCGCGGACTTCGTCTTTACCGCTTCCGCCGTGGTGGTGCAGCCCGTCACCGGCGTCGCGCTCACCTGGCTGGCCGGCTATTCGCTTACCGAAGGCTGGATCGCGCTTTCAATCGCGCTGTATCTTTTGACCGGCGCCTTCTGGCTGCCAGTCGTGTGGATGCAGATGCGCATCCGCGATATCGCGCAAGCCGCGGTAGCGGCGAACCAGCCGCTTCCGCAGATCTACCATCGATTTTTCTGGTGGTGGTTCGCTTTCGGCTTTCCGGCGTTCGGCGCCGTTATGACGATCATATGGCTGATGATCGCCAAGCCGTCGATATTCTGACGCCGCACGACCGTCCCCAAGCGCTCGCCGGTTCGCCTATCGCGTGTACCAGACGTAGATGATGGAAAAGGCCAAAGCCAGCGCAAAGCCAATCATGACGTTGCGTATAAAGCCCCCGCCGAACTCATCCATGTTGCGTCTCCAATGGTCGCGCGCCGCAGCGACAATCTGGCGTAAGCCTGCGAATGGCGCAACAGCCGTCTCCCCGCGGCGTCTGCATTTTGTCTCGCCACATTCTTCAGTATAGTCGCGCTCCTATGGCGCTATTTTCATGCTCGCCGCGCCCGCCTACGCTAGACCCGCTGGAAGGAAGGATGCCGCGATGAAGGACGATCTCGGCGCGCTGTCCGTCGTTCTCAACCGGAGCACGGAAACGCCGGGACGCCTGTCCGGCGCGAGCTTCGTCGTCAAGGAGAACATCGACGTCGCGGGAAATGTCTCGACCAACGGCCATCCGAAATGGGCGGCGACCCACGCCCCTGCCGAGCGCGATGCGCCTGTCGTCGATCGATTGCTCGATGCCGGCGCGCGGCTCGTCGGCAAGACGCAAATGGACGAGATGGCCTATAGCCTGCTCGGCGCCAACCCGCATTACGGCACGCCGATCAATCCGGCCGCGCGAAATCGCCACCCCGGCGGCTCGTCTTCAGGCTCGGCGGTCGCTGTCGCCGCCGGCCTCGTCAATTTCGCCATCGGCACCGACACCGCCGGCTCCTGCCGCGCGCCGGCGGCGTTCTGCGGGGTTTTTGGCTTCCGCGCGTCGCATGGCGCGGTTGCGATGGATGGAATCATTCCGCTTGCGCCGTCCTTCGACGCCATCGGCTGGTTCGCCCGCGACATCAGCGTCATGGCCTCTGTCGGCGAGGCTTTGTTGCCGCTAAAGGCGGAGAACGCCGAGTTCAAAGAAGCCGTGCTGCTCACCGACGCCTTCTCGGGAGTCGGAATGGATTTCGCGTCGGCGGCGGCGGATCCCGTCGACGCGCTGAAGGCGTTCGGCCCTTGGCGCGAAGCGACCCTCGGCGACGACTTCTTTAAGACCGCGCTCGGCCATTTCCGAAACATGCAGGCCTTCGAGGCCTGGGCGTCGGATGGCGCCTGGATCACGGCGAACAGCCCCGCCTTCGGCAAGGGCGTCGAAGAGCGTTTCGCCTATGCGGCGAAGGTCACGGCCGACCAAAAGAAAGCCGCCGAAAGCTTCCGCGAGGAGGCGCTCAAGAAAATCGACGCGCTCCTCGGTTCGCAAGGCTTCCTCGTATCGCCGACGACGCCGTTTCGCGCGCCGCTCCTAACCGAGAGCGAAGAGACGCTCGACGCCAAGCGCTATCAGATGATGCGCCTGTTTCTCATCGCGAGCTTCTTTGGCCTTCCGCAAATCAGCATTCCCCTTCCAACCAGCGATGCGCCGGTTGCACTCTCTTTCATCGGCCGACGCGGTTCGGACCACGCGCTGATCGCCCTTGCGCAGCGCTTCTGCGCGCAGATGAGGAAGTCTCTTTAAGTTTTTTCTATATGCAACTGGTTGTCATTCTCGGCAGGCCAAAGGCCTGACCGGGAATTCAGAGCAAATCCTCTCTGCGTCGCAACGCTGGATTCTCGATCGCGCTTCGCGCGTCGGGAATGACATGGCGGAAGCCACCAGACACGTAATCACTCGCTCAGCGGCGGTCCGTGTCCGAGCAGATCCTTGATCCGCCCCGTCAGCCGCTCGCGCACGTCGCGATAGGCGTCGAGAATGGCCTCGCGCGAGCCCTGCGCGGCGGTCGCGTCGGGCGTCGGCCAGTAGACGACGTCGACGGCCATCGTGCGCGTAAACTCCAGCGCCTTGTGATGCGCCTCGGGCGACAGCGTCACGATCAGATCGAAATTCGAATCTTCGAGATCCTCGAACGTGTGCGGCTTATGAGCTGAAATGTCGACGCCGATCTCATCCATCGCCGCTATGGCGAAAGGGTCAGGAGCCCCGCGCTTCAGACCAGCGGAAGCGAAATAGGTTTCGCGGCCGAAATAATACCGTGCGATCGCCTCCGCCATCGGCGATCGCACAGTGTTCAGCGTGCAGGCGAAGAGAATGGATTGGGGGCGCGCCACGTTGCTCACGCGACCTCATCGCTGGCTCTGCGTCGACTGCCGGTCTCGTTCAATGAACGCCGCAAGCTCCTTCGTCTGCTCCGTGAACAGTTGCAGTTCATTGATGTCGAGCGGCTCGCTTACATGCTGCATCAGCAGCAGATCTCGGCCTTCGGAGAAGGCCGGCGCCAGCCCGCAATAGAAAAATCCCTGGTGGCGCGCGCTCTCAACCAGGAGCGGCAGGCCCGGGTCGTCGACATGCGCGGAAAGCTGCACGGCGCGCGCGCCGAGGCCGCTGACGTCGCTCATCGCCTGGCTCAATTCGATATTGGCGTTCGATCCGATCATCTCGAAGCGAATCCTGCCATAGCCCCAGGGGTTGACCATGACGCTCGTCATTGACCGAGTCTCTGTTGGCGTTCCGCTCTCGCGTAGAGAAACGCCGACGCCGAGACGGGCGTATGTCGTCGTCATGACGTCGCGATACGCCGGAGGCGCGACGATCTCGCATGCCCGCGCGCTCGCCAGGAAGCGGAACGTCAGCAGAAAACTCTGGCGCTGTCCGGCCGTGGGCACAGGCAAGTCTTTGGAATGCAGCGACTCGGGCGCCGCGCCGAGCAGGATCGCGCATGTCGGCATGCCGGCCCGCTCGTCGTTGCGCTGTGAAAATGTATGAGTCGTAACCGGCTCGGCGTAGATCCCGACGAGCCCGAGTTTCGTGGCTTCGTCAGTTAGCCGCTCGGTCATCCGCTCGAGGAGATGACGTCCCCGGTAAGACGGAAGCACGACAGCTTCGCCGCGTTCGGCGATCGCCGCGCCGGGCTCGCGCTCGAGCGCGACATGCCCGACGACCTCGCCGCGCGCATCGCGGGTCACGACCGGAATGAGCTCTCCGCTTTGGACCTTCCGCCAATAGCGATGCGGGGAGAAGACTTCCGGGTGAACGTAATTGTGTCCGTAAACCGCCAGGAAACAACGCGCGATCGCCGCCGAGTCGCTCTGCTGAGGCACGTCGATCCGCACCGTTTCCGTCGCCTCTGCGGCTTCGGCGATTGGCTCTTCGTTATGTTCCGCCGCTTCGCGGGACGGGTCGAAACCGCGATGGATCGTGATCTCCCATCCGTCGACGCCGCGTTCCCGGTAGGATAGTCCCGCATCTCGCCGAACCTGCGCGCTGAGCGAACCAACGACGGCGGAAAACCGGGAATGGCCGTTGAGCAGAATCCGCGCGCGCGCCTCGCCTTTGGAAGAGGACAGAAGAACCGCCGCGCGCTCGGCGTTCGTGCGCGACCCGCAAAGGATCTGCCATATTTGCGCGACGTCGGCGGCGATCAGGCTCGCGGTCATTGGCGGAACCCCTTCGACCAGCGACGCTTCGCGAACGAAAGCGCGGAGCAGCTCGCCCCCTTCCGCTTCCATCGACAGCCTCAGCTCGGCGAAATGATCCGAATTACTTTTGCCCATGCCGATTATTCCATGACGACAATGTGACAGCGCCGAGCGCTGCGCCGCGGAGCGCTCTCATCATTGGCGACCGAGCGCGGCGCTCAGCCCTTCCAGTGCAGCGCCGTGATCAGCGTGAAGATGCGACGCGCCGTATCCTGATCCGTGTCGATCTTGCCTTTCAAGCGTTCGAGGAGAAGCTGCGCGCCTTCGTTATGGAGGCCGCGGCGCCCCATGTCGATCGCCTCGATCCTGCTTGGGGTCGCATGCCGGATCGCCGCGTAATAGCTTTCGCAGATCATGAAATAATCTTTGAGAATGCGTCTGAACGGCGTCAGCGAGAGAATGTGCGTGACGAGGCAGACGCCCTCCGCGTCGCAAATCTTAAAAACGAGTTTCGCGTCGACGAGCGAGATCAGCAGCGCATAGGGTCCACCGTCATGGCCAATCAGCGCGAAACTGTTTTCCTCGATAAGATCGTAGATCGCGATGGCGCGCTCATGCTCCTGATCCGCCGAGCCGCGACCGATCGAGTTTTCGTCGAGCGTGACGGAGATCAGCCGCTTCGACTCGTTTGAGTCCACCCTCACGCCTCGAGCTGATTGAGGCGGATCGACACCGAACGTGCATGGGCCTGCAAGCCTTCGGCCTCGCCAAGCGTCACCGCGGCGGCGCCGATAGCGCGCAGCGAGTCCGCGTCGCATTTCAGGATCGACGTGCGCTTGACGAAGTCGAGCACGCTCAGACCCGACGAGAAGCGCGCCGAGCGCGCCGTCGGCAGCACATGGTTCGAGCCGCCGACATAATCGCCGACGGCTTCCGGCGTATAGGCGCCGATGAAGATGGCGCCGGCGTTGGATACGCGCGCGGCGAGATCCTCGGCGTCTTCGCTGATAATCTCGAGATGTTCGGCGGCGATGCGGTCGGCGAGCGGAAGCGCGTCCGACAGCGTCTTCACGACGATCGTCGCGCCATAATCGCGCCAGGAGGCGCCGGCGATTTCCTTGCGCGAAAGCGTCGAGAGATGCCGTTCAACGGCGGCGACGACCGCGTCGGCCAGCGCCGCGTCGTCGGTGATGAGAATCGACTGCGCGGATTCGTCATGCTCGGCCTGTGCAAGCAAATCGGCCGCGATCCAGTCGGGATTGGCGGTCGCGTCGGCGAGGATCAGCACTTCAGAAGGGCCGGCGATCATGTCGATGCCGACCTGGCCGAACACGCGGCGTTTCGCCGCCGCCACCCAGGCGTTGCCCGGCCCGACGATCTTGACGACGGGCGCAATCGTCTTCGTGCCATAGGCCAGCGCCGCCACGGCCTGCGCGCCGCCGACGCGATAGATCTCGTCGATGCCGGAACGCTTGGCGGCGGCGAGCACCAGCGGCTCGACATGGCCGCCAGGCGTCGGGACGACCATGACGATGCGCTTCACGCCGGCGACCTTCGCCGGCACGACATTCATCAGCACGGAAGACGGATAGGCGGCGGTGCCGCCCGGCACGTAGAGGCCCACCGAGTCGAGCGGGCTCCAACGCCAGCCGAGTTCGACGCCGGCGGCGTCCCGAAAGCGTAAATTCTGCGGCTTCTGCCGCTCGTGGAAGGCGGTGATGCGCTCGAGCGCCAGATCGAGCGCCGCGAGCTGCTCGGCGGAACATTTGGCTTCCGCCGCCGCGACCTCCTCGCGGGAGACGGCGATGCCGGTCGCCTCAAGGTCGATGCGGTCGAAGCGCTTGGAATAGTCGACAAGCGCCGCGTCGCCTCGGGCGACGACGTCCTCGATGATGCCGCGGACCGTATCGTCGACATCCTGCGACGCCTCACGCTTCATGGCGAGCAGCGACGCAAAACGCTGTTCGAAATCGGGCGCCGCGGCGTCCAAACGCAGGGTCATGATCCTCTCCAGCCGGGAAGTCCGGCTGTCATGGCCCTCGGGGAGCGTGCTCGTCAAGTTCGCCGCTGAAATCATGGTTCGGCCGGGCGGCGACCTTCCAGCGCGGACCTACGTCGCAAAGTTGCGCCTCGACGCATTCGACGTCGAGCGCGATCGACGCGCCCCCGGCGAAAAAGAGCCGGATGACTCCCGACGGCGGCTCGGGGTCGGGCTCGAAGGTGACCGCCAGAAGTTCGAGGATAGCGTCGGGGTGGTCGCGGCAGACACGCTGGCAACGCACCCGCTGCACGCCCTCGAAATGGAGGCCGCAGCGGCAGCGCTCCAGCCGGCCTTCAAGTTCAGCGGCCCAGTCGAAACGCGACCCAACCAGGGCGAACCGGCGCTTGTCGGCCAGAAAGGCGATGTCGCCCACGCGCACCAAGGCGTCCTGCAGATGCGCCGAGAGGAGCGAAAGATCTTCGCTGTCGAGCGCGTGCAGCCGCAAGGCGGGCTCACAAGGCCGATTGGGTGGTTCCATGTCCTCTCCTCCTTCGCCCGATATGGCGAAGGAGGAGAAGGCCCGCAACCCTATGGGCGACGCCAAGCTAAGTTAATAGGATTTTCGCGTGTCCGCGCTCGCCCGTTCTTTCGCCCGATCCGACCAAATTGAACGAGGCGCTCGCGATCCAGCTCACCGAGCTAATAACGCCCAGGGCGTCGGCGACAAAGCTCAGGCTGGCGGCTTCTGATCGACCAATCCGCCATCTCGCGATCAATCCTGCGCTCAATATCCAGCGCCCTCATTCCTGCGCGTCGCGGCGGCGGAGAAAGAGTAGTCGAAAAGTAGCGAAAACTGTCGTATCGAGGCGTAGAACGGAATGCACACGACGCAAACTATGCCGTTGATTACAAATCAAGATATTAGATTCTCCGTGGCGCCGATGATGGATTGGACGGATCGGCACTGCCGATACTTCCATCGTCTCTTGTCGCGCCGCGCGCGCCTGTACACCGAAATGCTCACGACGGGCGCGGTGATCCATGGCGATCGGGCGCGGCTGATGGCGTTCGATCCGTTTGAGCAGCCCGTCGCCATGCAGCTCGGCGGCGCCGAGCCGGCTGCGCTGGCGAAGTCGGCGGTTATCGTCGAGAAATTCGGCTACGCGGAGGTCAATCTCAACGTCGGTTGCCCATCGGATCGCGTGCAGAACGGCGCGTTCGGCGCCTGTCTCATGCGCGAGCCTGCGCTCGTCGGCGACTGCGTCAAGGCGATGAAGGACGCCGTCGCAATTCCTGTTACGGTGAAATGCCGCATCGGCGTCGACGATCAGGAAGAACATGCGCTGTTCGCGCTTGCGGAAGCCTGCGTCGAAAGCGGCGCCGACGCTCTGTTCGTGCATGCGCGAAAGGCCTGGCTTAAGGGCCTCTCGCCGAAGGAAAACAGAGACGTTCCGCCGCTCGACTATCCGCTGGTGCACCGTCTCAAACACGCCCTGCCCGACGTTCCCATCGCCATCAATGGCGGCCTGACGCGGATGGCTGAGATGCAGGAGCAGCTGCAATTCGTCGATGGCGTGATGATCGGACGCGCGGCCTATCACGATCCCACGTTGCTGCTTGAAGTCGATCCGTGCTTGTTCGGAGAGCCCGCGCCGGCGGCAGACCTCTTCGAGGCCGTCGACGCCTTTCTTCCCTATGTCGAGCGACAGTTGGCGAGCGGCGAACGCCTTGCCGCCATAACGCGCCATCTTCTGGGACTTTTCGCTGGGATGCCAGGCGCTCGGTCGTTCCGCCGACGGCTGGCGCTCGAGGCCGTCAAGCCTGGCGCCGGAATCGAAACGCTGCTCGAGGCCGTCGACGAAGTGCGCGCCGCTCGGACGCGCTTTGCCGGAGCGGCGAATTTGGAAGGCGCCGAACCTGCCGAAACCGCCTGACTCTCACGCGGCGGACAGCGCCGCCAGAATGGCGATCTCGGCGAGCTGCTGCGCGGCGCCGAGCACGTCGCCCGTGTAGCCGCCGATCTGCTTTTTGGCGAGATTGGCGATGAGAGCGGCGACGGCGAAGGCGGCGACGACCGCAACCGCGATCTGGCTGGCGCCGGCGCCGGCAAGCCAGGGCGCCAGGCCAATGCCGGCGGCGGCGAACCAGGCGCGAGCCCAGACCTCGCGCGAGGGCGCAGCGACGGTC
>NZ_JAMRYX010000173.1 GCF_024448135.1 Methylocystis suflitae
GGCGACGTGGTCTGCGGCGGCTTCGCCATGCCGATCCGCGAGAACAAGGCGCAGGAAATCTACATTGTCATGTCCGGCGAGATGATGGCGATGTATGCGGCCAACAACATCTCCAAGGGCATTTTGAAATACGCCAATTCCGGCGGCGTGCGCCTGGGCGGTCTGGTCTGCAATGAGCGTCAGACCGACAAGGAGCTGGAGCTTGCGGAAGCTTTGGCGAAGAAGCTCGGCACGACGCTGATCTACTTCGTGCCGCGCGACAATATCGTGCAGCACGCCGAGCTGCGCCGCATGACCGTTCTGGAATATGCGCCGGAGTCGCAGCAGGCGAACCATTATCGCAATCTCGCGGTGAAGATCCACGCGAACCAGGGCAAGGGCATCATCCCGACCCCGATCACGATGGACGAACTCGAAGACATGCTGATGGAGCACGGCATCATGAAGGCGGTCGACGAGAGCCAGATCGGCAAGACCGCGGCCGAACTCCAGGCGATCGCCTAACCCGTCAACGCATGAGCGTCGACCTCCCGCACGCGGGAGGTCGAGCGAAATCAGAAAGCATTAAAGGAGACATCAAATGAGTGTTTCGCCCACATTGAGCGTCGCGGAGATCAAGGACCGCAACAAAGCGCTCATCGAAGAAGTTCTGAAGGTTTATCCAGAGAAGACCGCCAAGCGCCGCGCCAAGCACCTCAACGTGCATCAGGAAGGCAAGCCGGATTGCGGCGTGAAGTCGAACATCAAGTCGATCCCTGGCGTGATGACCATTCGCGGCTGCGCTTACGCCGGCTCGAAGGGCGTCGTCTGGGGTCCGATCAAGGACATGATCCACATCAGCCACGGCCCGGTCGGCTGCGGCCAATATTCCTGGGCGGCGCGCCGTAACTATTACATCGGCACGACCGGCATCGACACTTTCGTCACGATGCAGTTCACCTCCGACTTCCAAGAGAAGGACATCGTCTTCGGCGGCGACAAGAAGCTCGCGAAGATCATGGACGAGATCCAGGAGCTGTTCCCGCTGAACAACGGCATCACCGTTCAGTCGGAATGCCCGATCGGCCTCATTGGCGACGATATCGAGGCTGTGTCGAAGGCCAAGTCGAAGGAATATGATGGCAAGACCATCGTTCCGGTGCGTTGCGAGGGCTTCCGCGGCGTTTCTCAATCGCTGGGCCATCACATCGCCAATGACGCGATCCGCGATTGGGTGTTCGACAAGATCGCTCCCGACGCCGCGCCGCGTTTCGAGCCGACGCCTTATGACGTCGCCATCATCGGCGACTACAACATTGGCGGCGACGCCTGGTCGTCACGCATCCTGCTCGAAGAGATGGGTCTGCGCGTGATCGCGCAATGGTCGGGCGACGGCAGCCTCGCGGAACTGGAAGCGACGCCGAAGGCGAAGCTGAACGTTCTGCACTGCTACCGTTCGATGAACTATATTTCGCGCCACATGGAAGAAAAATACGGCATTCCGTGGTGCGAATACAACTTCTTCGGCCCGAGCAAGATCGCCGAGTCGCTGCGCAAGATCGCCAGCTATTTCGACGACAAGATCAAGGAAGGCGCTGAGCAGGTCATCGCCAAATATCAGCCGTTGATGGACGCGGTCATCGCCAAATACCGTCCGCGTCTGGAAGGCAAGACGGTCATGTTGTTCGTCGGCGGCCTCCGCCCGCGTCACGTGATCGGCGCTTACGAAGACCTCGGCATGGAAGTCGTCGGCACCGGCTATGAATTCGGCCACAACGACGACTATCAGCGCACCGCCCAGCATTACGTCAAGGACGGAACGCTGATCTACGACGACGTGACCGGCTACGAATTCGAAAAATTCGTCGAGAAGATCCAGCCCGATCTCGTCGGCTCAGGCATCAAGGAAAAATACGTCTTCCAAAAGATGGGCGTGCCTTTCCGCCAGATGCACAGCTGGGATTATTCGGGCCCCTACCATGGCTATGACGGTTTCGCGATCTTCGCGCGGGACATGGACATGGCGATCAACTCGCCGGTCTGGAAAATGACCAAGGCGCCTTGGAAGACCGAGGAACTGCCGCTGCTCCA
>NZ_JAMRYX010000174.1 GCF_024448135.1 Methylocystis suflitae
GGCGCCTCTGGCATTTTCCTCAAACTTTCCGCCGTTAGGCAGCCTTGGACTCGACGATCGTCGCGGTGGGCGCGGCGACGCCGATGTCAATGCGGCGGGGTTTCTGAGCTTCCGGAAGCTCGCGCACGAGATCCACGTGCAGCAATCCATTGACCAGACTCGCGCCGGTTACGACGACGTGGTCGGCAAGCTGGAAGCGACGCTCAAAGGCCCGTGCGGCGATGCCCTGATGCAGGACCTCGCGGCCGTCGGAAGGCTGCGCCGGCTCTTTCGATCCTTTGACGGACAGCGTGTTTTCCTTGGTCTCGACGGACAGTTCCTCGCGCGAGAAGCCGGCGACCGCGAGGGTCACGCGATAGGCGTTCTCGCCCGTGCGTTCGATATTGTAAGGCGGGTAGCTTTGGGTCGTCTCGAAGCCGCTGGCCTGATCGAGCAGGTTGAACAGACGGTCGAAGCCGACGGTCTGGCGATACAGCGGAGAGAGATCGAACTGACGCATGACATATCCTCCAGTTGAGCGACATGCGGCGCGCTAGCGTTATCGCGCCGCGCCTCTTAGCGCGTCCGTTACGGCCCGCGCTGGCAACGATTTAGGAAGCGCTGCGGCGTCGTTCAAGAGGCCCTGGCGGGATCCGGCGATGCAGAATTTCAGGCCGGCAGCGAATGGCGCTCGGGCGCGCGAAACGGCGACTCGAGCGCCAGCACGAGCCTGACCAGATCCGCCTGACGGCTCGCGCCGGTCTTCTGGAAGATGCTTTTCAGATAGCCTTTGACAGTTCCTTCGCTCAGACCAAGCGCGCGCGCGGTCGCCGGCACGCCGCCTACTTCGGCGATGGCGAGCAGCACCGAACTCTCGCGGGCGGTGAGGCCGAACACGCCCGCGGCGACGGCTCCATCCTCGCTGGCGTTGAGCGCGAACCTGCGCAGAAACAGCGCCGTCAGTCCGTTCGACAGCGGCAGCACATGCATCACGCAGCAGCGCGACTCTCCGCGTTTCACCATGATCGCGAAGGCTTCCGCATCGGCCCCGCCGATCCGGGCGAGCGCACGCTCCAATGCCTCCTTCGCGCGCGGATCGCGCAGAGTGAGCGTTTCGCCGCAGATCGCCAGCGCATCGCCTTCGGCAAGCATCTCGTCGGCGCTGCGATTCCGATGGGCGATGCGCATCCTGCTGTCGACGACAAGCACAGGCGATGTCAGCTCCTCGAACAATTCGGCGAGAGCGGATGTGTCAGACGCCGGCTTGTGCTGCGCGATGGCCTTGGCGAGATGCGGCAGAAACGCCTCAAGGCGCCCCTTCGCTTCGATGTCGGCGAGACCTGCGGCCTCATCGCGAAAGGCGACGAATAGGCAAACGCCCGTCTCGGATCGGTGAATGACTCCGCCGATCATATCGGCAAGGCCGAAGGGCGCCATCCAGCGTTGGTAGGCGCCGCTTTGATGAAGCGCGTCCCGCGAGACGAAGTCTTCCGCCGAGAACGCCCGACCGACGCCAATCTCGGCCAGCACGCGCGCCTTGATCGGATCGAGTTTGCGATGGTTGCGCAGATATTCGACGATCCATGCTTTCTGAGCGCGTGTCGAATGCTTGAGCTCCAACAGCGCCGAACAACGGTCTTCGAACAGCAGCGCTGCAAAGCGCGCATCTAGCAAACGCGCTATCTCGTCGAGCGCATGAGGCCAATGCTGAGCTTCGGCGCCCGCGGCTTTGATCGCCGCAATGACGCGCGCATCCGCATCTTTCGTTGTGGTCATGTCTTCACCCGGTGCGACCTCTCGCCACACCTTCGCAAAGCCGGTCTTCGCGAAGGCGCTTTCCGTACAGCGAAACGTCTTATTGCCCTGGAGCCCTTGAAAAATCGGCAAAAACACCAGGCGCCAATCAATCGCACCTTAACTTCTGTGTTGCGCAACTGCAACAAGGACAAGAATTTACGCAAATGCCGAGCGTCACCTCCCGATCGGGGGGAAACGGAGAAAAACGCAGCGGCTAAGTTGGATAAAATGAATCGGCGCGGCGGCACGGCAACTTCAACGACGACAGCAAAGACGGACGCAAGGCGGAAAGGCTTGCGCGCCTTTCTTGCCGCGACGCTTTTCGTCGTTTCGGCATTGATGCAGGCGACGATCGCGCCGCATGCGGCTCTGTCGGCGACGCAAGAGTTCTGCGCAAGAAGTCACGCCGCTGAGAACGGGAAAGCGCCGAGCGGCGCGCCGGCGCACGGCTGGCACGCGCACTGCGGCGCCTGCCCGATCGGAACGCCGCCGATCATTTCCGAAAGGCCGCCGGTCGCGCGGCTCGCACCGCCGCCAACCGCGGTTGTCATTTTCGACTCCTGGCCTTTCGAACCGCGAGAGCGCCGCCGGCCCGGCGAAACGCGCTCACGCGCGCCTCCCGCACTCTCCTGACGAAACAAAACTCGCACCGTTTCAACCGCCGTTCGCCGGCGGATCAGGAGAACTCATTCCATGTACCGTCCCGCCCTACTGCGCGGCGCAAGCGCTTGCGCGTTGATCCTCGCCTCGCTTACGACCGCCAAGGCCCAAGTCTCTCTTCCGCAGATCGTCGTCGGCGCGGCGCAGAGGGCGCCAACCACGCCGCCGCAGGACAAGGCCGACGAAACCGTCGTCACGCAGAAGGAAATCATTGAGGAGAAGCCGCCCGAGACGGATACGGCGAAGCTTCTCGAGCATCAGCCGGGCGTCAGCGTGCAGACAGGCGGCGGCGTTTCGGGCATCCCGGCGATCCGGGGTCTCGCCGATGATCGCCTGAAGATTGTCGTAGGCGGCGTGCAGGCCACGTCCTCCTGCGCCAATCATATGAATACGCCATTGAGCTACACCGATCCGAACACGATCGGCCGCGTTGAAGTCGTGACCGCGGTCTCGTCAGTCAGCAAAGGCGGCGATTCAATCGGCGGCTCGATCCTCGTCACTCCGAAATCGCCGGTGTTCGCGACGCCCGTCGTCGCGCCGGGAGTCGTCACGCCGGCGTCGCCCATCGTCGTCGCAAGTCCCTACCCTCCTGTTCCTTATCTGCCGCTGCCGGTTCCCGGGACGCTGCGGTTTGGGCCCAACAATGAAGTGCTGGCGACGGGAACGATCTCGGCCTTCTTCCGCGGCAACAACAATGGCGTCGGCGTTTCAGCGAACATCAACATGGCCAACGACCATTGGAGCCTTCTCTACAACGGGTCCTGGCAGCGGGCGACGAATTATCACGCCGGCGGCAACGGCGACAAAGTTCTCTCGACGAACTTCATGTCCGAGAACCACGCCGTCACGCTCGGCTACCAGAACGAAGGGCATCTGTTCACCTTCCGCGGCGCCTATCAGAACATCCCCTACCAGGGCTTTCCGAACCAGCGCATGGATATGACGCGCAATCGCTCCTATTCGCTGGACGCCCTCTACAAGGGCGCCTTCGAATGGGGCGTGCTGGAAGCGCGCGCCTATTGGCATCAGGTCTTTCACAAGATGGGATTCCTGGAGGACAGATTCTGGCTCAATCACCCGATGATCGCGCTCGGCCGCGACTTCGGCTATTCGGTAAAAGCGGAAATTCCTTACAGCGATCAGGATCTTTTCCGCGTCGGCAATGAGTTCCACGGCTATCGCCTGCAGGACTACTGGCCTTCCGATCTCACCGGTTTTACGCAAGGGTTCGCCACGCCGCCCGGCAGTTTGAGCCGGCCTTTCGCGAATGTGAACATCAACGGCGGCCAGCGAAACCGGTTTGGCACGTATGCCGAATGGGAACGCCGCTGGACGGCTCAGTGGTCAAGCCTGATTGGCGTGCGCAACGACATCGTCTGGATGGACACTGGTCCTGGCCAGAGCTACACGCCCTTTATCTTCCCCAACTCACCGCTCCTCGCACGCGCAAATAACCTGGCGGTCAATATCTTCAATGCGCAAAATCGCGCGCGCACCGACATCAATTTCGATTTGACCGCTCTGGCGCGCTATGAGCCGGAACCTGGCAGCGTTTACGAGTTCGGCTATTCGCGCAAGACGCGCTCGCCCAATCTCTATGAACGCTATATTTGGCCGGTCGCCGGCCCGTTCACGGCGATGTTCAACTGGTTCGGCGACGGCAACGGCTATACCGGCAACCTCAATCTGAAGCCGGAAGTCGCTCACAATGTCGCATTCACCGGCGCTTGGCGCGACATGTCGGGCGCCAACAATTGGGAAGCGCGGATTTCGCCCTTCTACACCTATGTCGAGAACTATATCGACGGCGCCAGAACCGGCGGGACCTTCAATCAGTTCCCGGTGGCGAACTCCTACATTTTCCAGATCATGCAGTTCCGCAACTTCAACGCGGAGCTCTATGGCGTCGACGGCTCGGGCAGAGTGAAGCTGCATGAATCGCCCGAATACGGCAGATTACAGGCGATCGGCGTCGTCAGTTTCGTCTATGGACGAAATCTCGACATCGGCAATCCGCAGTATTGTTTGCCAGGCGCCGGCTTGTGCTCTGTCGCGTCCTTCCTGATCAAGAAGGGCGACGGTCTGTGGAATTTGATGCCCGCCAATGCGCGCATTGCGCTCGAGCACCAGATTGGCGGTTTGAGCATGGCCGCCGAAACGCAACTCGTCGCGCCCAAGGATCACGTGTCGGCGAACAAGGGCGAGTTCACGACCCCGGCGTATGCGCTACTCAATCTGCGCGCGGCCTATGAGTGGAGCAATATGCGCATCGACCTTGGCGTCGACAATGTCACCGATGCGCTCTACTCGTTGCCGCTTGGCGGGTTCGACTTAACGAACTATTCGCGCAATGCGTTCCTCTTCGGACGCAATGCGGGTCTTGCGAGCGTGCGTCAGGTGCCCGGCATGGGTCGGAACTTTTATGCCGGACTGACCGTGAGGTTCTGACCGGGACGCTTTATTTTCAAAGGCGGCGCGCTGTTGCGCCGCCTTTCCTCCGGATGCTTATGATGCGGCGATCTCTCCTTGTGACCCTTTTGCTCGGCGCTTCGCTTGCGTCGGCGCACGCCGAGATCATCGGCGCGACCGCGCCGCGCGCTGTCGCCGAGGACGAGATGAAGGCCTCTCTGGGAGAGGTCGATCTCGTGGGCGCAAATGGCGCGCCGCTAGATCTGCGCGCGCTGATGGCGAACGGCCGGCCGACGCTTGTTAGCCTGTGGGCATATTGGTGCCCGAATTGTCTCGCTGAAATGAAAGGCTTCAAGGCGATCGCCGCCGCCTGCCCCGATCGCTGGAATATCGTCTTCGTCTCGGCGCGCGCGAGCGACTACCCCAAGGACCTGGCGAAGTTCAAAACCTACGGCCTGCCCTGGAAAATCTTCCGCGTCGGCGATTCCACGAGGACGGACGTCTCAAAAGCCATGAGCGCCCGGGCCTTCTACGGCGCCACGGCCGACGGCGGCGTAGTCGCCCCGCTGCACTATCTGATCGCCGCTTCCGGACGGGTCGACGCTATCGTCAGCGGCAGACTGAACTTCGCGGAACCCCAGCGTCTCGCCGCCTTCTGCGCCGATTGAAACGGCGCCGTTCGGCCTTGTCGCCAAAATGCATTATCTTGGCGCGAAGATTCGGCCTCAGAGCGCCGAGGAGATCCCATGCGAGAACTTGTCGCGTCGCCCGGCAACCCGATCCCCGAGGGCGCCGCCGTTTACATCCTGAAGACGCGGGACGGCCGGCGATTGCGCGCCGCCGCTTTTCCCTGCAGCGAGCGGGCGCGCGGCACGGTGGCGCTGTTTCAGGGCCACAATGAATTTATCGAAAAATATTTCGAGATCATCGAGGAGTTGCGCAGCCGCCGCCTCGACGTGGTCGCGCTCGATTGGCGCGGCCAGGCCGGCTCGGAACGCGAGCTCGCCGACCCGCGTAAGGGCCACATCGACGACTTCTCGCAATATCAGCGTGATCTGGAGGTTTTCATCTCCCAGGTGTTGAGCGACCGGCCACAGCCCTGGTTCGCCCTCGCCCATTCGATGGGCGCGGCCATCCTGCTGGACGCGGCGCATGGAGGAAAAACGCCGTTCCAGCGCTTCGTGCTGACCGCCCCCATGATTGATCTCGCCAATCTGCGGTTTCCGCGCGCCTCACGCTGGCTCGCGGACACGCTCGACATGTGCGGACTGGGCGGCATGTACATACCAGGCGGAACCGGCGCCTCCTTTATCGAGAAGCCCTTCGAAGGCAATCTGCTGACCACCGATCGGGACCGCTTCGAACGAAACGCCGCCATTCTCAGGGTGGCGCCGCAGCTCGCCATCGGCGATCCGACGATCGGCTGGGTCAACGCCGCCTTCCGTCTCATGAGGGGCTTCGAATCGCCCGACTATGCCCGAAGTATCCGCGCTACCATTCTGATGTTCGGCTGCGGGCGCGAGATGATCGTCTCCAACGCCGGCATCGAGCGTTTCGCTCAAAATCTCGACAGCGGCGCTCTCGCCATGATCCCCGGCGCCAAGCATGAACTCATGATGGAGCGCGACGAGTTTCGCAGTCAGTTCTGGCGCGGCTTCGACGCGTTCATTCCGGGCGAAGCGCGCGTTTCCTAGACAGTGTGATCGCCGAGCAGCTTCAACGCCTCTTCGTGCAGCGCTGGGTCCCCCGCCGCGACGATGGCCCCGCCCAGCGCCGCCGCGCCGCCGCTCCAGTTAGTGACGACGCCCCCCGCGCCCTCGATGATCGGAATCAGCGCGACGATGTCGTAAGGGTGCAAATTCGTCTCGATGACGAGGTCGACATGGCCGGCCGCAAGCGCGCAATAGGCGTAGCAGTCGCCGCCGTAGCGGGAAAGCCGCGCCGCGCGCTCAACGCGGTGAAAATGCTCGCGCAGCGCAGGCTCGATCAGCAGCGGCGAGGTCGTCATCACCGTCGCCTGCGCGAGCTTTGGACAGTGGCGCGTGGCGATCCTGCGCGTCTCGAGGGCGCCCCGCGCGCCCTCCGGCCCGCGCGCCGGCCCGCGCCAATACGCGGCCTCGCCGTCACCGAAGAACCGCTCTCGAGTAAACGGCTGGCTCATCAGGCCGTAGCAGGGACGCCCGCGATGCGTGAGGCCGATCAGAGTGCCCCATAGCGGCAGGCCGCAGATGAAGCTCTTGGTGCCGTCGATCGGATCAAGCACCCAGACATATTCGGCGTTTTCGCGTAAGTGTCCGAATTCCTCGCCATAGACCCCGTGGTCGGGGAAGGTCGCCTCGATCAGCCGCCGCATGGCGAGTTCGGCGCCGCGGTCGGCTTCCGTGACGGGATCGAACGCCCCGCCATGCGCCTTGTCGTCGGCGGCGAGCGCGGTCCTGAAAAAAGGCATGATGGCTTCCGCCGAAACGTCGGCGAGGCGCTCAACGAACTTCTCGAAATCAACGGCGGTCATGCCAGCTCCCAGCGGGGCGCGTCGAGCGCCCGGCTATTCGGCCGCCGCCCGCCGCTCACCGCCCAAAATCTCGCTCAAGTCTTCGTGCCGCGCCACCGCCGCCATGACGTCCGCAAGATCGCGCGCGACGGCGTCGAAGCGCTCGTTCTTCTGGAGCGTAGACTCGTCCATGTAAAGGCCACGCGACACTTCGATCTGGAGCGCGTGCCAGCCCCCGGCGGGCTTGCCGTAATGCTCGGTAATAAAACCGCCCGCGTAGGGCCGATTGCGCATGACGTGGTAGCCGCGGCCCCGCAATCGATCCTCGACAACGTCGACGAGTCCGGTGGAGACGCTGGCGCCGTAGCGATCGCCAATGACGAAGTCGATGCGTCGCTTGTCGCCCCGCGGCGAAAGCAAGGGATCGCGGGCGCCGGTCGAAGGCATCGAATGGCAGTCGATCAGCACGGCGACGCCAAAACGCGCCGCGGCGCGCTCCATCAGGCCGCGTAAGGCCGCGTGGTAGGGCTTGTAGAGGCTGTCGATGCGCCGCAAGCCCTCGTCGAGCGTAAGGCGGCTCGCATAGATCTCGCGCGCGTCGGCGACCACGCGCGGGATCGTCCCAAGTCCGGCCGCGACGCGCAGAGAGCGCGTATTGGCGAAGGACGGCAAAGCGCCGTCGAAGAGCTTGGGGTCGAGTTCATAGGGTTCGCGATTGAGATCGAGATAGGCGCGGGGAAAGCGCGCCCGCAGCAAAGGCGCTCCCATGGATGAGGCCGAGGCGAAGAGATCGTCGACATAGGCGTCTTCCGAACGGCGCAGCGTCGCCGCGTCGAGCGGCGTCGCGGCGAGAAAGCGCGCAGGATAGATCCGGCCCGAATGCGGTGAGGAAAAGACCAGCGGCGAAACGAGCGCGTCAGGCTCGATGATGTCGAAGGCGCGTTCAAATTCCGGTTCGCAGCAGGGCGTCGCCGTCGAATTGGTTTCGCGCCACTCGCGCATGCCGTCGTTCATTCGTTTTTCTCGTTTCCGCGCCGCGACCGCCTCCTCAGACGAGCGCCGGCGTGGCGGATCAGCTCAAAAAGGACGATGCGTCGCGCTATACTGGGCGCTAAGTTAACGCGGCGCCACCCCGGTTTCACCTGAAATTTACGAAGCTCGGGCGATATGGCTAAAAACCGCGAGGATGGCCATGAACGACAGACCGACTGCAAGAATTCTGCTTGCGGAAGACGACAACGACATGCGGCGCTTCCTGGTCAAGGCTTTGCAGCAGGCCGGTTTTTCCGTCACCTCATTCGACAACGGGCTTTCCGCTTATGATCAGCTGCGGGTCGAACCCTTCGAACTCCTGCTGACCGACATCGTCATGCCCGAGATGGACGGAATCGAACTCGCCCGCCGCGCGACCGAGCTCGATCCCGACATCAGGGTCATGTTCATCACCGGCTTCGCCGCCGTGGCGCTCAACCCCGACAGTCACGCGCCGCGACAGGCGAAAATCCTCTCCAAACCCTTCCACCTGCGGGATTTGGTCACCGAGGTGCACAGAATGCTTGCGGCATAAGCGCTTTAGAATCATGGCTTTTGGGCCTGATCGCCCAAATGCAGATTCATCGTAGCGCTGCTCTAGGCGCAGGCTTCGCAGATCGCGGCGACATGGCGGTCGTCCGTCCCGCAACAGCCGCCCAGGATGCGTAGGCCGGGATATGTCTCGCGCAATCTGCGATATCTGCGGCCGAGATCGATCGGATCGCCCGAGTCGAGCGTTTCCGATTCGTCCAGCTCGGCGTGGCTTTTTGTCGAAGCGTTGGCCTTGACGCCCAGCAGCCGACTCATCCACGGCGCGTCCGCAGAGAGCGCCTGCTCGAAATGCGTCGGATGGGCGCAGTTGATCATGTAATAGGCAGGCGCTGCGTCCGTTTCGCGATCCACCGTCTCGACCGCCTCGCGCAAGCTCCGCCCGCCGATAAGCTTGCCGTCGGTCTCCACCGTGAACGAAATTGAGCAGGGCATGGCGAGCGCGCGGGCGGCGCGGGCGATCCCGATCGCCTCTTCGATATCGTTCAGAGTGTAGGCCGCGACCATGTCGGCGGCCGTTTTGGCGAAGGAGGCGATCTGCGGCGCGTGATAGTCTTCCGCTTCCGTGGTGCTCATGCGCCCTTCCGCGTAGCCGTCTCCGCGCGGCCCGATCACGCCGGCGACGACGATCGGCGTTTGAGCCGTCTCCCAGGCCTGCCGAAGTTCGTCGAGAAGCGCGATCGATGCTTCATTGATGCGCTTCAACCCTGCTGCGTCATAGCCGATCTTCGCGCCCCAGTCGCGATTGGCGCGCCAGGTCGGAGTGTCCAGGATCAAGCCGCGTCCGTGGCGCCGCGCGATCGCGAGGTAGCGCTCGTAATAGGCGCGGAGCCGCGCCCGTCCCTCTTCACTGTCGAGCAGAACAAACGACGCGAAATACGGCAAGTCGACGCCCTCATGGAAGATAAGCGTCGTCTCCATGCCGCCGTCGCTGACGAAGAGCCCCGGCTTCAGCTGCGGCAGATCGGCTCGGTGTCCGGTCATATTCTATATTCCTCGGTTCTGGCGCCCGGCCGTTAGGGGCCAACTTGCCCATTTGCCCGCAGTGCGTTATCAGCGCCAGCAAATTCGCTTGTTTCGATCGGCCGACCCCGCGCCGCTGCGGCGTGGGTCTTCTGTCGTTTCCATCGCAAAAAGGATGCATCGCTATGAAAAAGGACATCCACCCCGGATATCATATGATCAAGGTCGTGATGACCGATGGCACGGAATTTACGACCCGTTCCACCTGGGGCAAGGAGGGGGACACGATGCACCTCGACATCGACCCGAAGACGCACCCGGCCTGGACGGGCGGGTCGACGCAACTGCTCGACCGCGGCGGACGTTTGTCCCGCTTCAACTCCCGCTTCGGAAATCTCTCTTTCGGCAAAAAATAAAAAGAAGGCGGCGGTCAAACCGCCGCCTCCAGTTGGTTCGCCTGAAGGATCTTACTGGGCGAAAGCGGCGCGCAGCCTCGCGATCTGCGCTTCGACCGGACTGGACGTCGGCGCCGGCGCGGCGAGCGCCGGCTCGAGCGCATGGATCAGCCGGTCGAGGTGGATAATCCGGGCTTGCAGGCGCAGCGACTGCAGCGACAGCTCGCGCAGACGGTCCGGCAAGCGCTGGAAGAGTTCGGGGGCCGAGGCCAGCTCCTGTTCGCGAAGCTTGACGCGATGCCGGTTGCTCGCCGCCTGATGGCGCGTCAGCTCGCCCTGATTCACCGCGCGCTGCAGCAGCAGCCAGGACGCAATCTGCATCAACCTTGTGGTCAGCCGCATGCTTTCAGCCGCATAGGCGAGAGCTTCGGTGCGTGGCAACGCCTTCGCCTCGAGACGTCCGTCGCCGTCGAGATAGGAAGCGGCCTCCTCCACGAGGGTCATTCCTTCGCGAAACAGAGCGCAAAAGCCCTCGGATCCCGCCAGTCTCTCGATGAAAGAGACCGGCTGCTTCTCCCCTACGCTGCCTTTGACTCGAGCCATACGAACGTTCACGCAAATTGGACGCGGCTGCGTCTTTCGGTGGCATGAACTGTAACGCAGAGGATCGAGGGGCGCGCGCTTAGCCTTTCCTTAACCTTAACGGGCCGCGCCGCGCCGAACGCAAAAAGAGAGCCGCGACGGCGGCTCTCAAGGCTTCTTGACAGGGAGGCATCAAGGACGAGTGGAGAAGAAGCCACTCGGACGTCCCACTTAAGGGACCCATTCAGGCTGCACGATAATCCTTAATTTAAGGTTAACGCGCCAAACGCGTAGCGACGGCAAAAGAGTCGTTTTCAGGAACCGCCTCTCGGGCCTGGAGCCGCTCGCCAGCATCGGCGATGAAGAGCACGCCTCAGGTCAACGCAACGTTCTGTCAAATCAACCGCAAAAGGGACTGGCTCCAGGACGAAAACTGGCGCATTTGAACAAGCCTCCGCGTGCGTCCCCCGGGCGCTCGCCGCGCTCGAAAAGCGTTGAACCTCCCACAACCCTCCCCCTAGGCTCTCCTTCAATGATTCGCTCCGCCTTGATGAATGTGATGACCGCCGCCGCCCTGAAAGCGGGACGTGGCCTTAAACGCGATTTCGGGGAGGTGGAGAACCTCCAAGTATCAGTGAAGGGTCCGGGCGATTTCGTTAGCGCGGCCGACAAGCGCGCCGAGAAGACTCTGTTCGAGGAGCTGTCGAAGGCGCGCCCCGGCTATGGCTTCATTCTGGAGGAAGGCGGCGTCGTCGAAGGCGCCGACAAGAGCCACCGCTGGATCATCGACCCGCTCGACGGCACGTCGAATTTCCTCCATGGCGTTCCGGTCTTCGCCATCTCTATCGGCCTGGAGCGCGAGGACCGCCTCGTCGCCGGCCTCGTCTACAATCCCGCCACCGACGACATGTTCGTCGCTGAGCTGGGCCAGGGCGCCTATTTCAACAATCGTCGCATGCGCGTCGCGGCGCGGCGTTCGCTCGGCGAGTCCATGGTGGCCTGTGGAATTCCGCCGCTGGCGCGGGTCCGCGATCATGAATCCTTCAAGCGCGAGCTTGCAGCCGGCATGGGAAAGATCGCCAATATTCGCCGCTTGGGCGCCGCGGCGCTCGATCTGGCGATGGTCGCCTGCGGGCGTTTCGACGGCTATTGGGAGCGCGGGATTAACTCCTGGGACGTGGCGGCGGGCATCGTGCTCGTTCGTGAAGCCGGCGGCTTTGTCAGCGATCTATCCGGCGGCGCAGACATGCTTGGCAAGGGCGAGATCTGCGCAGGCAATGAGGCGATTCACCGCCAGCTGCTCGATCTGATGAGGAAGGCATGAACGCCCCGCCCGCACATGCGTCGCGGAATCTGCGTTTGCGCATCGACGACGACTGGCCCTCCATTCTCGACCTTTGGGTCGCCTCCTGGCGGGCTACCTATCCCGAGATCGACTTCGAGGCGCGCCGCGACTGGCTCCAACGCCGCCTTCGAGAATTAGAAGCGATTGGCGCGGTGACGCTCTGCCTGTTTGACGCTCAGTCGACGCTTGCAGGCTTCGTCGTGATCAATCCGACGGACGGCTGGCTCGATCAGATTTGCGTCGCTCCCGATCGATTCGGCGCAGGCTTTGGAGCCTCGCTGCTGTCAGCGGCGCGAAACGTCTCGCCAAGGCTTATTCGGCTAGACGTCAATGCGGACAACGCTCGCGCCATCCGCTTTTACGAACGTGACGGATTTTCGCGCGTCGGGCGCGGCGCGAACACATTGTCCGGGCGCGAAACCGTCGTCATGGAATGGCGACCGCTGGGCGACTAACAATTCTCGCCTGCCGGGTTTTCATCGGGCGTCCGCTCCTATAATATTAATCGCGCATTCGAGTTTCGGCCGAACGATCTTGCTCTCTCGTCTCAAGACGCGCGGCGCCTGACCTTCCCCAAGCTTCGATTGACTGAGAAGAACGCAGCGATCCGCAGCGTTTCCGCGATTTTGAAAGGAAAAGCCATGCCGACAGGCGCCGTAAAGTGGTTCAACGCACAAAAGGGCTTCGGCTTCATTCAGCCGGATGCCGGCGGCCAGGACGTCTTCGTTCACATCAGCGCCGTCGAGCGCGCAGGCCTCGACAGCCTCGCTGAAGGCCAGAAGGTTTCCTACGAACTCGTCGTGGACAAGCGTAGCGGCAGATCCTCCGCAGATAAGCTGCAACTTCAGGACTAAACTTCGCCGCCTTGGCGCTGCTCGCCCAGATGTGCGATGCGGATCATGTTTGTCGCGCCCGGCGTGCCGAAAGGCATGCCGGCGACGATGATGACCCGGTCGCCAGGGCCGCCGAACCCCTCGCTCTCCGAATATTCGCAGGCGCGCCCCACCATGTCTTCAATGTCGACGGCGTCGCGCGTCTCCAGTGCGTGCACGCCCCAGACAAGCGCCAGACGACGGGCGGTGTCGCGCTTGGGCGTCAGCGCGAGAATCGGCGACTGTGGCCGTTCGCGGGCGATACGCAGCGCCGTCGTGCCGGATGACGTCCACGCGATGATCGCCTTCGAATGAAGCGTCTGCGCCACGTCGCGGGCGGCGACGGCGATAGCGTCGGCTGAGGTCGGATTGGGCAATTCGCCGCGCTGAGCATTGATGATCGAGCGGTAGATCGCGTCCGTCTCGACCTCTTCCGCGATCCGGCTCATGGTGGCGACCGCTTCGTGCGGATATTGCCCCGCCGCGCTTTCGGCGGAGAGCATGACGGCGTCCGCGCCTTCAAAGACGGCGGTGGCGACGTCGGATACCTCGGCGCGCGTCGGCAAGGGCGACAGGATCATCGACTCGAGCATCTGCGTCGCGATGACGACCGGCTTGCCCAGCCGTCGCGCTGAACGGTTGATGCGTTTTTGAAGTCCTGGGACGCGCTCGAGCGGCACTTCGACGCCAAGGTCGCCGCGCGCGACCATCAGCGCGTCAGAAACCTCGATCACCTCCTCGAGCCGCGAAATCGCTTGGGGCTTCTCGATCTTCGCCATGACCATCACACGGCCTTGCGTGATCTGCTTCACTTCAAGGACGTCTTCGGGACGCTGGACGAAGGAGATCGCAACCCAGTCGACGCGCTCTTTGAGCGCGGCGTCGAGATCGGCGCGATCCTTGTTGGTCATCGAGGTGATCGGAATTTCAGTGTCGGGCAGACTGACGCCCTTGCGGTTCGAGAGGCGCCCAGCGACGTCGACGACGGCGTGCGCCCGCTCTGGAGAGGTCTCGACCACATGCAGCCGCACGCGCCCATCGTCGATGAGGATCGAATCATTGACCTTGAGCGCCGCTAAAATCTCGGGATGCGGCAGGCGCACGCGCGTGGCGTCGCCGGGTTTGGGGTCGCTGTCGAAGACGAAGACGTCCCCCTTGCGCAGATGCACTGAGCCTTCCTCGAAGGCGCCGATGCGCAGCTTCGGGCCCTGAAGATCGACGAGTACGGCGATCGCACGCGAGATGTCGTTCTCGATTTCGCGGATGATCCGAACATAGCTGGCGAGGCCGGCATGATCCGTGTGGCTCATGTTGATGCGGAAGACGTCGGCGCCGGCGCGCACGAGCCCCGCGATGACCGCTTTGTCCACCGTCGCCGGACCAAGCGTTGCGATAATCTTGACGCGCCGCGACCTTCTCATGATGAAGCCGTTCCTGAATTGAGTTATTGCGCGGGCGCGGCGTTGGGGTCAGTGAGCTGAACCGTCCAGCTCTTCGCGTCCCGTCCCGTGTCGATTTCGAAAAATCCGGTTCGATCAAAACCGCGCGCGAAACAGTCCTCTCGGCCGTCGATGCGGAATTCCCGATCACGCGTGCACATGAACGCCTTACCCTTCCACTCGCCGCCGCGCTCGTCCATCGCGTAGACATAATAGTATTGGGCGGCGAGCGGACCGCGCAGAAGCGTTTCGCAAACGCTCGGCCGAAGGTTCCACCAACCCTCCGACAACCAGTTGCGCCCGTCGGTGTAAGCGATGGCGACGCTGACGCGCGCGCTCGTGTTGTTGCACAGACGAAAATCCGCGCGGGCTGACCCGGCGGCGCAAAACGTCAGAGCGGCAACAAGAACGGCGCGTCGAATCATATCTTTAGCGATGCCTGGAGGGGGCTGAAGATAGCTCGCTGACGCGCGCGCAAGCGGCGCAGCGGGCGGTCCTGCAAACCATGCTTGCGGGTCTTTGTCCACCCCGCGACCTCGGAGTCTCGCCGCTACCCCCCGCCCGCCGTGCAATCCGCCGGAACAAAGCAATCGGCCTAATGTTTAGGACCCGTACGCGCTTGCGTCCTCGGGAGGCATGAAAATGGAAAAGTCCGAAGTCATCACCACGTTGAACGAGCTTGCCGAAATCAGTCGCGACGGCGAGCAAGGGTTTCTGGCCGCGGCTGAAGACGTCGAAAATCCGACGCTAAAGACTGTGTTTCGAACGGCGGCCGCGCGCTGCGCTGAAGGCGCGAGGGAACTCGAATCGAAGATCGTCAGCTTAGGCGGCGAGCCTTCGAAGAGCGGCTCCATGACCGGCGCCATGCACCGCGCCTGGACCAATCTAAAGGCCGCCCTGACAAGCCGTTCAGAACGGGCGGTGCTGGAGGAGGTCGAGCGCGGCGAAGACGCCGCCAAGGACGCCTATCAGCAGGCCATCGCGCAACCTCTCCCTCCGGAGATCAGGTCGATGGTCCAGCGCCAGTATCAGGGCGTCAAGGAAAACCACGACCGCGTACGCAGCCTGCGCGACGCCGCGTGATGATGCTTTCGGGAGGAAGTGACGCACGCGTCACTTCCTTCCTTGCAGCGCCCGCGCCGCGCTGAGCGCGAAATAGGTCAGCACCCCCGAGGCGCCGGCGCGCTTGAAGCCGAGTAGACTTTCGAGCATGGCGCGCTCGCCATCGATCCAGCCGTTTTGCGCCGCAGCGGTAATCATCGCGTATTCGCCCGACACCTGATAGGCGAATGTTGGCGCCCGGTAGACGTCGACGACGCGTCGCACGATGTCGAGATACGGCATTCCAGGCTTCACCATCACCATATCGGCGCCCTGCTCCAGGTCGAGACCCACCTCGCGCAGCGCTTCGTCGGAATTGGCCGGATCCATTTGATAGGTGCGCTTGTCCCCTCTCAGCGTCTTGCTCGTGCCGATTGCGTCGCGGAACGGCCCGTAAAACGCCGACGCATATTTCGCGGCGTAGCTCATGATCTGAACATTCTCGAAACCCTCGGCGTCGAGCGCGTTGCGGATCGCTTCGACGCGTCCATCCATCATATCCGAGGGCGCAATGATGTCCGCGCCTGCGCGCGCTTGGGTGACGGCCTGCCGCGCCAACACGGCGACCGTGGCGTCGTTGACGATCTCGTCGCCGACGAGAAGGCCGTCATGACCATGGCTCGTGTAAGGATCGAGCGCGACATCGGTAATGAGGCCGATGTCGGGAACGGCGCTCTTGATCGCCTGGCAGGCGCGGCAGACGAGATTCTCGGGATCGAGCGCGGCGCTCGCGCGTTCATCGCGCAAGTCCGGATCGGTATAGGGGAAGAGCGCAACAGCGGGCACGCCGAGCGCAGCCGCCTCTGCGACAGCTTCAACCGCGGCGTCGACAGAGTAACGGAACACGCCCGGCATCGAGGCTACGGGCTCGCGTCGATCCGCCCCGTCGATCAAAAAGAGGGGCCAGATGAGGTCCGAGACCTCAAGCGCGTTTTCCCTGACGAGACGGCGCGCCCATTCGCTCTTCCGATTCCGACGGGGACGCTGTAGCAGGCTCAGCCGGACCGCTGCTTCAGCGGGCTTTCGTGCATCGTTCATGGCGCCTACTCTCTCCTCGCTGACATGCGCGCTTCCTTCGGTCATCACCGTCATCCGGTTTCGAGGCGAACCGACTTCAGGCTATAGAGGATCGACGGCCATTGCGCTTGCGCGAGGAAAAACCATTGAAAGTCGGCTCGCGCAACTCTTCTCTGAGCCGCTTGGCGCGCGCTTCGGCGATCGCCGCCAGCGCCCTTCTCGCTGCGAGCGCATCACTCGCACAGATCAAGCCGGCGACGCCAACGCCGCCGGTTCGAGCCCGCTCCGGCCCGGCGCAGCAAAAGCAAAGAACCCCCTCGCCTCCGCAGGAGGTTGCGCAGCCGCCGGCGCGGCAGCCCCGCGCAACGCGACCTCCGACGGTCGTATCGCCGACGCCGAGCGCGAAGCCCGTTCCGCGAACGCCGCGACCGCCGAGCGTCGACGCGCTGTCGCCGCCGCAAACGCCGCCGCCGGTCGATACAAGCCAGCCGCCGCCGACCCTCCCCCGCGCGCCGCGCGAGAAGATGCGGGCCTGCGCCGAGGAATGGGACAGGATGAAACGCGAGTCGAAAGAGGGTTTGCCGATATGGCGCGATTTCGCGACCGAATGCCTGACGCGCTAGGCGTCGCTAATGGCTGACGCGCGCCGGACGCGCCCAAATACAGTGAGAATGCTATCGCCCGGGATGCGTCTCACTGGACGCGCGCCCCCGGGCGATGAGTGCGTGAAGCGCTGCCGCAGTGACGCGAAAGACGATCGCGCATGCGAGGCGCTTCGGCTTACGCGGTCGCTGGCGCAGCTGGCGGGGTTGGCGTTTTCGCCTTGCGCGGCGTGCGCTTCTTCGCGGTAGCCTTGCGCGCGCTCTTCTTGGCGCCGGCCTTTTTCACAGCGCCGCGCTTTTTCGTCGCCACCTTGCGGACGCCCTTGCGGGCCGTCTTTTTCGCAGCGGACTTTCGCGTAGCCTTGCGGGCGCCCTTCTTGGCCGCTGACTTCTTCGTCGCAGCCTTCCTTGCGGTTTTACGCGCACCTTTCTTCGCCGCAGCCTTCTTGGCCGGCTTACGCTTCATTGTAGCTCTCGCCATAATAAGTCCCCTTGATCCGAATTGCCGGAACTATGGTCCACCGACAATACGCGCAAATAGCGTAACGCGGTTAAGCAGTCGTTCAAGTGGTGCGCGCGCAGAAGTGATCGACGCAACGCATGACGAGGCATGTTGAGCGCTGTCGCGCGACAAGCAAAATGATCGTGACGCTGCTTTGCAAACGCTTCGGCGAGACTATCGCGACAGGTTTGCGCCGCGCGTTTTATTGGCGTCGATCCGTGCGCGGAATCGGTTGGCTATATCCGTTCCGAGAAGGCCTCCAGACTGCAGCCACACGCTTTGTCGCAAGTCGCGCCTGTCGTTCAATTACTTGATTTGCTTTTGTATCCGCGAACAGTTGCGACTCGCGCACGCTGCCCGAGATCGACCGTGACGAAATATATCGCGACACGATGCAAAACTGCGGAACGCGCCTGTACTGGGCGGGCGACTCAACGCCGGCGGAGAGACGGCGGACGTGGAGCGGCGCCGACCTCGCGCGTCTCAAAGGCGCGCGCGAGGCCGCGCATTCGGAGAGAAAAAAAAATTGTGATCAGCGCGGTCGGATCAAAAAAAATTGGCGCGCGACAGCTTCGCAGGGAGAAGAATCGCGCAGCGCGTGTCGTGAACTGATTCGTTTTTTCGACGAACGGGCGCGCGTCAGACGCCCAACTTGCGCTTGAGCAGATCGTTCACCGACTGCGGATTCGCCTTGCCGCCCGTCTGCTTCATCACCTGTCCGACGAACCAGCCGAGCATCGTCGGCTTCGCCTTCGCCTGCTCTACCTTGTCGGGATTGGCGGCGATGACGGCGTCGACGGCGGCTTCAATCGCGCCTGTGTCGGTCACCTGCTTCATGCCGCGCGCTTCGACGATCTCCTTGGGGTCGCCGCCTTCCGTCCAGACGATCTCGAAAAGATCCTTGGCGATCTTGCCCGAAATAACATTCTGCGAGATGAGGTCGATGATCGCGCCCAGAGCCCGCGCCGACACTGGCGAGCGCGTGACGTCGAGCCCCTCCTTGTTCAGACGGCCGAACAACTCGTTGATCACCCAGTTGGCCGCAAGCTTGGCGTCGCGTCCCTTAGCCGTCTCCTCGAAATAGTCGGCGGCCGCGCGCTCCATCACAAGCACGCCGGCGTCGTAAGGCGGCAGGCCGTATTGATCGATAAAGCGCGCGCGCTTCGCGTCGGGCAGCTCCGGCAACTGCGCCCTGAGCGCCTCGACATATGGCTGGTCGAACTCGAGCGGCAGCAGATCCGGATCGGGAAAGTACCGATAATCATGCGCTTCCTCCTTGGAGCGCATCGAGCGCGTCTCTCCCCTCCCTGGATCGAAGAGTCGCGTCTCCTGGGCGATCGCGCCGCCGTCTTCGAGAATGCCGATCTGTCGACGCGCCTCGACGTCGATCGCCTGGCCGATGAAGCGGATGGAGTTGACGTTCTTGATTTCGCAGCGCGTGCCGAGCGGCGCGCCGGGGCGGCGCACCGAGACGTTGACGTCGGCGCGCAGCGAACCCTGCTCCATGTTGCCGTCGCAGGAGCCGATGTAGCGCAAGATTGTCCGCAACTTCGAAACATAGGCGCGCGCCTCCTCAGCCGAACGCAGGTCGGGCTTGGAGACGATCTCCATGAGCGCGACGCCGCTGCGATTGAGATCGACGTGGCTTTCCGTCGCCGAAAGATCATGCAGCGACTTGCCGGCGTCCTGCTCGAGATGCAGACGCTCGATGCCCACGGTGATGCGCTCGCTCGGCGACACGTCGACGATCACGGCGCCTTCGCCGACGATCGGGTGCTTGTACTGAGAGATCTGGTAGCCCTGCGGCAGGTCGGGATAGAAATAGTTCTTGCGGTCGAAAACCGAACGCAGGTTGATCTTGGCCTCTAAGCCGAGACCTGTGCGGATCGCCTGCTTGACGCATTCCTCGTTGATGACCGGCAGCATGCCCGGCATGGCCGCATCGACCAGGGAAACGTGATCGTTCGGCGCGCCGCCATACTCCGCGGAAGCGCCGGAGAAGAGCTTGGCGTTGCTCGTCACCTGCGCATGTATCTCCATGCCGATCACGACTTCCCAGTCGCCGGTTGCGCCGCTGATGAGCTTGTTGGGAGCCGCCTGTGTCGTCATATCCGCCTCGCTAAACTTACGCCTTCCATATAAACCACGCTTCGCAAGAGCGGAACGGCCGGCGCGCAGCAGAGGGAAACGGGCGAGATGGCCACGGAACGGAATTCTGAGGACAGCCGCAACGGCCTAATCGCCCGCATGCGCAGCGCGCCCCGCTATGTGAGCATTCCTGTAGGCGTCGGCCTGATCCTCGGGGGAACCATTCTTGCGCCGCTTCCCATCTTCGGGGTGTGGATGCTGCCTTTGGGCCTTGCGATCCTCGCCCCGCACTCCCCGGGCGCTCACAGGCTGTCGCGGCGTTTTCATTGGTGGTCGCTTAAGTTCCTGCGCTGGTCGATCCGCAACGGTTTCGTCCGCGTCAAGAGAAAGGGCCGCAACGGCGATCAGGAGGAACGGTCGCCGTCCGCCGATCCTTGAGAGACGCCCTTGAGCGCGCGAGCGCCCATCAGCCGCTCTTCGTACTGGATCGACCAGTCGATCAGCGCGCGCCACAGGGTCATCGCGACCTCGACCGACAGTCCCTCGCGGCGTGCGGCGCCAAGCACATGCGCCAATACTTCGTCGACGCGCTCGGGGACATTGGCGGGGATTCCCAGCGCGGGTTTGATCCTTGCGGCCCGCTCGATTTGTCGCTGGCGCTTTGCAAGCAGCGTCACAAGCTCCTCGTCCAGCTCGTCGATCAAGCGACGCACGTCGGACATTTCGTCCTGCAGCGCTTGCTGGGGGCGTTCCGCAATGTCCTTTTCAGCGCTCGGCGTCGTCATCATCAGCCCTCGCGCCACCATGGCTGCGGAAGTTCGATCTTGGGCGCCGCCCGTTCGATCGCCGCAGCGAGAGAGAACAACGTCTCTTCGTCGAATGCTTTGCCGATGAGCTGCAACCCGAGCGGCAAGCCGTTCGCCGCGAGGCCGCCCGGAACGGCGACGCCGGGAAGACCGGCCATGTTCACCGTAACGGTGAACACGTCGTTGAGATACATTTCTACAGGATCGGCCGAGCCCTTCTCTCCCTGTGCGAAGGCGGTCGAAGGCGTCGCCGGCGTCAGGACCGCGTCGACGCCGGACGCGAAGGCTTCGTCAAAGTCGCGCTTGATCAGGCTGCGGACTTTCTGCGCGCGGACGTAATAAGCGTCGTAATAGCCGGCGGAGAGCACATAAGTGCCGATCATAATGCGCCGCCGCACCTCCGGACCAAAGCCCGCTGCGCGCGTCTTCTCGTACATTTCGCTGACGTCGCGGCCCTGCTCACGACGCCCGTAACGCACGCCATCGTAGCGCGCGAGATTGGACGAGGCTTCAGCCGGCGCGATAATGTAATATGTCGGCAAGGCGTAGCGCGTATGCGGCAGGGAGATTTCGACGATCTCCGCGCCCGCGTCCTTCAGCCACGCGGCGCCTTTATCCCATAAGGCGGCGATCTCCGCCGACATCCCATCGATGCGATATTCCTTCGGCACGCCGATGCGGCGTCCCTTCACGGAGGCGCCGACAGCGGCTTCATAGTCCGGCACAGGCGCATCGACGCTGGTCGTGTCTTTCGGGTCGTGGCCGGCCATCGACCTGAGCATGATCGCTGCGTCGCGCACGGTGCGCGTGATCGGACCCGCCTGATCCAGCGACGATGCGAAGGCGACGATGCCCCAGCGCGAGCAGCGGCCATAGGTCGGCTTAATGCCGACAGTGCCCGTGAAGGCGGCGGGCTGACGGATCGAGCCGCCTGTATCTGTCGCTGTGGCGCCGAGGCAAAGACGCGCGGCCACCGCCGACGACGAGCCCCCGGAAGAACCCCCCGGCACGATCTTGGCGTCGGGATCCGCGGCGCGGCGCCACGGCGAAACAACGGGGCCGAAGGCGCTCGTTTCGTTCGACGACCCCATCGCGAATTCGTCGAGATTGAGCTTGCCGAGCATGGCCGCGCCGTCGCGCAGCAGATTTGCGGAGACCGTCGATTCATATGTCGGCGTGAAATCGTCGAGAATTCGACTCCCCGCCGTCGTGCGCACGCCCTTGGAGCAATAGAGATCCTTGATGCCGAGCGGCAGACCTTCAAGCGGTCGCGCGTCGCCGCGGGCGATGCGGGCGTCGCTCTCCCGCGCCTGCGCCAGCGCGAACTCCGGCGTCTCCGTGATGAAGCAGTTTAGCGCGCGCGATTTGCTGATTGCGTCGATGTGCGCCTGCGCCAGTTCAACGGCGGAGAGCTGTTTGGATGTGAGCGCGTCGCGCGCCTCGGCCAATGAAAGATGCGTGGGGTCGGACATTTGTCCCTTTATATCTGAGGCCGCCGCATGCGCGGCGCCGGCGCGACAAGCGCTATTCGATCACCTTGGGCACGACGAAATAATGATCCTCGCGCGAAGGCGCGTTGGCGAGAATCTCATCGGCGATGCCGCCGTCGGTCACGACGTCGGCCCGCTTTTTCATTTGCATCGGCAAAGCGGAGGTCAACGGCTCGACGCCGTCGACATCGACCTCGCTCAGCGTCTCCACGAAGGCCAGGATGGCGTTGAGTTCGCCGCGCAGGCGCTCGACCTCGCTGTCCTCGATGGCGATGCGCGAGAGATGGGCGATCCGGCGGACGGTCGCGGAATCTACGGACATCTAGGGCTCCGCAAGAAAGGTCTCGACGGGCGCTATAGCGCCTGGCCTTTCGCGGCGCAATGTTGCGAAGCGGATCGCAGAGGGAAAAAGCGGAAGCGCGGAGCCAGTGAGTTTGCGGATCGACGGCGGCGTGTTAGCGGAATCGCGGTGACCATGCGCGCGACGACCCTTGAAGAACTGGCGGCGCTTCTGCCGCCGAAGGGCCGGCTGATGGGATTGGATCTCGGGACCAAAACCATCGGATTGGCGCTTTCGGACGTTGAGCGGCGGCTCGCGTCGCCGCTCGATACGATCGGGCGCGTGAAGTTTTCTCAAGACGCCGCCGCCTTGCTCAAACGCGCGGCCGATTTCGATATTTGCGCCCTGGTCGTCGGGCTGCCGCTCAATATGGACGGCACCGAAGGGCCGCGCGCGCAGGCGACGCGCGCCTTCATGCGCAATCTTTCGAAGCTCGCGTCCCTGCCCTTCGCCTTCTGGGACGAGCGTCTGTCGACCGCGGCTGTAACACGCGAATTGATCGCGCAGAACGCCTCACGCGCCAAACGCGCCGAAGTCGTCGACCGAATGGCGGCCGCCTATATCCTGCAGGGCGCGCTCGACCGTTTGAAACGTCTGTAGCGGCATCGATCGCAGCATTGCAACTTTTGATAGAATTTTGCTCTTGACACGGTATCGGCGTGATGGAAGAAAAATATAAGAAAGTCTGATGCTTACCTTATTCATAACCTGCCTCGTGGCCCGTGGAGACTGACAGCGATGCCCCGGCCGGACGCTTCTCAGAAAGATTTCAATGAACCCAGCGGACCGACTGCTGAGAACGCCAAAATTAATGAGGAAGCGGCGTCCATCGCGTCATATATCGCTGATATGTCAGACGAAATGGCGAAACTCGCCAGTCGCTGCGACATGCCCATGCTCTGCTATTTCTTGAATCTCGCCCGCGCCGAGGCGGACATGCGGGCGCGCGAGCTCGGCGGCTATCCCATCGACCGCTCGGCCTGATTTACAACTTATAGTTGAGTATGAGGGAAACGCTGTTCGCGCCGTGACGCTGCAAGCGGCCCTCGATGTCGAGCTCGACGAGGACTCCCTGCACCTCGCGCGCGGTCAATCCGGCAACGCGGATGAGATCGTCGATCGCGATAGGCGCAGGCCCGAGCAGGGACAGGATGACCTCATGCGCGTCCCGCTGCGGCGACTCCTCGCCTCGCGTGTGCGCGTCAAGATCGGCGACGCAGCCCGTCAGCGGGCTTGGCGGTGAGAATTGTTTGGGAGCGGCTCTTTCCTCAAACGCCGAACCGTCGAGGCCGGCGAAAAGATCGAGTTCGTCGATCAGCGTGTCCTGTCCTTCGAGAGAGTCGTCGTCAAAGAGATTCTTGCGCGGCGGGGTCCCTGCGTTCTCGGCGAGCACCGAAATCACGTCCTCGGGGCGCGCACACAACGTCGCGCCTTGGCGGATGAGATCATTGACGCCTTCGGCGCGCGGATCCAGCGGCGAACCCGGAACGGCGAAGACCTCTCGCCCCTGCTCATTGGCGAAACGCGCCGTGATCAGCGAGCCGGAACGCCGCGCCGCCTCGACGACGATGGTCGCGCGGCTGAGCCCGGAGATGATGCGATTTCGGCGCGGAAAATCGCGGCCGCGCGGCTCCCATTCGATGGGCATTTCAGAGACAATCAGTCCCCTCTCGGCGATCTCTTCGACAAGCCGCGCATGTTCGGCCGGATACGGTCGCGCATGGCCGCCGGCGAGCACGGCGATCGTGCCGGTTTCGAGCGTGGCGCGATGCGCGACCGCGTCGATGCCGCGCGCGAGGCCAGAGACAATGACGTAATTCTCAAGCGCCAGGCTGCGCGCGAGTCGTTCGGCGAAGGCGAGGCCTGCGGCTGAAGCGTTGCGCGAGCCCACAATCGCCACGCCGTCGCGCTGCGCGGTCCAGGAAACGCCGCGCAGCGCGATGAGCGGCGGCGCATCGGCGATTTCCCGAAGCAGCGGCGGATAGTCGGGATCGCCCGTGGTGGCGAAGCGAACGCCGAGCGCGCGCGCCGCCTCGATCTCGCGCAGCGCTTCCTCACGCGTGGCGATGCGGATGGTCCGACCGCGCAGGGACCGCGCCGCGAGGGATGGCAGCGCGTCCAACGCCGCGCCGGCGCCGCCGAAGCGATTGATGAGCTGTCTGAAGGTGCGCGGCCCGACATTTTCGCTGCGGATGAGCCTCAGCCAGTCGACGAGCTGCTCTTCGCTCAGCCGACCCGGCGACGCCTCGGTCACGCCTTCTGTCCGATGCGCGTTTCTGTGCCGGCGCGCAGGCGCGCGATGTTCTCTCGATGCCTGTAGAAGATGATCGCGGCCATCGCCGCGACGGTAAAGGCTTCGCCGCCATGGCCGAGCATGAACAGGACCACAGGCGCCGTCGCGCTCGCGGTCAGCGCGCCAAGCGACGAGTAACGCCACAGCGCCGCCGCCGACAGCCAGACGGCGCAGAAAATCAACGCGGTCGGCCAATTGAGTCCAAAGAGCACGCCAAGGAACGTCGCAACGCCCTTTCCGCCCTTAAACTGTAGCCAGACCGGCGCAATATGGCCGATGAAGGCTGCAAGACCGGCGATCATGCCTCCTTCGGGCGAAAGCGAAGCGCCGATGAGCGCCGCCGCCGTGCCTTTCAGCCCGTCCAGCAGCAGCGTCGCCGCCGCGAGATCCTTTCGACCGGTGCGCAACACATTGGTCGCCCCGATATTGCCGGAGCCGATCGCGCGCAGGTCCGTCGTGCCCGCGAGGCGCGTGAGCAGTAGACCAAAGGGAATGGAGCCCAGCAAATAGCCGATCGCAAGGGCGACGATGTCGTAAATGATGGAGTTCATCTGTGAAAACGCGATACTTCTCGACAGCGAAAGGCCGCAGGATGCTAAAGGAGGCTCTATCGCGCCGCAATAAGCGTTTTCAGTCGCGTCGCCCGCCTCTATTTCAGGACGGCCGTCGAGGCCTTGCGGGCGCTTTTTATAATTGAAATCGCTCTGTGGAAGCTCGCGCGACACATCCGCGCGTCGCGTTTTCGAACTCGAGGCGGTAAGAAGGCTAAAATCAGGAATCGAATGACTGAGCAACGCAGGCCGCGCCCACGGGCTTTTCGCCTCGAAGGCGACCAGACGGTCACAGCCAAGGCGACGCCGCAAATCGACGATGCCGGGAGGCCGTCTATCGAGGTCGTCGAAGCGGAATTTGACGCTTTCGCGCTTGAGGCCGCCCAGCTCGCGGACGGCATGACCGGGGACGAAGCCGCCGTCGAAGCGGCGCAGGCCGACGGCATGCTGCGCCGCTACGTTTTTTCGTGGGGCGGCGTCTTTTTATCGGCGCTCAGCGGCCTTCTGTCCCTGGCCTTCACGCTCTGGATATGGGGGTTTGTCGAAGACCTGTTCCAGCGCTCGGCCCTTCTCGGCATGGTGGGACTGAGCCTTGCGGGTCTCGCCGCCGTCGCCGCGCTCATCTCCATCACGCGCGAGTTTCGCGCCATCGGCCGGCAGAATCGTATTGTCAAGCTGCATGCCGCGCTGGCCGAGGCGCATGCGAGCGATGACGGCAAGGCTGCGCGCGAGCGCGTCGGCGAACTTTGCAAGCTCTATGAAGATCGTCCGAACACCGGCCGGGCGCGCGCGCTTCTCAACGACTATTTGAAGCAGATCATCGACGGACGCGATCTGATCACGCTTGCCGAGCGTAATCTCGTCGCGCCCCTGGACGAAGAAGCGCGGCGTGAAATCGCCGGCGCCGCCAAACGCGTCTCCGTCGTCACGGCGATCAGCCCGCGCGCGCTGCTCGACGTGCTTTTCGTCGTCGGCCAGGCGATCGTGCTGATGCGAAAAATCGCGGAGATTTACGGCGGCAAGCCGGGTCTGCTCGGTTTCTTCAAGCTGGCCCGCTCGGTGGGCGCGCATCTCGCCATCACTGGCGGCGTGGCGGTCGGCGACTCTATACTTCAGCAGGCGCTCGGCCACGGCATCGCCGCACGCATTTCGGCAAAGCTCGGCGAAGGCGTATTGAATGGGCTTCTCACCGCGCGAGTCGGCCTTTCCGCCATGGCCGTCTGCCGCCCGACGCCCTTCATCGCCGAGAAGCAGCCGGGCGTCAGGGACGTCGCGCCTTTCCTCTTCGGCGACAAGACCAAGAGCTGATCCGCATTGAAAGCAGCAAGCCTGAAGATCACCACCTGGAACATCAATTCCGTGCGGCTGCGCCTGCCGCTGATCGCCGACTTTCTCAAGAGCCGGGCGCCGGACGTGCTCTGCCTGCAGGAGACAAAATGTCGGGACGCCGAATTCCCGATGAAGGATCTCCATTCGCTGGGCTATGAGCATATCGCGATCAACGGCCAGAAGGGCTACCACGGCGTGGCCGTCATTTCGAAGCGGCCTTTGCGTTTCGTCGAGAAGCGCGATTTCTGCGAAAAGGGCGACGCGCGTCATATTTGCGTGGAAATCGACGCCCGGAGCGGCCCGATCTCGCTGCATAATTTCTATGTGCCGGCCGGCGGCGACGAGCCCGACGTCGACATCAATCCGAAGTTTCAGCACAAGCTCGATTTTCTCGATGAAATGCGCGACTGGATTGTTACCGAAGGGGTCGCGCGCGGCCGCGTGGTGCTGGTCGGAGACCTAAATGTCGCGCCGCTCGAACATGACGTTTGGAGCCATAAGGCGCTATTGAAAGTCGTGAGCCACACCCCAGTCGAGGTCGAGAAGCTTACCGGAGTAATTGGGGCTGGCGCATGGATCGACGCCATGCGCCATTTCGTCCCCGCGGAAGAAAAGCTTTATACGTGGTGGAGCTATCGCGCCGCCGATTGGGAGGCGTCGAACCGGGGACGCCGGCTCGATCATATTCTGGTGAGCGAGGCGCTCGGCGGCGGGCTGAAGCGTCTAGACGTGCTCCGCGACGCGCGCAGCTGGACCCGCCCGTCTGACCACGTGCCGGTGACGATCGAACTGTCAGACTGAGCGCAAACGGGGATCGGGAGGCGAGACGGCGGCATGATCGCGCGCGATCTTATGAACAGCGACTTTCCTTATGTAACGGCGGACGCGGATCTCGATTACGTCGCGAAACTTCTCGCTGAATGCGGGCTGGGCGCCGTGCCCGTCGTCGACGACGACCTGGCGCCCATCGGAATCGTGACGCGCAGCAATCTCGAACAGGCGCGCCCGCAACCCCTGCCCGACCTTGGCGCCATTCCGGGATTTCTGCTGCGCAACAGGCCTAAACCGGTATTTCACGCGAATGGTCGCGCGTTGCGCGAAGTGATGACGTCGCCGGCGATATCGATTTCCGACGTCGCCAAAGTTCCCGACATCGCGCGAATAATGGAGAGCCATAGCCTCAAGCGCATCCCCGTCGTTGAAGGGCACAAGATCATCGGCCTCGTGCTGCGCAAAGAAGTCATGGAGGCGATGGCGGGAGGCTTTACGGCGATGGCGCTGGAAGCGCATCAGCGTCGTCCGCTTATCTCCCTTCCGCAGCAAACGGGCGATCGCTGCGCGGTCGCGACGGCGCAGGAATTTCGCGAACTCGTCGCGGCGCATGAGCGTCAGCTCGACCTCGAACGCGCAGAGCGCCGACGGGCGGCGATCGAGCTGCGCGAGCAACGCATTCGCGAGCTCGCGAGCCAGCGGCTGACCGACCCCCAATGGCGAGAGATGCTGGAACAGGCGCGACGCAGCGCGGCGGCCGGGCTCACCGAACATGTGCTCATTCGGTTCCCGTCGCAGCTTTGCGCCGACGGCGGCCGCGCGATCAATGCGCCAGACCCCATTTGGCCGGCGACTCTGCGCGGCGAGCCAGCCGACGTCTTCCATCGGTGGCGTAATGAACTGCACCCTCGCGGCTTTCGCATCGCCGCGCAAATCGTCGATTTCCCCGAAGGTCTGCCGGGCGACGCGGCGCTCTTCCTGATGTGGAACGCGGCCCGCAACTGAGCGGTCGTCAATCCCCGCCGACGCCTGTTTCCGCCCGCAGAGCGGCAAGCGAAGAATAACGCCGCGCGCGTCCGTTGGTCTGCACTTCGACTGAACCGTCTGAAAACATCACATAGACCGATCCGGCGGCCATATAACGGTCGACCTCAACCGGCGGCTTCGGCGGCGTCGTGGCGGCGACAGGCGGCTGCTGCTTCTGCTGCGGCGCCGGCGCCGGCGCGTCTTCGACCAGATCCGCCGTCGCGCTCGCCTGCATCGCCGGAACTTTGTCGGCGATGCGGCCCAAAACGCCGATCGCGCGGCCAAGCGCCATCGTCACCACGCCGCCAGAGACCGCCGTCGCGCCGCCGATGAACAGGCTCCAACCGCGCTCGAGCTGAATGTAATCCCAGCCAGCCCACATGCCGTAGGCGCCGGAGAGCGCAAGCGCGAGCCCGAGAAAAATGACGCCCAGGCCGTATCGTCTCATCGCCATCCTTCAGTGATTGTCCGGGCGGGAACCTATCACAAGCCGCGCCGACCGCCATATGAAGGCAAGTCCGCGGGAAAGACGCGCGAATACTTCCACGCGTACTTGCACGCGCGCGCAGCGCCGCGCCGCCGCTAAATTTTTGATCAAGATATATGTATGTTACATGTTATAACATCAATATGTAGTAGTTTAATTTATCTGCCATACCCGCGATGGGTTATGCTTTATCGTGTAATTTCAATTAGATAATAGTATTTAAAAGATGCGGCATGGTGTCACATCGTAATTCGATCAATCAATACAAACGTCATCGTTACAGCGTCGACGCGCGCATGCGGTGGGGAAGTCGCCGGAACCGGTCGACGTCGGCAATCGTGGGGAGAACCGTAGATGGCAAGTTTAACTGGCGTGCGCGGGCTGCTGGCCGGCGCAGTGATGGCGGCCGTAGCTTTTTTTGTCGCGCCATCAGCCGCTTTCGCACATGGCGGCGTGATGCTCGAGCAAGATGAGTGCGTGCTGCGGATCGGTCCGAACACAATGCACTTCATCGGCTATCAGCGCTCGGGAGAAGAAGCGGAGTTTTGCGAGGACATCGCCAAAACCGGGCCGACCGTCATTGCGCTCACAGCGGTTTCGCCTGAGCTGCGCGACATGGCGATCGGCATCCGCATCGTTAAGGATGTCGGCGAAGAAAAAGAAAAGGCCAACCTCAATGCGGTCACCGTCGCCTATATCGAGCCGAAGGTCTATCGCAACGGCACCATGACCTTCGAACACGACTTCAAGGATGCTGGTCGTTATGTCGGAATCGTCACGGTGCGCGACGATCTTGGCAATGAATGGGTCTCGCGCTTTCCCTTCTCAGTAGGGTTGTACACCTTCTGGGGGCTGATCGAATATATCCTCTACGCCGTCGGCTTCTTCTCGCTTGTCGGCCTGATGTGGTGGATGCTGCGCGCAGGCGCAAAGAAGAAGACGCAAGCGGGCGACGCCATCGCCTAAGCAAGCGGCCCGAAGATTGCAGCATGGCTCGGTCGCCGACGAGCCATGCTTTTTTGTCGCTACAAAGCGAACATAGCTGCGCCGTTCGGGATCTCGCGATATTGCCGCATGCGGCGCGCGGGTTTAGTTAAGCGCGTGCAGCTGAGGCTGACAGGCTACGCTCGTCTAACGTATTCAGGAGAGAATTATGTCCTTCACCCTGGAAGATCTGCCTTATCCCTACGACGCTCTGCAGCCTTATCTTTCCCGCGAGTCCTTCGAATATCACCACGACAAGCATCATGCGACCTATGTCGCCAATGCCAATAATCTGGTGAAAGGCACCGAATACGAGGGCAAGCCGATCGAAGAAGTGATCGTCACCGCCTACAATCGCAACACGCCGATCTTCAACAACGTCGCCCAGCATTTCAACCATCATCACTATTGGAAGTGGATGAAGCCGAACGGCGGCGGCGCCATCCCCGGCAAGGTCGAGAAGGCGATCATCGAGTCCTTCGGCTCGGTCGATAAATTCCGCGAAGAATTCCAGAAGGAAGGCCTCGGCCAATTCGGCTCCGGCTGGGTGTGGCTCGAAGCGAAGGATGGAAAGCTCGCCATTCGCAAGACGCCGAACGCCGAAAATCCCCTCATCCACGGCGCAGCGCCGATCCTCGTCGCCGACGTCTGGGAACACTCCTATTACATCGACTATCGCAATCGTCGCGCCGACTACCTGAAGGCGTTTCTCGACCATCTCGTCAATTGGGAGCATGTCGAGGAAATGTTCGACGCGGCGTAGCGTCACTTCAATCCGCGCGGCGCGCCTAATTCGCGCGCCGCGCATTTTTTGAGTTGTGAATAAGCGCCGAGGCGACAAGCAGCAAAAGCGCCGCAAAGGCGAGCACGGCCGCCACGGCATGCGAATCTTCCCATTGACGTCGCGCCGCCTCGAACGCCGCGGGCGTCTTGGTCCAATTATGCGTCGCGACATTCATGGGATAGGTCCACGTCCAGAAGATCGCCTGCGTTCCCGTAAGCGTTACGAAGGAGGCGAACGACAGGACCGCGGCAATCCGGTTGCGGCGAACGGCGATCGTATGCGCCAGCGTCGTCAGTAGTGCGAGAACGACGGCAATTCCGAAATAGGCCCAGCCGGCGTAGATCTGCTGAACAATCATGTAGTCGGCCGGTGAAAGCGCCATCTTATTGGCGCGCTCGAAGAAATGCGCGCCCGCTGGAATGACGCATAGCGCGACGCTCGTGATCGCGGCGATCTGCAAGCCCAAAAGCATCAGCGGCTTCCTTCACGGCGCCTATAGGCCGCTCGGCGCGGTCAATCAGCGGCGATTTTCGGCTGCGACTCGACGACTCGCTTAAGCTCAGCGAGGCCGCGATCGAATTGCGCCCCGACCGTCTTGTCGATGTTCAAAAACTTATGCATTGCCTTGCCCACAAATTCGTGGTGGCCGGACATCACCCAGGTGACTTCCGTGCTGCTCTCGCCCAAAGGCTTGAGATTGAATTGGACGTCGTGCTTGGCTTTGAACGGCTTTTCGAATGCGAGCTTGATGCCAACGCGCTCGCCCTGGCGGCTCTCGACGATCTCCATGTGGCCGACGCCGACCTGCTTGTCGCCGGACCATGAATAGGTCGCCCCATAGCCCTGCGGCGTCCCTCCATATTCTTCCTTCATATTGGGGTCGAGCTTGGCCCAGGGCGACCAGTCGGCCCAATTGTGAAAATCATTGATGTGGCGAAAAACCACTTCCGGCGGGGCGTCGATCACGATCGAGCGCGCGATGCGGAATTTATCGGGCAGGAAGGAGATGTAGGCGATCAGCGCGCTGACGAGAGCGAGGAGAAGGAGAGCGAAAATCGTCATGGTGCAGGTCTCCGCACGAGCGTGAGTCCGTCGACCGAACGGCCCACGGACTTGCAATTTAGTTCCGCGGTCACCGGGCCGAGAGACTTTGCCCTCCTGGCGAAGCCACTCGCCCACGGCCCGCCGCCTGACGCGCTGGGCGTCAGTTTAGAGCGGCGGGCGCAATGCGCAACGCATTGTGGGGTTAGATGAGGCTTCCGCAGAAAGCCTGGATCTTTCGGCAGGCGTCTTCGAGCAACGCGTTCGACGCGGCGTAGGACACGCGGAAGTTGGGACCGACGCCGAACGCCGAGCCTTGCACCACGGCGACGCCCTGCGTTCCCAGGAGTTCGGTCACGAAATCCTCGTCGGTTTCGATGACCTTCCCGTCGGGGGTCTTACGCCCGATGGCCTCGGCGCAGGAGGGAAACACGTAGAAAGCGCCTTCCGGCGTCGGGCATTTCAAATATTTGGCCTGGTTGAGCATGGAGACCACAAGGTCGCGCCGCTCCTCAAAGGCCTTGCGGAAGACCGCGAGATGGTCCTGCGGCCCCTCAAGGGCTTCGACCGCCGCCCATTGCGCGATCGAACAGGCGCCCGACGTCTGCTGGCCCTGGAGCAGGTCCATGGCCTTGATCAAGGCGCTGGGCCCTGCCGCGTAGCCGATGCGCCAGCCGGTCATGGCGTAGGCCTTGGAGACGCCGTTCATGGTGAGCGTGCGCTCCATGAGCGCCGGCTCGACCTGAGCCGGCGTGACGAATTTGAAGTCGCCGTAGACGAGGTGCTCGTAGATGTCGTCGGTGAGGACATGCACCTGCGGATGGCGCAGCAGAACGTCCGTCACCTTCTTCATTTCGTCGAATGTGTAGGCCGCGCCCGAAGGGTTCGACGGAGAGTTGAGCACGAGCCATTTGGTCTTGGGCGTGATGGCGCGCTCCAGCGCCTCAGGCTGGAGCTTGAAGCCGTCCTCCATCCGCGTATCGACGAAGACGGTCGTTCCGCCACAGATCGCCACCATCTCCGGGTAGCTCACCCAGTAAGGCGCCGGAACGATCACTTCGTCGCCGGGATTGAGCGTCGCAAGAAAAGCGTTGAACAGGATGTGCTTGCCGCCGGTGGCGACGATCGTGTCCGACGCCTTGTAGTCCAAGCCGTTTTCGCGCTTGAATTTTTTCGCGACGGCCTCGCGCAGCGGCGGAATGCCGAGCACCGGCGGATAACGCGTTTCGCCGCGATCGATTGCCGCTTTGGCGGCGGCGCAGATGTGCTCGGGCGTGTCGAAATCGGGTTCGCCGACGGAGAGGCTGATCACCTCCCGACCCTGTGCGCGCAAGTCGCGGGCTTTCTGCGTCACCGCGATCGTTGCCGAGGGCTTCACGCGCGACAGGGCATTGGCGAGGAAGGTCATTGGAGTCGAGTTCCTGCGGAGGGGATAGTGCGCCGCACCATAATTTGCACGGCGTAGCGTCGCAATGAGATTCACGAGGCTCGCAGGGCCACATTGGGTCTATTGTTGATGAAGACTTTCATCGACCTCGCGCGGGGACACGCGCGATCGCCGCTCTGCCGCGCCACGCGCCGGCGTGACTGCTCGCCATGCTGCGTATCGACGTTTTCTAAGGAAAAACAACCGTCTCGTTATCAAATGGCCCGAATCGCCGACTGAGCTTTGGCTCAACTTGATCAAATCAATATTGCCAAGTGTTAACCCCGTTTCACGCACTTCTTAAAAATTTATAAAATTTCCGAAGAATGATGCAACTTTTTCAGCCCATCCTCGTTTCTGTCTTGAGAACGCGGCGACGCGAGTTAATCGCGCGCGGGCCTTGGGGAGAGGTCAAGCGTTACACAAGGGCGAATGCGAGAGGATTAGGGAAAATGTCGCTCGTTGACAAATTTGAAGATCAGATGGAGCCCGCCTTCACGCGCAGCTTCGATAGGGATTCCGCGCGTCGCCAGTTTCGCGTTTCGCTTTTGCTGGTCGCCGCCATGGCGATGGCCGCATTCGTTCTCGGCTTCGCCCTCCCGATCGGTTCGCCCGTGCAGAAGGCCACGCCTGTTGCGACCGACGGCGGCGTTTTCGCCGGGAGACTGGTGACGATCGACCGCTAATCTTCCGCAAATTTCACAAGCGGTAAGTCAGGCGCGCGTCTGTTGACGCGCGCAATCTTTTTGGCGGGTTGCAAACCGGCTGCTTTTCAGCGGCCGGTTTTTGATTGCGTGACACTGACAAGACCCACTTAGTCCGCGATCACTTCTTATCCATGTGATGGTGCTCGTGATGCGGGGCGCCGCCTTCCTTAGGACCGGCGGAGTCCTGGCCATGCGCCTTTTGCCAGCGTTCCATAGCTTCGGCGTCATGCGCATGGGTCGCGTCCGGCGCGTCGATCGCCGCGTCAACAACCACTTCGCCGGCCTTTTCGAAGACGAGCGTCATCTCCAGGCCCCAGCCCACCTCAAGATGCTTCTTGATGTCCAACAGCGTCACATAGACGCCGCCAGGCGCGAGCGTGACTTTCGACTTGGGCGGCAGGACGATCGGCGTAATGAGTTCGAGCTTCTTAGCGTCGCCGTGGATCTCGGCCTTCCCGAATTTTTCCGACTTGACCGCGATCAGCTTGTCGGGCGTCGCGCCATTATTGTGCAGCATTGCGTAGAACTGCGCCTTGTTGTCGCCGTCGACGGGGGCGCGAAGCCAAGGGTGCTCCACTTTCAGATTGCCAACGTCGTACTCATGCGCCGACGCGGAACCGCGCCCGGCGAAGAGCCCGAGCGCCGTCCCGGTGAGCAGAGTCCCGCCGGTCAGCAAAAATTCACGCCGCTTCAGCATCTCGCTTCTCCCATTTGCGCCGGACCTTTTCTCTTCGCCGGCCTGACTGGCATCATGACGAAGGATGCGTCCCTCCGATAGGCTCGCGCCTCGTTCACGCTTGCGACAATATGGCGCGCTAATGCGAATGCAGGCTGATCTCGATCAAGGGTTCACGGGCGAGTTCGGCGGCGAGCCCAGATAGTTTCTGAGTATTCCCGTCGTCGGGCGCGAATGTGCGGAAACGCGCCCGAATGTAGCCGGAACGATCGACGAGGAAATGCGCCTCTTCGATCTCCTCGGAGGGCGTTTCATTGGGGTAGCGATTGATCACCGAATAGGCGGTCTCAACCGCCTTGGGATGAACAACCTCTCGACCTTTCGCCTCCTGCGGGCAGGCCGCGTCATAGATCGTCACCTGGTTTACGCCAGCGGCCTTGGCGGCGTCATGCGCGATCTTCACGCTTGCCGCGCGCGCCGTGGGATCGCCGTTTGACGACCCGCAGCGCGCAAAGGAGACCAGGGTTGGAACGCCGCGCAGCTTGAAGAGAGACGTTGCATTCTCCTCCGGATCGATCAGCGCGAAATCCGGCGCGATCAGCCATTGAATCATGGGCTGAGGGCTCATGAAGCGCGCGCGGTTTGAATAGGACATCATCAGCAGGAAGTTGATCACGTCCCAGCGGTCGTCGACGTCGAGCTGCTCGCCAAAGGCCGGCATGACGCCGCTTTGTCCGCCATGAGTCAGCCAGTGGAAAATGTCGCCAATCGTATGGGTGCCGACATGCGGCGCAGTCAAATCGGCGGGTTGCACGGGGAGTCCTTGCTGGTTCTTGAGGTCTTTGGCGAGGGGACCATTGCCTTCGCCCTGCGCGCCGTGGCAACCGATGCAGTATTCCTGAAAATGCGACAGCCCGCGCGCCACTGATTCCGCGGTGTAATCCTGCGTTGGATCGTCGTACGTGTCTGTGTAGGCTTCTGTCGCGAATGACACGGCGAGCGAAATCGCCGCCGCGGCGGAAATGGCTGGCGTTGCGTAGAGACGATACTGGCGAGTCGATGGCGTCCACCAGATCAGCGCCGCCATGATTGCGAGCACGACAGCGGCGATGCCCCACCACCAGATCGAACTGAACATCGCTGGATTCTGTCCCCACGTCGCGATGTAGGACAGGCGAAATGGCAATGGCCAATAGAGACTGGTTTCATGCGAGGCTGGCGTGATGACCGCGATGTAGCCGGCGATCGACAGCAAGGCGAGCGCAAAGACCGACTCGCCCGCGCCGACCTTGCTGTACCAGCGGACGTTGAATTCGCCTTCGGGCCGGCGCGTGATGTAGCGCGCGAGCGCCAGCGCAGCGAGCAAGACGGCGCACAGAAAGACGAGCTTCAGCGTGAGCATCCGACCATAGGGCGTCGCCAGCAGATTGGGGATGCTTCCGACGTTCTCCCAGGCGATCGCAAATCCCGAGACGGCGACGATCGCCATAGCGACCTTTGCGATGAACGACCAGCGTTCGGCGAGCCGCGCCGCCACTTCCGGCGGTTTGCCGCGCGCCGTGAACATCCACCAGACGAGGCCGAGCAAGCCGCCAAGCCAAGTGAGGCCGGCGGCCGTGTGGAGAAGGAAACTCACCTGTGTCCATCGCGGCAGGCCGTCGTCGATGGCGTGGCCGGTCACTGAAACAACGGCGATAAGGACCACGCCGACCCACAGCGTCACCTGATCGAGCAAATCCGAGGCGACGAAGAGACGCGCCGCCGCGAGCGCCGCGAAGAGGAACGCGATCAGTTGCGTCCCGATCCAGGCGTTTCCGACGCTCGTGTTGACGGTAAACTCCCACAGCGTGTCGAATTCGATCGGACGATCGGCGGGAAAGATCGCACGCGCGGTGACATACAGCAGCGCAAAGCCGAAAAGTGCGCGCGCCAGCGCCAGCGCCGCGACCGCAGGCTTGAAGCGCCCGCTGTCCTCGCCAATGAGACGCGGCAGGAGCAGGAGCCCGACAGCGAGGGCCGCGGGCAAGCTCAGTAGGAAGCGGATCGCAGCAAGAGAGAGATACATTTTTGTTTCGCCCGATATCCTCTGGCGCTCATCTCATCAGCTCGCGCGAGATTCGAGAAACGAACGGCATGTCTCGCAAGCGTAACCGCGAGCTGGTCCACGCGCCCGATCGCCCTTACTTGGCGTCCACGGTGAACTCGTAGTTTCCCTCGACGATGTGGCCGTCCGTGGAGAGCACGCGGTAGCGCACGATGTATTTGCCGGGCGCGAGGTCCGGCGCATTGGCCGACAATTCGCGCGGCTTGTCGGGAACGGCGCTATTCCCTTGGGCGAGCACCTTGCCGTCGGGCGTTTCTATGGTGATCTTCGAGTACGGCGGCTCGACTCCGCCGCCGAACCGCAACTTGATGGTCTTTGGCGGCGCCGCGACATGTTCCTTGGAGGATGGCGCAGCGTCGACAAGGAAAGAATGCGCCAGCGCCGAGCTCGTCCCAAACGCGGCTACGATGACGCTGGCGCAAGCCCCGGCGGCGGCGGAGAAGCCAAACCCGGCCTGACGGCGCACGCGCGCCGGCGAAGTTCTGTCAGCGTTGGTCATAGCGTCGCTCCCCAGAGGCCTGAGCCCTTTTTGTTTGAGATGTTTACGGGTGTCGCGGCATTCAAGATGCAGCGGCGTCCACGGCATCCTTCTTCTTGCCGGAGGGATGCGTGTGCTTCCAATACACGAAAACGATGCCGGCGATGAGCACGGTCCCGGCGATCTGCGGCACCCAGGCCCACAAGGTTTCGCCAACGGTGAATTTGAATTCGGACGTCTCCTGCGCCCCGTCCGGGCGGGTCAGCGTGACGAGTCCGATATAGTGGCCGTTGTTCTTGAAGTCGTGCTCCAGATTAAAGGTGCCCTTGGTGTATTTGGTCGCGGGACGATGAACTTCGGTCAGCGCTTCAAGATCGGTGCCCTTCGTGATCGGCGTCAGCGGATCGCGAATGATTCGCAGTTCCAGCGGCATGTCGCGAAACGTCGGATTTTCGATGTCGAACACCAGAATGGTTGGTCCGGCGGTCGGGATCTCGGCGCAATATTCGCTGCGCGATTTGCCGGGTTGATAGGCCGTAATGTGAATCATGTCGTAGCCGAACATGACCATGCACATATTGCCCATCGACATGGCTTCGGGGCCTGCGCCGCCCTCCGACGCGCGCAGCGGGGCTGTCAACGCCAGCGAAAAAAGCGCGCCAAGAACTGCAGCTGCAACGCTACGCCAATTCTTCATTTCCATCCCTCGATCCATATTGAGTCCCGGGCTGCCGCTCTTGTTGGCGAACGTTGCTGAGCCCTGGATCTTCTATAGCGGATTTTTGGTTCGCGGCTCGACTATTGTCATGCCATTGCATCGCCCGCGCCGCTGGACGCTCATCCTACTTTTGACAAATGCCAGAAATTGACGCGAGGAAAAACGACCGCGTCATTTGCGTCGAAAGGACGCACCGCGCATCGAAGCATTCGAAAGCGACACGGCCTCTTCTCTAGCGAACGCAATACGCGAATTTCGCCGGGCGCCTGCAGAAAGCCTCTCGAAGCTTAGCGAACGCCTTTGCGCAAAGACGCGCATAGTTCACGTAGAAGACGTGTCCTTATGGGAAGCCGCGCTTGGTTT